>NZ_DASXWU010000080.1:0-24349 GCF_036503465.1 Nocardioides sp.
GGTCGCGCCGGTGGGCGCTGGGTGCCGGCGGCGCGGGTCCGTCGAGGAGGACGCGCTTGAGGTACTCGTTCTGGAGCACGTCGCGGAACTTCTCCGGCCCCCAGTCGGCCATCAGGAACTTCAGCCGGGCGCGGTTGCGCAGCCGGCGGTAGCCGTAGTCGCGGAAGATCGACACGACGCCCTCCCAGACGTCGGGGACCTCCTCCAACGGGATCCAGACCCCGGTCTTCTGCGCCAGCATCGGGTTGGTCGACAAGCCGCCGCCGACCCACAGGTCGAAGCCAGGGCCGAGCTCAGGGTGCACGGTGCCGACGAAGGAGACGTCGTTGATCTCGGGCGCGACGTCGTGGCTCGGATGCCCGGTCACGGCGGTCTTGAACTTCCGCGGCAGGTTGGAGTACGCCGGGTTGCCCAGCGCGCGTGCGGCGATCTCCTGCAGCGCGGGGGTGCCGTCGATGATCTCGTCGGCCGCGATGCCCGCCACGGGGGAGCCCAGGAACGCCCGCGGCGAGTCGCCGCACGCCTCGAGCGTGGAGAGACCGACGTCCTCGAGTCGTCGCCAGATCTCGGGCACGTCCTCGATCCGGATCCAGTGGTACTGCAGGTTCTCCCGGTCGGTGATGTCGGCGGTGTCGCGGGCGAAGTCGGCACCGATGGAGCCGAGCGCGCGGACCGTCTCGTGGCCTAGCAGCTTGCCGTCGGAGCGCACCCGCATCATGAAGTACTCGTCGTCGAGCTCCTCCTCCTCGAGCATCGCGGTCTTGCCCCCGTCGAAGCCCGGAGCACGCTGCGTGTACAGGCCCATCCAGCGGAAGCGGCCGCGGAGGTCGGCGGGGTCGATCGAGGCGAACCCGCGCGCGCTGTAGATGTGCAGGATCCGGTCGCGGACGTGGAGCGGGTCGTCGTCCTTCTTTGACTGCTCGTTCTTGTTCAGCGGCTCGGTGTACCCGAGCGCCCACTGGCCCTCGCCGCGCTTGGTGCGCGGGATCTCGGTCCGGGTCGCGGGAGATGCGGAGAAGCGGAGGTCTGGCATGGGCGGTCGGTCCTTGGCTGGTCCGGAGCCGGAGTCGCGCGCGACGGTGGGGGCGAACTCGACGGCTGAGACGGCTGGGGGGAGTGTGGCGGGGTCAGCCGGGCCAACAGATCATGCTGCGCGTGCGACCGAGGTCCACGTGGCGACGTACCACGAGGTGCATCTCGTACGCGACGGTGATCATGGCTCGAGTCTCAGGGAGTGGACCCGGGTTCCACAAACCGGAATCCCGAGGACTGAGACGCCCGCCCGAAATGTGAGACGACCGGATTTGCGCGCGGACAGGTGGCCCGTCCGGGCGCTCGGTGGTCCTAGGCTGCGGCCATGAGCGACGCTGCATCGATCGGGAACGCCGAGACCCTGGCCAAGACCGCCTCCACCGCCTACGACGCGGCCCTCGAGGTGATCGCGACGGTGGAGCCCCGCATCGCCGAGGCGACGAAGCAGGAGCTCGCCGACCAGCGCGCGTCGTTGAAGCTGATCGCGAGCGAGAACTACGCCTCCCCGGCGGTCCTGCTGACGATGGGCACGTGGCTCTCCGACAAGTACGCCGAGGGCACGGTAGGCCACCGCTTCTACGCCGGGTGCCAGAACGTCGACACCGTCGAGTCCGTCGCGGCCGAGCACGCCCGCGAGCTGTTCGGCGCGCCGTACGCGTACGTCCAGCCGCACTCCGGCATCGACGCCAACCTGGTCGCCTTCTGGTCGATCCTGGCCCACCACGTCGAGACCCCCGGGCTGGAGAAGCTCGGTGCCAAGAACGTGAACGAGCTGAGCGAGGCGGACTGGGAGGCGTTGCGGCACGAGCTCGGCAACCAGCGGCTGCTCGGCATGGCGCTGGACGCCGGAGGTCACCTGACGCACGGCTTCCGGCCCAACATCAGCGGCAAGATGTTCCACCAGCAGCAGTACGGCACCGACCCCGAGACCCAGCTGCTCGACTACGACGTGGTGCGCGCCAAGGCGAGGGACTTCAAGCCGCTGGTGATCGTCGCCGGCTACTCGGCGTATCCCCGACGGGTGAACTTCGCCAAGATGCGCGAGATCGCCGACGAGGTCGGCGCGACGCTGATGGTCGACATGGCGCACTTCGCCGGCCTGGTCGCGGGCAAGGTGTTCACCGGCGACGAGGACCCGGTGCCCCACGCGCACGTCACCACCACCACGACCCACAAGTCGCTGCGCGGACCTCGGGGCGGGCTCGTGCTGGCCCAGGAGGAGTTCGCGGCCGACGTCGACCGCGGCTGCCCGATGGTGCTGGGCGGTCCGCTCTCGCACATCATGGCCGCCAAGGCGGTGGCCCTCGCCGAGGCGCGGCAGCCGGCGTTCCGCACCTACGCCCAGTCGATCGCGGACAACGCGAAGGCGCTGGCCGAGGGCTTCCTGAAGCGCGGCGCGACGCTGGTGACCGGCGGCACCGACAACCACATCGTGCTGCTCGACGTGTCCTCGTTCGGCCTCACCGGCCGCCAGGCGGAGTCGGCCCTGCTCGACGCGGGCGTGGTCACCAACCGCAACTCCGTCCCGGCCGACCCGAACGGAGCCTGGTACACCTCGGGCATCCGGCTCGGTACGCCGGCGCTCACCACCCGCGGGTTCGGCGCGGCCGAGTTCGACAAGGTCGCCGAGCTCATGGTCGAGGTGCTCTCGAACACCCAGCCCGGCACGACGAAGGCCGGCGGACCGTCGAAGGCGACGTACGTGCTGGGCGACGGGGTCGCCGACCGGGTCAAGGCGGCCAGCGCCGAGATGCTGGACGCCCACCCGCTCTACCCGGGCCTCGACCTGGCGTGAGTCTCAGCGCTGCTCGCGGGCCCACGCGTGCCAGTACGCCGCGCACTCCGACGCCTGCCTGACCACCTCGTCCGGCGCCGGATCTGCCGGCCAGAGCTGGAGCAGGTACCGGTCGATGATCTCCTCGTCATCGAGCACGGTGTCCTGGTCCCGTCCGGCGTCCATCTCGTTGGCCGACCAGCGCACGCGGTAGCTGCCGCCGGCGAGGTCGAGCGGCTGGTAGGTCTCCCCGCCCCAGCCCACGACGGTGACCGGCAGGTCAGCGGTGAACGACGCCTCCACGACGTCGTCCCAGAAGTCGTCGTCCTCCGGCTCACTCTCCAGCACCTCGACCCGGAGCCCGACAGGTCCGGTGTGCAAGCCGGTCATCAGGAAGAGCGCGCCAGGCACCGCGGCACCGAGGAGCCCGTTGGCCTGCTCGACGAAGTGGTCGGCCATGTCCTCCTGCTGCCCGCCGGTCGCGGACTCGACGTAGAGCTGGCCGTAGTGGACGTGCCAGGGGCCCTCGAAGGCGACGCTCATGCCGGCACCGGGGTGGCCCGGTCGACGATCGCGCGCAGGTCGGACACCGGTGCGGTCAGCGTGCCGTAGGTGCCGTCGTACGTCGTGCCGAGCCGGGAGGAGCAGAACGCGTCGGACACCTCGGCCGGCGCGAACCGCACCAGCAGAGAGCCCTGGAGGCAGGCGGCCATCCGGCCGGCCAGTCGTCGGGCGCCGACCTCGGCCGCCCCGGCGTCGCCGAGCAGGCCGAGAGTCTCCTCGACCGCGCGGTCGAGCCGCTCGTCGCCGCCGCGGGCCTGGCCCACCTCGGTGATCCAGGCGCTGAGCACCTCCGGCTCGCGGCCGAGGGCCCGCAGGACGTCCAGCGCGTTGACGTTGCCGGAGCCCTCCCACACCGAGTTCAGCGGCGCCTCCCGGTACCGGAGGGGCAGCCCGGAGTCCTCGACGTACCCGTTGCCGCCGAGACACTCGAGCGCCTCGGCCACGAAGCCGGGCGTGCGCTTGCAGACCCAGAACTTCGCCAGCGGCAGCGCGATTCGTCGCAGGGCCGCCTCGTGAGGATCGTCGGAGGCGTCGACAGCGGCGGCCAGCCGCACCGCCAGCGCGGTCGCCGCCTCGACCTCGACCTGGAGGTCGGCGACGACGTTCTGCATCAGCGGCTTGTCGACGAGCAGCCCGCCGAACGCCGACCGGTGCGCGACGTGCCACGCCGCTTCGTTGAGGCTGTGCCGCATCAGCGCGGTGGAGCCGAGCACGCAGTCGAGTCGGGTGGCGGCGACCATCTCGATGATCGTGCGGACCCCGCGGCCCTCGTCGCCGAGCCGCATCGCGACGGTCCCGTCCAGCTCGAGCTCGGCCGAGGCGTTCGCGCGGTTGCCGAGCTTGTCCTTGAGCCGGACGATGTCGAGGGCGTTCCGCGAGCCGTCCGGCAGAGCCCGGGGCACGACGAAGCAGGTGAGTCCGTCGGGAGCCTGGGCGAGCATCAGGAACACGTCGTTCATGGGCGCGGACGTGAACCACTTGTGGCCGTGGAGCGTGTACTCGCCCTCGGTCGACGTCGGCCGGGCCTCGGTGACGTTGGCGCGGACGTCGGAGCCGCCCTGCTTCTCGGTCATCCCCATCCCGGCCAGGGCGCCGCCCTTCTCCGCCACCGGCCGGATGCCCGGGTCGTACGCCGTCGCGGCGAGCGCCGGCGTCCACTCCTTGGCGAGCCGCTCGTCGACCCGCAGGGCCGGGACCGCGGCGTAGGTCATCGAGATGGGGCAGCCGTGGGCCGGGTCGGTGTGCGACCACGCCATGAACCCGGCCGCCCGGCGTACGTGCGCGGTCGTCGACCCCTCGGCCTGCTGCTCCCAGGGCGCGGCCTGGAGCCCGAATCCCACAGCACGCCCCATCAGCCAGTGCCAGGAGGGATGGAACACCACCTCGTCGATCCGGTTCCCAAAGCGGTCGTACGTCGTGAGCTCGGGCTCGTGCCGGTTGGCCAGCCGGCCGTGCTCGCGTGCCTCGGCCGTGCCGGCTGCAGCGCCCAGCTCGACGAGGTCGTCGACGACCACGGCGCCGGCGTGCCGCGTGACGGCCTCGGCCAGCGCTCGGTCGGAGGTGATCACGTTGTGACCGACGAGCGGCGGGGACTGGTTTGCGGCTGCCCGGTTGCGGCTGCTCATGTGGTTACCGTAGACACCATGCCGGGTCCGGAGCCGCCGCGGCCCGCTGACGCCGCGGGCCGCTCCGGGTTCACCTGGCCCTCCTGGACTCTCCGGGCGCGCGACACCACCTGGCGGCTCGCGGTCTCCACGGTCGGATCGTCGATGCGCTACCGGGTGACCGGGCTGGCCGCGGAGGCGGCGTTCTTCACCGTGCTGTCGGTGCCGCCGCTGATCTTCGCGCTGGCCGGCGCGATCGGCTACGTGACCCAGTCGTTCAGCCCCGACCAGGTCGAGCACGTCCGCAACGCGATCGTGGACCTCGCCGCCCGCTTCCTCACCGACACCGCGGTCGACAAGGTCATCCAGCCGACGATCGACGACGTCCTGAAGGGCGGACGGTTCGACGTGATCTCGGTCGGGTTCGTGCTGGCGCTCTGGTCGGGGTCACGGGCGATGCACGTGTTCGTCGACACCATCACGATCATGCACGGGCTGAGCGGGCACCGCGGGATCGTCAAGACCCGGGCGCTGTCCTTCAGCCTCTACCTGCTCGCGATCGTCACCGGGGTCGTCGCGCTGCCACTGGTGGTGGCCGGGCCCCGGCTGGTCCGGCACTGGCTGCCGCACCGGGCCGACGTGCTCATCGGGTTCTACTGGCCGACGGTGCTGGTGGTGTGCATCTGCTTCCTGGCGACGCTCTACCACGTGTCGATCCCGGTGCGGACGCGGTGGCGGATCAACCTCCCGGGCGCGGCGTTCGCCCTCGCGGTGTGGATCGCCGGCAGCTTCCTGCTGCGCGAGTTCCTCACCGTCACCGCAGCCGACTCCCGCTCGATCTACGGTCCGCTCGCGGCGCCGATCGGGGTCCTGCTCTGGCTCTACATCCTCTCGATCGCGGTGCTGGTCGGCGCGGCCCTGAACGCGGCGTTCGACACCGTCTTCCCCCAGCAGCAGACGGCCCGAGCCCGCACCGAGCTCCGAGAGCAGCCGCGACACCCGCGCCCGCGCGGCGACGGCGCGGGGGAGTCCGACTAGATTCGGCGGGTGCCCGACGACCAGGAGCGTCACGAGCAGTCCCGCCACGGGTACGTCGTCCTCCCCGATCGGGGCAACACCATCTGGCGCGCGCTGGCCCAGCGGATCGCCCTCGGCATCGGCATCGTCGTCCTCACCGTCGTGCTGGTCTGGATCGACCGTGGCGGCTACGTCGACTCCAACGACCCGGGTGGCGGTCTGGACCTGATCGACTCGATCTACTACTCGACGGTCACGCTGAGCACGACCGGGTACGGCGACATCGCCCCGGTCAGCGAGTCAGCGCGCCTGGTGAACGCGTTCGTGGTGACGCCGTTGCGCGTGGCTTTCCTGGTCCTGCTGATCGGGACCACTCTCGAGGTCGCGGCCACGCAGGGCCGGCGCCTGTTCCGCATCGCCCGCTGGAGGAAACACATGAGCGACCACGTCGTGATCGTCGGCTACGGCACGAAGGGCCGCAGCGCCGCGGAGACGCTGGTCAACAACGGTGTCTCGCGTGAGACCATCGTCGTGGTCGACAAGGGTGGCGCCGCGGTCTCGGACGCCCACGCCGACGGCCTGGCGGTCGTCACCGGCGACGCGACCCGCAGTGGGGTCCTGCAGCGGGCGGGAGTCGAGGAGGCCACCCAGGTGATCATCACCACCGACCGCGACGACTCCAACGTGCTGTCCACCCTGACGGTCCGCCAGCTGAACGCGAACGCCTACATCGTCGCGTCGGTCCGCGAGCACGAGAACGCACCGCTGATGAAGCAGTCGGGTGCCAACAGCGTGATCACCTCGTCCGACGCGGTCGGACGGCTGCTGGGGCTGTCCTCGCTCTCGCCCACGCTGGGCACGGTGATGGAGGACCTCCTGACCTACGGGGAGGGGCTCGAGGTCGCCGAGCGAGACCTCCTGGTCTCCGAGGTCGGCCAGCAGCCGCAGTCGCTGCCGGACCAGGTGATCGCGGTGGTGCGTGACGAGAACGTCTACCGCTACTTCGACCCGACGGTCACCCAGCTGGCCCGCGGCGACCGGCTGATCGTCGTACGCCCGGCCCGGGAGCTGCCGTGGGCGCCGCGGCCCGGCACGCACGGCGAGGAGACCGACGCCGAGGAGGCCTGACCGAGATCAGCCGCGCCGTCCCCAGGCCGACCACCTCGCCGCCTGGCCCGCCCAGATCGGCCACCGGGTAGTACGTCGTCGACATGCGCGCTGCCTCCCCGCGACCTGGCTCGGACCTGAGGAGCCGATCGTGCCGCGAGTGATACCGCCGATCTCCCGACAGCGGAAGCCCCCGGCGCCCGCTCACATCTCGGCGTACCGCCGGGCCACGGCGAGCTTCTGCTTCAGGGTGTCCTCGGTGACCCGGACGCCACTGTCCTCCGGGGGCGGCCAGGTGCCGCTGGTGTCGCCGTTGTAGAGGCCGGCGTACGCCGGGGTGTCGCGTTGGAAGCGCCAGCCCTCGGCGAGCGGGCCGACGTCGTAGGCGTCGTAGCCGATGCTGTCGAGGAACGCCGTCACCTCGGCCTTGGCGCCGGTGTCGTCGCCCGCGAGAGGGAGGACCGAGCGGTCGGGGCTGCCTGAGGGGCGGGCCAGCGTGCCGAGGTGGACCGAGCTGATGTTGCTGAACGCCTTGACGACGGAGCTGCCGGCGAGATGACGCCGGACCAGCTCGCTGGTGGTGGTCGACTCGTCGTCCAGCTCGGCGACGTGGTCGTCGCGCCGGGGATAGTAGTTGCAGGTGTCGATGACGACCTTGCCACGGAGCGGCTCCGCGGGGACGTCCTGCACGGCGCGCAACGGCACGGTCACGACGACGAGGTCGCCGGCGGCTGCCGCGTCGTCGGCGGCGGCCCGGGCGTGTGGTCCGAGGTCCTCGACCAGGTCGTGCAGCGTCCCGGGGCCGCGACTGTTGCTGAGCACCACGTCATACCCGGCGTCGACCGCGAGCCGGGCGACGGTGCTGCCGATGTTTCCGCTTCCGATGAAGCCGATCGTGGTCATGCCCGGCGCAAGGGGTCCCGAGGGCCCTTCATTCCGGCCCGGACATGCGAACGCGCCTCGCTCGGCCCGAGTGACGAGGCGCGTTCCCCGGCACGGGGGCTCCGGGGCGGACGCCGCGTCGTACCGACGTGCCCGGCGGCCGCGGGCACAGTCTGTCGGGTGACCGGCCGCTTGTCACCCACCGGATCCCTGCTCGGTGGCCGTCGACGAGGTGGCCCCGCGGCGCACGGGAACGGGAGCCCGGCGCCGCGGAGCGGCACCCTGGCATGGGTTTATCGGGCGCCAACGGGTAGACCCGGCTTTACCCCGGTCGTGACGCGAGACGACCCTGCGGTGTCACGGATCGAGACCGCTCGTAGCCCGCCGGACACGCCGTCGTTGAGCCAGGAGTGCGCCCCACGGCGTCATGGGGCTGCCGCGGGGCGCACGCCCCTCGCCCTAGAACCGAGGGGTGTCACCAGCGTAGCCGCGCCTGCGTACCCGCCCCACCCCCGATGAGGACCGGCTGGGTACACCTGGGCGGGTGATCCGACAGGAGTTCGGCCCGCGCTACCGCTGCGCCGACTGCTGGTGGGCGATACCGGGTTTGAACCAGTGACCTCTTCCGGGCGGCGGCAGAGCCGCGCTACCGCTGCGCCGACTGCTCGTGGGCGACACTGGGTTTGAACCAGTGACACCGGCTCTCGCCGATTCTGTCTCCCACCTGCGGATTCAGGCTCTGACCTGCGATGTAGCGGCACAGTAGCGCGTGTCTCTAGTGGCCGCAAGAGGACACGCGTAGACTCTCATCCGACACGTAACCGACACGACGGGCGAGCGGATGGGCAAGAGCAAGCGGGGTTTCGGACAGCTCACCCGGCTCCCGAGCGGCCGAATTCGGGCCCGCTACACCGGACCGGACGGCCAACTGCACAACGCTCCGGCCACGTTCGAGACGAACCTCGACGCCGAGGCGTGGCTCACTGACGAACGACGACTGGTCGCCTCAGGCGCGTGGTCGTCTCCCAAGGCTCGCGCCGAGGCGAGGTATCGCGGCCCCAAGTCACTGACGTTCGGCGAGTACGCCGACGCCTGGCTACGCGATCGCACCCTCAAGCCGCGCACGCGTAGCCACTACCGGAGTCTGCTCGATCGACAGCTGTTTCCCACGTTCGCCAGCCTCGCCCTGCCCGACATCGGCCCGGAGGACGTGCGCCGCTGGCACGCGCTGGCCGGGCCGAGCAAGCCCACGCTCCGAGCGCACGCCTACGGGCTGCTGCGCACGATCCTTGCAGCCGCCCTCTCTGACCAGCTCATCGCCGTGAACCCATGCACGATCCGCGGCGCCGGCAACTCCACGCGCGTGCACAAGATCAAGCCCGCGACCTTGCCCGAGCTCGAGACGATCACCGCCGAGATGCCCGAACGGCTCCGCCTCATGGTGCTCCTGGCCTCGTGGTGCGGCCTACGGTTCGGAGAACTCGCCGAGCTGCGCCGCAACGACGTCGATACCCGGACCGGCGTGATCCGCGTTCGCCGCGGCGTGGTCCGCGCAGGCGGTCAGGTAGTCATCGGCACACCCAAGACGAACGCCGGCATCCGGGACGTCGCGATCCCGCCCCACCTGCTCCCGATGACCCGCGAGCACCTGCTGCGGTACGCCCAGCCAGGCAAGGATGGGCTCCTCTTCCCCGCGAGGGACGGCGGGCACCTGGCGACCTCGAGCCTGTACGGGCGCAAGCCGACCAAGAAGAGCCCCGGATGGGGCTTCTACCGCGCTCGTGAGATCGCTGGACGGCCGGACCTGCGCTGGCACGACCTGCGCCACACCGGCGCTGTCTTGGCAGCGCAGACAGGCGCGACCCTCGCCGAACTTATGGGGCGGCTCGGACACTCGACGCCTGGAGCCGCGCTCCGGTACCAGCACGCCGCCGAGGGGCGGGACCTCGAGATCGCGCGCCGACTGTCGGCGCTCGTCGAGGAGCCCAGGTGAGCAATGAACATGGGTTCATCGTCCTCCGCACTGGTGTCGACAACAGGACGCCCGTCCGCGTCGGAGACGACGTAGTCACCTACGAGTTGGGTGAGCCCTGGCCGTACCACAACTTGCCACCACACGGGCACACGCGGGAGTTGCTGGAATACGAGACTGCCGTTCTCGCCCACGCAAACTCCGAGAACGACTGGCGCGTGCAGGACGTGCTGCGTTGCACATGCAAGGCCGGCCGTGTTGTGGCGCAGGTGCTCGTGCACATCCCGTCAGCTCGACTGTGGGCGACGGCGAAGCCCGAAAGGGTGCCCACCGCCTTTCGTGCACCAGATTCAGGCGCCGTGCACGGGTGGGCGCTGCACGGATCGAACGACGAGGCTCCTCATCTTGGAGGCGTTGCGTCCTGTGGGGGATGCCGGAGACGGTGGCTCGTCGTCTCGTTCGCGGACCACGCGACGATCCTATCGGTCCGCGCTGCGACACACGGTGCACGCGTGACCCCGTGAGTCCCCGCCTGAGTTAGAGTGGCCTCACCGCCTAGCGGATTGCGCTAGCCCCGAGAGTTGGGCGCCTCGGAACCTGTTCCTTCGAACGGAGTTCCTTGGCATGCCTGCCCAGTCACTTTCGACTCGCCACCTTGCGAGTATCCCTGAGGCCGCCGAGTTCTACGGCTGCTCAACGAAGACCATCCGGCGCATGGTCGCTCGCGGCGACCTTCGTGCAGTCCGGGTCGGACCACGAATGCTCCGGATCGATGCGGCCGAATTGGAGGCGCGACTGCGCCCCATCCCGACCGCAGGAGACGTTGCGTGAGCCCCGGACGCAGAGAGCGCCCGGCGGGCAACCAGGCGCTCTCAGATGTCAGCTTGGACGGCGACACAGCCAGTATGCCAGCCTGCGCATCCTGTTGCGGGGAGCTCGGCCTGACGGACATCGCCGAGTGTTCCCGCCGCGGCATCTACTGCGCACCCGACACGTGCGCCTACCGCACTCTGCTCCGACGTCAGCTCGAGCGTCGTGCCGATGCCGTCATGCGCGTCGCCGAGCTGCGAGCGCGTGCGCGCGAATACGACGCCGTCGCGGCGTTCGACGCACACGCGGCGTGGCTGCGCGCGCAACTGCTCGACTTTGCGGACCTGCTCGAGGCCGGCGAGGCATGAGCGGCGGCCAGGCGCTCGTCCAGGACATCGCGCACTTCAGGCTGAGAGTCCTCCAGGAGGCACTCGATAACGCGTCGAGGAGCTATTGGCTGCGCCGGGCGGCTGAGTTCGATGGGGTCGGCACCCCGACGGCCGACGCGACTGCTCAGGCGTGCCGCAACCGCGCCACCCTCGCGCCGCTCGACGATTGGCCCGAGCTGCTCGAGGTGCTCGCCGAACGGGAGGCCGCCGATGACGTGGCCTGACCTGCCCGACTCAGAGGGGGCCATCCTCGACGACGTCGAGGCGTTCCTGGCGCGGTTTGTCGTCTACCCGTCCGAGGCCGCCCGGGTCGCTCACGTGCTTTGGATCGCTCACGCGTGGCTCATGGACGAATGGGACTCCACGCCACGGATCGCCTTCCTGTCCCCGGAGCCCGGCTCCGGGAAGTCACGGGCGCTCGAGGTCACCGAGCCACTCGTACCGCGGCCCTTGCACGCTGTGAACGCCACACCGGCCGCCCTGTTCCGCAAGGTGTCCGACGAGGCCGGCGCGCCGACGATCCTGTTCGACGAGATCGACACGGTCTTCGGCCCGAAGGCCAAGGACAACGAGGACGTTCGCGGGATGCTCAACGCCGGGCACCGCAAGGGCGCGACCGCTCTCCGATGCGTTGTGAAGGGCGCCAAGGTCGAGGTCGAGGAGCTGCCGGCGTACTGCGCCGTCGCCTTGGCCGGCCTCGACGACCTCCCCGACACGATCATGACGAGGTCCGTCGTGATCCGGATGCGACGTCGGGCGCCCTCGGAGCGAGTCGAGCCGTGGCGGGCCAGAGTGAATGCTCCCGCCGGCGAACAGCTCGGCGAGCGACTCCGCGAATGGAGCAACACGAACCGGCCCGCCGTGTCCTGGCCCGAGATGCCCGCCGGGGTCGAGGACCGTAACGCCGACGTGTGGGAGGCACTACTCGCGGTCGCCGACCTCGCCGGAGGCGACTGGCCTCAACGGGGCCGCGTTGCGGCTGTTTCGCTTGTTGCGGCTTCCTCGGATCAAGGGGGCAGCCTCGGGATCACACTGCTTCGCGACCTCCGAACCATCTTCGGAGACGCCGACCGGCTCCCCACTGAGACGATCCTCAACCGGCTGCACCAGCTTGAGGAGAGTCCGTGGGCCGACTTGCGCGGCAAGCCGCTCGACGCTCGATCACTCGCCCGCCGGCTGTCCAAGTACCAGGTCCGGCCCCAGGTGTATAGGGACGGAGAGTCGACCCCACGCGGGTACTTCGCTGCCGACCTCGCGGACCCCTGGTGTCGGTACCTCACTCCAAAGTCTGGATACATACCCCCACCTGGTATGGAGGGATGTGCTCACGCGGGACCCGAGAGAAGCGAAACAACCGCAACAACCGAAACGGCCAGCGCAGAGGTTGCGGCCGTTGCGCTTGTTGCGGATTCTCCGGCTCCCGCGTGTGCGGAGTGCTCTGCACCGCTGGACGCGGCAACGGTGCTCTCCGGCGCCACCACGTGCACGCTCTGCGAGCTCGGTCAGGTGGTGAACCGATGAGGCCGTGCGTGTACCGCTGCGTCGGCTGTGGAGCCGCGCTCGGCATCCTGCCGCGTCGTTGGTGCCGCACGTGCGCTGAAAAGCTCGAGGAGCTGGCGGCTCCTGGCGGGCTTCGGTGATGAGCCGCCTCCCGCATCTTGTCGGCGACGACGGACCCGCGGTTGTGGTGCCGGCCAGGATCGCGGCGGTGCTTGAGCGGTATGCCGATCTCTCGTCGCTGCGGGTCCGGACGCGCGGCGTGGATCCCGAGGCCACGGCGGTGCTGGAAGCGCTGCGTTACGCGGCCATGAGCTGGCGAAGTTCCGCGTGTGCGGAACCGAGGACGACACCCAGGCGGAACCTGCCACAGACTCGCGAGTGGTTGGACACGGGCGAGGCCGCCGACCTCGCGGGAGTCACCTCGCGGGCCATCCGCAAGGCGATCAAGGAGGCCCGACTCCCGGCCACCAAGGTCGGCGGCTGGTACCGGATCAGCCGTGAAGACCTGGAGCACTACAAGGCCGCACGGGCGGCGTGAGAGGGCAACGAGATGCCGGCAATCCCCGAAGACGTGCAGGCCAAGGCGGGCAAGATCCAAGACGACTTCAACACCACCGTAAGGGCGATCCGCAGTAACGGCGACCTGACACAGGAGGCTCGCCTGCGACGACTGGCACAGGCGCAGGCCGAGGCACAGAGAGCCATGGAAGACGTCAAAGCGTCATGGCTCGGCACTTCGACCGACACCGCCGAGACGCTGACCAAGCGCATCTTCGGCTCCTCAGGCATGGCCGGCGCCGACGCGATCAGTGCCAGGGACGCGGCCGATCGTGCGTCTCGGGTGGAGACGGCCGGCGAGGCCGCGAGCCTGCTCGAGATGGCCGAGAACAACGGCGACGAGGTGCTTGCCCGGGCCGTGGCCATGCACGCCTTCGGGATGCGCCACGACATCCTGAGCGGCGACTGGGGCAGCATCGTCGACGCCTACGCCTCGACCCGTCCCGACGTCGCCGAGCAGATCGTCGAGCTGGCGAACGTGCAGCGCGACACGGTGATGACCAACGTCGCCGCCGCCTTCGTGTTCTCCATCCACACGCCTCCCGAGCTCGACAGCCTCACGGGCACCCAGGTCAGGGCCCTCGTCGACGGTGCGCCGTCGCGGCAATGGGATCCATGGGGGACGGCGCATGGCTGAGCCCAGGGGGTGGGGGCGAGACGCCTCCTACCCGGGACCGCGGGGGAGGTCACTCGCTGTTCGGTCGACCGATGAACCCCAACGGGCGGGTGAGTGAGTGCCCCGCGCCAGGAACCCTCAGAAGCCCTACAGCCGTGCCCATCGCGGCACGGTGGGGTCACGTCAGGCACTGATCGAGCTGCCGGCGGCCGGGTGCGACCTTCCGGTTCCGGACATGCCGGAGGGCCGCACCTGGAGCGCCCCCGAGAAGGCGCGGTGGTCGGAGCTGTGGAAGTCACCGCAGGCCACGCAGTGGGATGAGACCGCGCGGGGCACGGTCGCCTGTCTGCTCATCTACGAGACCGCCATCTTCACCGGAGCGGCCTCGGCGTGGCAGGCACAGGAAGCGCGTTACGCCTCGGAGTCGCTGGGGCTGACGCCGCGGTCACTGACCGCGCTGGGCTGGAGGATCGTCGAGTGAGCGCCCGGAGGCAGGCGCGAGCTCGCGTGCCCATCGCGCAGAAGACGACAGGCGGCGTCCCCCGCGCTCTGATGCTGGGGCCATGCCTTGAGGTGTGGGCCGACGAGGATGCAGAGGTGCCGCAGGCCTCCGCAATGCGCCGGTTCTCCGCGGCTCGCGAGGCGTGGGCCGCTCGGGAAGGAATCGGTCTCGCCGAGGTCAATACCCAGGTGCGCTCACGCTCGCCGTGGTCGATCCAATATCTGAGCTACCGCGGCCAAGCCGAGCGGGTCGGTCGCCCCGTCAGGGAACTCGTCAACCAGCGTCTTGCAGCTGTCGGGTGCACACTCGCCGACCTCTCTCAGCTCGCAGATGAGGCCGAAACCCTCTACGCCGAATCGATGGGCAGGGGCGCCCTGCGCCGCGCCTACCAACGCAGCCGAGCGAAGAGGAGACCCACGTGACTTGCCACCGCAACTACCTGGCAGCCATGGGCTGTAACTGCGGGATCACTTCACCCTGACGGAAGCAAGGAGACCAAACACGATGGGAACCACAGTCGGAAACTCACCTGGGTCAGTCGACATCGTCGCGGTACGTGGCGACAAGGTCGGCCCGCTCGAGTTCACCCCAGATACCCCTCTCGACCTGTCCGGCCGCGTCTGGCTTGCACAGGTCCGCGCGACACGGGACGAGCTAGACGCCGTACTGGCGACGTTCGAGGTCGACGACTCCGACGCCGCGACCGGAGTGCTCCGTTTGACCCTGCCTCCGGACCAGTCAGCGAACCTCGCCACGGGTGAAGCCGCTGGATTTCCGCCGGGCAGGGGGACCTACTACTGGGATCTCCAAGCCACTCTCACATCCGACCCGACCGACGTGAAGACGTGGTTTGCCGGCAAGGTCCGCGTGACTGGCGACGTCTCGAAAGGGGCATGAGATGAGCACGATCACGTTCGAGGTCGTGGACCTCAGCGCGGAGCCGGACGGCTCGGGCAATCCGACGAGCTTCACAGTGACGCTTGGCCCTGAGGGTTCCAGCTCAGGGGCCGTCTCCTCGGTGAACGGCCAGACGGGAGCCGTCGTCCTCGACGCTGGCGACGTAGGCGCGGCGACGACTGCTCAGGGCGCTGAGGCCGACACGGCAATTCAACCCGGCGACCTCGCCGCCGTGGCGACCACGGGCGCCTATTCGGATCTCACGGGCACGCCGAGCCTGGGAACGGCGGCCTCCCATGCCGCGACAGACTTCGATACGGCAGGCGCAGCCGCGTCGGCCCAGACCACCGCGGAGTCGTACACCGACAGTGCCGTCGCGGGGCTAGCGCCCCTTGCGTCTCCGGCGTTCACGGGCAACCCGACGGCGCCGACTCCGACGGCGGGCGACAACGACACGAGCATCGCCACCACGGCGTTCGTGACCAACGCCGTCGCCAAGCAGCCAGAGGCCCTGATCTACGCGCTCGGCGATGAGAGCACGGCGATCACGACGGGCACGAAGGTCACGGCCCGCATCCCGTTCGCGTTCGCCATCGCCGAGATCCGCGCCTCTCTCACCACGGCCTCGTCGAGCGGCAACCCAACGTTCGACGTCAAGAAGAACGGCACGTCGGTGTTCTCCACGCTGCTCAGCATCGACGCCACCGAGAAGACCTCGAAGACCGCCACCACCGCGGCAGTGCTCTCGACCACGGGGCTCTCCGATGACGACGAGTTGACGTTCAGCGTCTCCACCGCGGGCACCGGAGCGGCCGGACCGAAGATCACGATCATTGGGTCGCGCGCATGAGTCCTGTCCTGGTCAATCCGTCACAGTTCGCCACGAGCGGCGGCACCGACGCGGGTTACGTCGCCGCAGTGCTGGCCGATTCCCCGTGGGCGTGGTGGCGCGGCACGACGGACATCACCCGTCTGGTCGATTCGGGCAGTTTGAGTGAGCCGTGGACGATCAGCCAGGTCGGATTCCAGGCGCCCCCCATCACAGCGGGTGGCACGTACTCAATGAACCCGAAGACCACCGGCTACATTGCCCGCCGAACCCTGCCCTCGTTCCTGGTCGGTGATGTGGCTCAGGCTTTCGAGTTCTGGGTCGACATTCCCACCGGCAACTACTCGGGCGTGTTCATGGGGGTCGGTAGCGGCCTGGACGGCTGGGAGATCGGCATCGGTGGTTCGACGTTCGACAACACCGGACGTCAGCTGATCTTCGTCAACCCCGGTGTTGCGTGGCTGCCGACCGGGCTGTCCTTCCCAACCGGCACGTCCCATGTCGTCGGCAGCAGGGCCGTCGGCGGTGCCTGGTCTATCTACATGAACGCCGGCACCCCCTACACCACCACGTTCACCCATAACCCTTCCAACCCGTCGAACATCATCATCGGTGGGGACGCTGACGGCGTCAGCCGGCGTTTCTCCAGTGCAACGCTGCGGCTGGCCGAGTTCGCGTTCTACGACACGACGCTCTCCTCAACCCGTGTCGCCGCCCACTACAACAGCGGGTCCGGCGACCGGCCCGCGGTCACTGCGGACAGTCCAGCGATCTGGCTGAAGATGGACGACCTTGGCCCCTATTCAGACCCATCGGGGAACTACTTCCTGGACTCTTCGGGGAACGCCCGTCACACCGCAGTCGTGGACTTCGCACCCACCCTCGTTACTGGGCCGGTCAACAAGGCGTTCTCGTTTGCCAGCGGGGCGCGGGGGTTGTCCAGCGTCGCCACACAGAATCAGCCGACCACGGTCACTTACGAGCTCTGGCTGTATCTCACGGCGAACCCGTCTGCCACCACAACACTCCTAGCGGTGGACGGCCGGGCCGGCGACTCTGGCCCTTCTAGCGCTATGCGAGTGAATGCGGATGGCACGGTATCGCTGTTCACCTGGGCGACCAATGAGATCACGATCACCAGCCCGTCCGCGCTGACAACGGGTGCCTGGCATCACATCATCGGTTCGGTGGGCGCCGACGGAATGAAAGTGCGGATCGACAAGTCCACGGTCGCCACGAATGCGCGCACAGCCGTCGACCAACTGGAGTTCTCCCGCCCGACGATCATCCGCGATGTCGGAAACCTCACCGGAACTACCGGAAAACCCGCGCTGCTCGTCGCCGAACCGGCTATCTGGCGCTCACAACTCAGCGACGCACAGACCGACGCCCACTACGACGCCGCTCCATAAACCACCCGGGGCTTCCGTGGGCAGCGGACAGCGTGTTCACGGGGTCCAGTCACCGTGACGTTTCTTCCGCTGCGGGAGCGATCTACGCGACGCCGACACGCGCACCGACGCACACTATGACGCCCGACCCCCGCTTACGCTGACAGCCATGCGACTTCAAGGCGGCGAGTACAGGCTGACAGACCTGTGTGACCGCCAGGGCAAGATAGTCGCTCTCGATGCCGAAGGCGTGACCTTTAAGGGTCCGGCAGTGATCCTTGTGACCGGGCAGAGCACAGTCGCAAACTGCAAGTGGGACCACGGTGGAGGTGGAATCGAGGCGGTGGTCTGGGAGATCGACCCCGTGCGAACGCACGTCGTGGGCGCAATCCACGTCGTGGATTCGTCGTTCGTCGGTTGCATGTTCACCAATGTGGGTTTTGCTGGGCCAGCGGAGCTCGTCAACAAGTTCTTCTACGGCACCACGCCCGATCCCTCAGCCCCCCAGTAGCGCCCCCATCCCCCCATAGCGGGCGCTGCGCCCCTGCGGCCTTGACCCCCCTCCCTGGATGTCGGCCGCCGGGCCTCCGGATCAGTCCCAACAGGGCTACGGTCGTCGCGTGACACTGCCGCATCCCGAACCGCTGGCCTACACAGTCGACGATGCGGCGCGGGTCTGCGGCGTCTCACGCGAGATGATTCTCCGGGCGATACGTGCCGGGAATCTGCCAGCAAAGCGAACGCACCACAGCGGGCCGGATGAACCGCCCAGAGGAAAGCACCTCATCATGCGGAGCGACCTCGAGGCGTGGCTGTCATCCCTACCAGATGCGTGGGCATACGGAGATTGGGGGCTGTGACGCGCGCTGAACATGACGATGCCCCGGGCTCGCGACCCGGGATTAGCCGCAACTGTGTGCGCCTCTACCGATGCCGAAAGCGAAGATGGGCGCGACGACCTGTCACCACTACGGCTACTCCTGATCGCAGGTCATCATCTGTTCGTCGTTGAACACCACAGCCAATCAGGCCATCGGGGGTCACAACGCTACTCGGGTGCAGCGATGAAGCGTAGGAACCTGTCCCCGAGCGCTGTGCTCCGAGAAGCGAGGACACCTTGGGGAGTCATCATCGAGTGAAGCGCACCGGAGACCGAGTTCGTTAGCCCTGCGCGATCCAAGTCGGCCGTCAGAAGGTCGTACCAATCGCGCCGATTCTTGAACTGTGGGTCCGCGGTCTCGACTAGCTGACTGAGCGAGGACGTGAAGCCGCCCACGCTGGCCCCTCGGACCGAGCCGGTGGGATCGGCGAAGATCCGCAGTAGTGTCAAGTGACCGGGCGTGAACTCATCAACAAGTCGCAAAAACGGTGCTGCTCATCAAGAGAGGGGGCGTCAGACCTGAGCGAGTTGAGAACACCGTGCTTGAGGGCATCTAGTTTCTCGCGTCTGCTGGTGCTCTGAGCCGCCATGGAAGCCTGAACCACGGCGTCGACGAACCCTTCTCTCTCGGCAAGATCCTCGAAGGATAGGCGCTCCGTGCGAGCCTGAAGCTCGACGACCGCAGCCGCGAGCTCATTGAGCCACTCGTCTCGGCGACGCTCAAGACTGAGCGTCAGAACTGTCGCGAGAACCACACCCAGTGGTCCGCCCACAACAGGAACCGCACTTACCAAGGCTTCGGCCGCAGTCTCGCCAACTTGTCGGCGACTACCCTTCTTTGGCACTCCTCCCGATGGCGGCTTACTTTCAGCACCCGCAGGAGGTTGTGTCACAGAGACAGCCTAAGCGCGCGGTGTCCGCCCCTGAGCACATGCCGTGCACGCGCGACCCGCTCGCCGACTGATGAACGTGCGAGCGGTCGGAAGACAGCCCTCCTGCAAGCCAACCGATATCCCACGGTTGAGAGCCACCGGCTAGAGCCCGGCCCTCGGGTTCCATACACCCGCCCAGGCGCCTTGCCTCGGGTAAAGAGGTTCATCCAGCCCGGAACCGCGTCACTGTCCGGAACCGCGTCACTGTTTCGCGGGTGAAGCGTTACACCCTCGGCGCTACCCCATGCGATGGCGCTGCGCTCCCGCGGCCGACGATCCCCCCGGCCTGGTCGCGGGGCGCTCTCGGGCAGGCACGCGCCTACCGCTGAGACGTCGCGTACCGTGCCGTCATGGTTGAGATCAACGAGTCCGGGCTCCGTAAAGCCATGCAGCAGATCGGCGACCGCATCCTCGAGGTCGACAGACGGTTCCGCGCCGAGCATGCGGGCGAGGACGCGACGACACTTGAACCGCTGGCGCGCCAGGCCTTCGCCGGTATCGGGGTCACGTTGACTGACCAGGACGCGAGCAGCTATGCCGCGTCGGTCGCAAACCGAACCGACTTCGAGTTCCGCCTCTCCTGACGCAATGATGCGCTGCGCCGGGACCGCGAGTGAATGATCGGAAGACGAGCTGATCCGAAGACAAATGGTGATTCGGTTCCTACTCTGCTTGGCATGAGTTCGGCTGTTCCCCCTCCGCCTCCGCGGCCACCTGCAAACTGGTATCCGGACCCGCAGGACGCCTCGCAGTGGCGTTACTGGGATGGGTTGGCATGGACGGCCCACCGAGCACCGAGGTCTGCTCCTACGCATGAGGTTTCGGTCGTGCCTCAAGCGGTGGAGCTGCCGGCGGAGGTGGCGACCGTCCAGCACCAGAGGCGCGGTGTCTTTGGCCGCAGGAAGTCGACGCTCAGGTCACAGCGTCAGACAGAGGAACAGCGAGCACCATCCATCGCGGAGCTGGTCGCAAGCATGCGCCACGAACCGCATCGGGAACCTCTGCTCGAGCAGATAGAGGTGGCCGGGGAGACCTATCACGTGAAGGGCATTGCCCGTGTGTTCGGCGACCTTGGCTTGCCCATCACAGATGCAGGCTGCACCGCCGAGGATCTCACGTGCATCTTGGTGCCAGAGCCTTGGAACGAGCACGATCCGAACGCGGTGGCAGTTGCTGTCGGGGAGCACCATGTCGGCTACCTCCCTGCCGACATCGCCGTCGACTACGCTCCGCCACTGCTCCAGCTGGGCAGCACCAACACGCTCGCGACTGGTTTGGCGAGGATCTGGGCCAAGAGTGATGCCGGAATGATCCGGGCAAGAGTCACTATCCGCATTCCAGAGTGCGACGCCTGCTGGTAAGGCCCCTGGCCTATTCGAGCGGCTCGAGTGCCCGAAAGGCCAGAGTTGGGGCAAAGGCAGGACAGCACGAGACAGCCATGTTTGCATTTTCTGGCGCGCTCGGACATCCGCTCCGCGAGGGCCGCCGCCTCGGGTGCCACCAAATCGTTCTGCAAGTCAGCAGGGGGCATCACAGGCATGAGTAACGACCAGTACCAACCGGGGCCGAGCGAGGGTGCACACGCAGGGCGCAGACCTCTGTTCGATCCATACACCGGCGAGCGGCTCGTCCAGCAGGTCGAGGAAGAGTCGGCGCCGGACTACTCCGCGACGCATCGCGCCCCTGAGGCGGTGCTGAGCGTGGGGCCGAAACGAGGTTCGCTGCGCATCATCGCGGCTGCGCTTGCCGTCGCTGTCCTCTGCGGGGTCGCCGGACTGGTCTGGTGGATTCACGGCCCCCATGCCGCCGCTCAGGCGAGCGCCAAGAAGCACGCCGCGGCTGCGGCAGAACAGAGGCGCTCTCTCGCCTGCCAAAAGCTCCTGCACGACAGTTTCCAGGCCCTCCAGACGATCGATTCACGTCTCGATGTCGGAATGGTCGAATCCGACTTCACATCGGCGGTGGGAGAAGCCCAGGCCAAGTACGACGAGGTGGACACCTCCACGGTGAGTAAGAACCACTGCGGCGCCTATCAGTCGTTGGGCGCCGTCCTGAAGCAATACTCAAGGGCCTCCTCGTACTGGAACTCGTGCATCATCACGGACTACTGCACCCCTTCCGAGGTCACGCTGAACAAATACTGGGGTCGATCCTCAACGCTGCTCGACAAGCTCAAGGGATCCAACCTGGGCACAAGAACCGTTGCGACCGACATGACCCCCGCCTACTCCTGACTCGTGGGCTTCCCAGGGCAATTCGGGGCGCGCGAGCTGGGGGCGGGTGTATGTGACGGCCCGCCAGGCCGCTTGCATGACCTGGCGGGCCTCTCCGGTCGCCGGGTCGCGCATCCCGAGACGCGGATCTTTCAGGAGTACCCGTGTGCCAGATTCGTAACGCCGGCTCGCGTGACAGCGCCCCGCGACCAGTAGGGCCCTGCGGGGCGCTACGGCTCGGCGCTCATGGAGGGATGGGCCCGAGCCTTCGTCATCCGTCAGCGCGACCTGCGGGGGGGCATGGCCGCCTTGGGGGGATAGACGCAGGACCCACGGTATGTCACGTCTGTTACGCACGTGACGGAAAGCGCACGGGGGCGCTCTCAGGCCGGTTCGAGCAGCCCCGCCGGTAACCACTCCGTGACGAGCGTCCAGCCGAATGACTCGAGCACGGGCCGGGTGACGTAGCCCTCCCAGCCCGTCGAGGTTCGCCGCCACTCGGAGAGCAGGCCAGGCAGGCGACCGTGACCGTCGGTCACCCAGCAGTGACGCACGCTCGGCGGTGCTGGCTCAGCGGGCGGAGGAGTGCCGTGGATGCGCTCGTAGAGCGATGTGCGGTCAGCCCCGCGGCGGTGCAGACCTCCGGCCATGGCTCACAGTACCCGAACAGATGTTCGACACGCGGCGTAGGAGGATGCCCCCATGACCGACGAAGAGATAGCCGAAGCGCTCAACTCGGTGAGGCACACGCTCGACGCTCATACCCAAGATGCTCACAAGCATTGGGGACGCGCTCGAGAGCCTGCACGAGATGCATGACGAGCGGCTCAACACGCTCATGAGGCTGTTCTCGGGCATGGCCGAGGAGGTCGGCCGGTTCGCCGACGAGACGAAGAGCGTTCTGGCGGCGCTATCCCAGCAGCGCGAGGGAATCCGCAAGATCCCTCGAGCAGGTTGACGAACGCGACGGTTCTCGGGCAAAGATTCAGCGGAGGACACTCGACGTCACCGGGCGTCGTCTAGCGTCACCGTGGGGGGTCGGCCTGGCCAACCGGGGGGACCGTCGGGTCGGCCACCTCCCCCAACCTAGGGGCGTTTCCTTCCGGCGCGAGCATGACGAGGCCCGCCGGACCTCTCGGATTATTCGACCAGCTCAGTGCCCTGTGTGAATGCTCCACACGACGTCCCAAACCAGCGTCAGCGCGGCAATGATGACCCCCATGGCAGGCAGGTACCGAAGCCAACGGCGAGCAGGGCGCCGCTTCCCAACGCCATCGAGTGGCGTGTTTGGCTGAGATGGGTAACGTCTCGGCGTCCGATCGGGCATGATGGCACTGGTCCTCTCGTCGTTTGCTAGGCGGGGAGTTGGACGAAGTGGGCGGTTCCGGTGGTCAAGACCGGAGCCGCCCTCGTCTTCTCAGCCTCACGGGACGGCTCGTTAAAGCATATTTCCTGCCGTTGAACTTACTCCGTGGCCTCTTGAACGCTTGCGAAGATTCATGCTCACGCGAGAACTCGATCAAGATTGGTTCCACTGGTCTAGACCAGGCCGCGATCGGAGCGCAGGAATCCACCGCTCGACCGCCGGGCTCGCGCTCGGGATTCATGCCCAGGGCATGACGACGCCCGCCGGTTCTGCGGACCGACGGGCGTCGTGTGGAGTGTAGGGCTACCGCTGGTAGAGCTTGACCGCAGTAGTGATCGCCTGCGCGACCTCGAGCGCCTCGGCTGAGGTGAGGTAGTCGCGCACGTATACGACGATCTCGCGCGCCTCGCCGGGCTGGTCGCTTGAGCCGGAGATCGCGACCTCCCACTGGCGCCCGGAGGCGATCTCGCCTCGGTGGTAGGTGACTTTTCCGAGGTCGTCGTGCTCGACCACATGCTCGGCCGGTGTGAGCCCGCACCACGCTGGGCAGGTGATCACGGCGCTCATCGGGCCGCCTCCTGTGCGCGCCTTCCCGCCTCGCTGCCGATCGTTCGCGCTCGCTGCGCCACCCCGATTCGCTCGAGCCGGTTCGCAGCGGTCAGGAGCGCCCCGTGCAGGAAGTGCGCCAGCTCGCGGGCACGCTCGGCGGTCATGTCGTCCAGGTAGACCTCCTGTCCATCCTGGTCGACCAGCATCAACCCAATGAGCGGCGTCTCGACCTGCTCCGTGGGCGAATGGTCGAGTGCGGCATTCCCTGCGGCCACGATCGTCACGATGTCCCCCGAATGGCTCTCGACGTTCGAACGGTGGTAGCGGCCGAGGAGCCTGCCGCCGTGGAGCGCTTCGTCTTGCCACTCGTAGCTGTGGCATACCGGCTTGTCGCACCAGGACGGGCACGGCGCGTCTGCTGCGGGGAGCTCTGTGACAGGTAGTGCGGTCATGTGGTCGGTCCTCTCCGACTGCGGGACCGTCCGACACGTATCCGACACGTGCCCGGATGAAAACGGCCCCTGATCCTGCTCCGTCGCAGGTCAGGGGCCTAATGGTGCCGGTGGGCGATACTGGGTTTGAACCAGTGACCTCTTCCGGGCGACGGCACAGCCGCGCTACCGCTGCGCCAACTGCTCGTCGGCGATGCCAACTGCTGGTGGGCGATACTGGGTTTGAACCGGTGACCTCTTCCGGGCGACGGCACAGCCGCGCTACCGCTGCGCCAACTGCTGGTGGGCGATACTGGGTTTGAACCAGTGACCTCTTCCGTGTCAAGGAAGCGCGCTACCGCTGCGCCAATCGCCCGTGGTCGGGTGGTGCTGTCGAGGTGGGTACGGGATTTGAACCCGTGTACACGGATTTGCAGTCCGTTGCCTCGCCTCTCGGCCAACCCACCGCTGGATGGGCTCGAGACCCGCTCCGAGCGGACGACGAGGCTCGAACTCGCGACCTCAACCTTGGCA
>NZ_DASXWU010000081.1:0-50298 GCF_036503465.1 Nocardioides sp.
ATGGAGAACGGCGTTGATCAGGGCGAGATGGGTGAAGGCCTGCGGGAAGTTGCCCAGATGGTGACCGCTATGGGGGTCGATCTCCTCCCCGTAGAGCTCCAGCGGTCCGGCGAACGAGAGCAGCTTGGCGCACAGCTGGCGCGCGAGGTGGTGCTCGCCGATCTCGCACAGCGCCGAGACCAGCCAGAACGAGCAGATCGTGAACGTCCCCTCCTCGCCGCTGAACCCGTCGTCGGTCTCCTCGACCTTGTAGCGCAGGACGAGGCCGTCGACGGTGAGCTCGTCGCGGATCGCCATCACCGTGGCCCGGATCCGTGGGTCGTCGGGCGGCAGGAACTGCAGCAGCGGCGCGAGCAGCAGGGACGCGTCCAGCGACGTACTGCCGTAGTACTGGGTGAGAACGCCGCGCTCGTCGACTCCGTGGTCGAGGATGTCCTGCTTGATCTCGTCGGCGGCGAGCTCCCACTCCGCGGCCTTGCCGTCGTCGCCGTTCATCCGGGCGAGCCTGGCGCCGCGGTCGACGGCGACCCAGCACATGATCTTCGACGACGTGAAGTGCTTCGGCTCGCCGCGCACCTCCCAGATGCCGGCGTCGGGCTCGCGCCAGTGCTTGAGCGCCTCGGTCACCTGGGTGTCGAGGATCGGCCAGATCCGGTTGTCCAGGTGGTCGGCGGCGCGGGAGTGCAGGTAGACGGAGTCGAGCAGGGCACCCCAGACGTCGTGCTGGCGCTGGGAGTACGCCGCATTGCCGACGCGCACCGGCCGGGAGTTGGCGTAGCCGGGCAGGTGGTCGAGCTCGTACTCCACCAGCTCCCGCTCGCCGCCGATGCCGTACATGATCTGCAGGTCCTGGTCGCAGCCGGCCATGTCTGCGATGAACTCGAAGAAGTCCACCGCCTCCCAGTCGAGCCCGAGGGAGTACATCGCCCACAGGGCGAACGTCGCGTCGCGGATCCAGGCGTAGCGGTAGTCGTAGTTGCGGTTGCCGCCGGGCGTCTCGGGGAGCGAGGTCGTGCCGGCCGCGGTCACCGCGCCGGTCGGTGAGTAGGTCAGCCCCTTGAGGGTCAGCGCGCTGCGCTGCAGGTAGCTGCGCCACGGATGGTCGGGGAACCGGCCTCGGGCCAGCCAGTGCTGCCAGTGGTGAGCGGTCCAGACCAGCCGCTTGTAGGCGTCGTCGTACGTCGTCGGCGGCTCGGCGCCGCCCCACGACAGCGCGACGAACCGTACGTCGCCCTCCTTGAGCAGCGTCCGCGATCCGGCGTGACCGCCCTCGAAGCCGAGCAGCATGTCGGTGGTCAGGGTCAACCGGACGTCGGCGTCGTCGGTGGAGCCCTGTGCCGCCGACGGAGCGGTGGCCACGCCCTGGTGGTAGCTCTCGCCGGTGTACTCCCAGCCGGCCAGGCCGCGGCCGTAGTCGAAGACCGGCTCGCAGTCCATCACCGTCTGCACCTCGCCCGAGACGCAGCGGATGGTGCGCAGCAGGATGTGCTCGGCCTCGTAGTCGTTCGGCGTGCGACGGTAGGTCACCGAGCGGTCGGCCTTGTGGTGCCACGGGCCGATCAGGAGCACGTCGCGGATGATGATCCAGCCGGTCTGGGTGCCCCAGCTGGTCTCGAGGATCATCGTGCCGGGCAGGTAGCGGCGGCTCGCCGGCACGCTCACGTCGAGCGGCGCGATCCGGAACTTGCCGGCCCGTGCCCCGAGGATCGACCCGAAAACGCTCGGGGCGTCGAAGCGTGGCACGCACATCCACACGACCGAGCCGTCCGGCGCCAGCAGCGCCGACACCTCGCCGTCGCTGAGGAAGCCGTGGTCGCCGATCGGCACGGCCCGGCTCCGGCCGATCGCGTCGGTCAGGGCGTCTGCGGCTTCGGCGGACATACCGGCAGGATCGACCGGCGCCCCCGGGATGCGCAAGCGAGTCAGTCGGCCTCGCGCGAGTTGGTACGCCGCGCGCCCAGCACGCCGAGGGTGGCCAGCGCGCTGCGGAGGTCGGCCACCTCGACCACGGTCATCCCGTCGACCGTGCGCTGCCCGGGCCGGGCGCTGCGGTCGCCGACCGGCACCACCGCGACCCTGAACCCGAGCCGGCCCGCCTCGGCGATGCGCTGCGGCAGGTCGCGCGCCTTGCGCACCTCGCCGGCCAGGCTGATCTCCCCGAGGGCCACCACGCCCTGCGGCGGCGCGGACCCGGTCGCTGCCGTCGCGAGCGCCACGGCGATCGCGAGGTCGCCGGCCGGCTCGGTCACCCGCGCTCCGCCGACCGTCGAGGCGAAGACGTCCTGGGTCGCGAGGCCGAGTCCGCAGTGCTGCTGGAGGACGGCGAGGATCATCGCGACCCGCGCCGAGTCGAGCCCCGACGTCGTACGCCGTGGCCGCTCCTGGGGGCTGTGGGTGACCAGGGCCTGCACCTCGGCCAGCATCGGCCGGCGTCCCTCCATCGTGACCGCGACGCAGGTGCCCGGGACCCTCGCCAGGTGGTTCTCCACGAAGAGGCCCGTCGGATCGGTGACCGCGGTGATGCCGTCGGAGCCGAGGTCGAAGCAGCCGACCTCGTCGACCGGGCCGAACCGGTTCTTCATGGCGCGGACCATCCGGAACCGCGAGTTGCGGTCGCCCTCGAAGTGCAGCACCACGTCGACGACGTGCTCGAGCACGCGGGGGCCGGCGATCGAACCGTCCTTGGTGACGTGGCCGACGATGATCGTGGTGATGTTGCGGGTCTTCGCGACCCGGATCAGCGCGGCCGCGACCTCCTTGACCTGGGTGACCCCGCCGGGCACGCCGTCGACGCCGGAGGCCCCGATGGTCTGGATCGAGTCGACGACCAGCACCTCGGGCCGGACCTGCTCGACGTGGGTGAGGACCGCGCCGAGGTCGGTCTCGGCGGCGAGGTAGAGCTCGTCGTGCACCCCGCCGGTGCGGTCGGCGCGCAGCCGCACCTGGGACGCCGATTCCTCCCCGGTGACGTAGAGCGTGCGGCGGTGGTAGCGCGAGGTCTGCGCCGCGACCTCGAGCAGGAGTGTGCTCTTGCCCACGCCGGGCTCACCGGCGAGCAGGATCGCGGCTCCGGGCACGAGCCCGCCCCCGAGCACCCGGTCGAGCTCGGGGACGCCGCTGCTGCGGAACGTCGACGCCTCGACCGAGACCTGCCCGATGGGCACGGCCGCCTCGGTGACCGGGCCGGCCCCTGCCCTTGTGGCGCGCGGCGCCGTGCGGGTCATCAGCGCCTCGGCCACCGACCCCCAGGCCTGGCACTCGCCACAGCGGCCGACCCATTTCGCGGAGGTCCAGCCGCACTCGGAGCACTGGTAGGACGGGCGCGGGGTCTTCGACATGGCGGGAACGCTAGACAGCGCCGCCGACAACGTGCGTGCGACGCGCGCGAGGCCTGTGGACAACAGGCCTGGACGCCGACCGGAACCCACGCCGTACCCCTGCGGGTGTGGCGGCGTCCGGACCGGAGGACGGACGGTATCCTCGCCATTGGATCGATCAAGAGGGAGGGCTGCAGTGGCGTGGTCCGGGCGACTGTCGCTGACGCCGCCGACCCTCGCCGACGTGGCCGAGCGGGCAGGCGTCTCGCGGCAGACCGTCTCCAACGCCGTGAACAACCCCGAGCTGCTCCGGCCCGACACCCTGGCCCGGGTGCAGGACGCGATCGAGGAGCTGGGCTACTCGCCCAACCGGGCGGCGCGCAACCTGCGCACCCGCGCGTCACACCTGATCGGGCTGAAGTTCAACCAGGCGCAGGAGGGCACCGCCAACGCCGCGATGGACCGGTTCGTGCACTCGGTGGTCGAGACCGCGGGGGAGAGCGGCTACCACATCCTGCTGTTCGCCGGGACCACCGACGACCCGCTCGGGGGGTACGACGACCTCCTCCGCTCGACCGCCGTCGACGCGTTCATCGTCACCGATACCTACCTCGGAAACCCGCAGGCCGCCTGGCTGACCTCGCGGCGCGCGCCGTTCGTGGCCTTCGGTCGTCCCTGGGACAACCCCGAGGCGACCCATGCGTGGGTCGACGTCGACGGTGCCGCCGGCGCCGAGCTGGCCACGAACCACCTGCTCGACAAGGGCCACACCCGGATCGCCTGGATCGGCTGGCGCAAGGACTCCTTCATCGGCGAGGACCGGCGCTCGGGCTGGACCCGGGCCATGCACGCGCGTGACCTGCCCACCACGGGCCTGGCGTCGCGGGTCGAGGACACCGTCGCCTCCGGTCGTGAGGCGGCCTCGGTGCTGCTCGACGAGGCCCGTCCGTCGGCGTTCGTGTGCGCCTCCGACACGCTGGCGATGGGGGTGCTGCACGCCCTCGGCGACCGCGGCATCCACTGGGGCCAGGACATCGCGGTCGTCGGCTTCGACGACTCCCAGGTCGCCCAGGTCGTGCCGGGTGGCCTGACGTCGGTCCGCCAGCCGCTGGAGGAGGTGGCCGTCGAGCTGGTGAAGGCGCTCGAGGGGCTGCTCTCCACACCCCCCGTCGCCGGCCCCGGGGTCCTGCTCTCCCCGACCCTCGCCGTCCGGCTGAGCTCGGGATAGGGGCGGTCGGTTTCCCCGGTACACCGGGGATCCATGACGTTCCCGGCCGAAACTTTCCCCCAGAACGTCAGCGTTCCCCGGTGTACCGGGGAAACCGCCGGGCGCTCAGAACCTGCGCCACCAGAGGTTGGCCGCGTAGTCGACGGTGGTCCCGGAGTGCTCGGCCAGGATCGCCTCGGCCACCTCGGGGGTGAACTCGATCCGGACTACCGCTTCGAGGTCCGCTCGGTCGTCGAAGCGCCAGTCGATGTCCAGCGGCACCCGGCTCCAGCCCTGCAGGGACCAGAAGCGCTCGACGGCGGCCGGGTCGACCCCGGGATACCCCCGGCGGAACCACCGGCCGAACGTCGAGCGCGTCGCGTCGTTGTCGATCACGAACGCCGTGCCACCACGACGTACGACTCTCGCCAGCTCGCGCAGACCCGGCTCGCACCCCGGCCCGAAGAAGTACGCCCACCGCGCGTGCGCCACGTCCACCGACGCATCGGGCAGCGGCACCGCTTGGGCGGTGCCACCCAACAGCGTCACGTTCGACAGGGAGCGGGCACGCCGAGCAGCCAGCCGCAGCAGCGCCGGGTGCGGCTCGACGCCGTACACGCGGGCGGCGGACGAGGCGAAGCGGGGCAGATGGAAGCCCGACCCACAGCCGAGGTCCAGCACCTCGCGGCCCGACCAGGATGCGACCGACGACATGGCCTGCTCGATGAGACCGTCACGGTCGACCGCGCGGTTCTCGATCTCGTACGTCGCGGGGTGCTCCCAGATGTTCGGGCTGGGGACGGCACCCCACTCCACGGTCAGACGCGCACCAACCCGCTCGGGGTCTGGAACTGTGCGGCGATGATCCCGGGCGTGCCGTGCGGGGCGACCCACTCGACCTTCACGTCCTCCAGCGGTGCCTCGACGGTCTCGCCGAGCCACTCGCTGACCCGCTGCGGGTCGCCGGCGATCTCGAGGCAGGCCAGCGACCAGTCGTCCACGCCACCGGTCGACGGGTGCAGCCCGTCGGGGCTCAGCCACTGCACGAAGAACGGCAGCTGCGGGTCTGCGATCAGGCCGTTGACACCGATCTGCTTCCACAGCAGCTCGGTGCCGTCGGGACGGCGCCGGTTGCCGGCGACCGACTGGCGGCCGAGCCGCAGCTCGACCGACCCGATGTCATCGACCGCGACCACCCAGCCGAGCCAGCCGCCGCCGAGGGCCGAACGGGCCCGCACGGCCTGGCCGAACGGCGCCTTGTCGGAGGCCGGGTGGTCGAGCACCTCGACCACCTCGAGGTAGGTGTGGTCGGCCAGCGGCAGGACCATGTTGCGGGTCCCGAACCGGGGGTGGATGCCGCCCTCGACGAAGTTCCGGCCGAGCAACCCCCCGATGCGCTGGGCGGTGCCGGCGAGGCCGTCCGGGCCGGCGGCGTAGCTGAGATGGTCCAGGCGCATGCCGAGCATTCTGCGCCACCGGGTACGCCGTTTCGGACAGGGGGTCGGGTTCTCTCGACGTCGAGACGTGATAGGGAGGGGCGGTTCCGGCTAGCGCCGGATCGAACGGTCCTCGCGCGGGTCGGCCGGATGGATCGCCAGCCGGTCGCGCGTTGCCAGGTGTCGCTCGCAGTGCGTGACCAGCTCGTCGTACGCCGGACCACCCATCAGCTCGACGAGCTCCGCCTCGTTGGTGACGTAGAGCGGTTCCCGCGCCACGTGCGCCTCGGTGTTGCCGGAGCAGTACCAGTCGAGGTCGTGACCGCCGGGGCCCCAGCCGCGGCGGTCGTACTCGCCGATCGTCACCTCGGTGTACGACGTGTCGTCCGGCCGCTCGACCTTGCGGAACGTCCGGCGGATCGGCAGCTGCCAGCACACGTCGGGCTTGGTCTCCAGCGGGTTGCGGCCCTGCTGTAGCGCCAGCGAGTGGAGCGCGCACCCCGCACCCGTCGCGAAGTCCTGGCGGTTGTGGAAGATGCACGCCGACTGCCCGTCGTGCTCGACGACCTTCGTCTTCCGCTCACCGTCGGCGTCCTTCTCGACCCAGTCGGACTTCCGGACGCTGCCCCCCGGATGGAACTGCCAGAGGTCCGGGCCGAGCTCCTCGACGTACGCCGCGACCCGCTTCTCGTCGGCCTTGTCCGAGAAGTGCGCCCCGAGGGCGCAGCACCCCACGTCGGGGGCGTCGGCGTAGATGCCGCGGCAGCCCTGGCCGAAGATGCAGGTGTAGCGCGACGTCAGCCAGGTGAGGTCGCATCGGAACACCTGGTCCGCGTCGGCCGGGTCGACGAACTCGACGAAGGCGCGCGGAAAGACCAGATCGACCTCGGGCACCGCACCAGCGTAGGCGCGCAGAGGTGGCGTAATAGATTCGGGCCATGTGCCTGGACCAGCTCTCGGGCGAGGGAGAGTCGTGAGCCTGGTCGCCCTCTCGACCGCGTCTGTGTATCCGGAGTCCAGCGCGCACGCGTTCAGCTACGCCAAGTCACTGGGGTATGACGCCGTCGAGGTGATGGTCGGCATCGACGCGCTCAGCCAGCAGACCGCCGCGGTCAAGCAGCTCTCGGACCACCACGACCTCCCGGTCTGCGCCGTGCACTCGCCCTGCCTGCTGTTCACCCAGCGGGTCTGGGGCACCGACCCGTGGGGGAAGCTCGAGCGCTCGGCGGAGATGGCCCACGCGGTCGGTGCCGACGTCGTGGTCGTCCACCCGCCCTTCCGCTGGCAGCGCGAGTACGCCGCGGGGTTCGTCGACGGCATCGCGGCTCTGGAGGAGTCGACCGGGCTGGCGTTCGCCGTCGAGAACATGTACCCGTGGCGCGCCTCGGCCCGTCGTGGCGTCGAGATGTACCTGCCGGGCTGGGACCCGTCGGAGGAGAACTACGCCAACGCGACCGTCGACCTCTCCCACGCCGCGATCGCGCAGAGCTCGCCGGTCGAGATGGCGCGGCGGCTCGGACACCGGCTGCGGCACGTGCACCTCACCGACGGCTCGGGCTCTGCCAAGGACGAGCATCTCGTGCCCGGCCGGGGAGCGATGGACGCGGCCGGGTTCCTGCGCCACCTGGCGGGCTCGGGCTTCACCGGCCACCTGGTGCTGGAGATCAACACCCGCCGGGCCGCGACCCGTGACGACCGCGAGATCGACCTGCGCGAGTCGCTGGCCTTCGCCCGGAAGCACTTCCGCCCCTGATCCGCTCGGACCTCGGCGTAGCCTTCGCGCATGCCGACCCCGCGCGCCACACGTCGCGGTCGGCGTCCGGGAGCACCGGACACGAGAGCCACGATCCTGACCGCGGCGCGGTCCGCCTTCGCGGAGAAGGGCCTCGCTGGTACGACGATCCGGGCGGTTGCCGCGGCCGCCGGCGTGGACGCCGCGCTGGTGCATCACTACTTCGGCACCAAGGACGACCTGTTCCTGGCCGCGATGGAGCTGCCGGTCGACCCTCGTCAGGTGATCGGACCGGCGCTGGCCGGCGGGGCGGAGGGCGCCGGCGAGCGGCTCATGCGCGTCATCCTGTCGTTGTGGGACGACCCCGCGATCTCACCGTCCCTGGTGGGGATCGTCCGCTCGACGATGCAGCCCGGGGGAGAGCGGCTGCTCACCCAGGGCTTCGTGCCGGTGGTGCTGATGCCGGCCGGGGAGGCGCTCGGGATCGACCGCCCCCAGCTGCGGATGCCGCTCGTGATCAGCCAGGTCGCCGGGCTCATCCTCACCCGCTACGTGATCGGGCTCGAGCCGATCGCGTCCATGCCGGCCGAGACCGTGGTGGCGGCGTACGCCCCGGTGATCCAGCACTACCTCACCGGAGACCTCGGAATCCGCGGCGAGCGTTGAGATTTGCCCCGGAATCGTGTCCGAACTGACGTCTGGAGACACGTTCACGGAGTGTTCCCGCCGGGTCCCCCCGGGCGTAGTCTGCCCGCACCAAGATTCGCTGTGGTCGAGCAGCGAGGCCATTTCCAAGGCTCGGACCGGTCGAGAGACGGAGTACCACCACGATGCAGATACCACCTCGTACCCGCCTCGCGGGGACAGCGGCACTGGCAGCGATCGGGCTGGCCCTCGCTGCGTGCGGCAGCAACAACAGCTCCTCGCCCACCGCCTCCGGTAGCTCCGGCGGCACGACCGACTGGGCCACGGTCCAGTCCGTCGAGGCGGGTGGCGGGATGGACGCGCTGGTCGCGGCCGCGCAGAAGGAAGGCACGCTGAACACGATCGCGCTGCCGCCGTCCTGGGCCAACTACGGCGAGATCCTCGCGACGTTCAAGCAGAAGTACGGCATCAAGATCAACAACGAGAACCCCGACGGCTCCAGCGGCGACGAGATCAACGCCCTGAAGTCGACCAAGGGGCAGTCCAGCGCTCCCGACGTCGTCGACATCGGCAACTCCTATGCGCTCTCGGCCGCCCAGGACGGCCTCTTCGCGCCGTACAAGGTCGCGACGTGGGACGACATCCCCGACGGCCAGAAGGACCCGGGTGGCCTGTGGACCTCCGACTACGGCGGCTACATCTCGATCGGCTGCAACGTGACCAAGGTGAAGACCTGCCCGAAGACGATCGCCGACCTCGACAACCCGGCGTACAAGAACATGGTCGCGCTGAACGGTGACCCGACCAGCTCCAACTCCGCCTTCCAGGGCGTGTGGGCACTGGCGCTCGCCAACGGCGGCTCCGCCGACGACATCCAGCCCGGGATCGACTTCATCAAGAAGCTCAACGGCGAGGGCATCTTCAACAAGACCCAGGTGACGCCGGCGACGGTGGCGTCCGGGGCGACGCCGATCGTGATCGACTGGGACTACCTGAACGTCGCGGTGGCGCCCGAGCTCGCCAAGAAGGGCCAGAAGTGGGAGGTCAACGACCCGGCCGACGGCCTGGTCTCCGCGTACTACTCCCAGGCGATCAGCCGGAACGCACCGCACCCGGCCGCGGCCCGGCTGTGGGAGGAGTTCCTGTACAGCCAGGCGGCCGACGGCGGCCAGAACCTCTGGCTGAAGGGCTACGCCCGTCCGATCGAGCTCGTGGCGATGCAGGACAACAACTCGGTGGACAAGGCGGCCCTCGCCAAGGTGCCGCCCGTCAACGACACCAACCCGTTCGTCCCGACGCAGGCCCAGGTGACCAAGGCGACGGCCACCGTCACCAAGAACTGGTCCGCGGCGGTAGCCGGGTGACCAACACTCTCGAGACCGGCGGGACCGGGCATTCCCGGGCCCGCCGGTTCTCACTGGCGTGGCTCGGGCTGACGCCGTTCTTCGCGTACGTCGCGCTGGTGTTCCTGGTGCCGATCGGGTTCATCCTGTTCGAGGCCTTCCGGCGTACGACGACCTCCGGGGTCACCCGCGACCCCGTCACCCAACAGTTCGTCAAGCACACCGAGACCTCGTTCACGTTCGCCAACGTCCACGACTCGCTCCAGGGCATCTACCGCACCTCGCTGGTGACCAGCGTCAAGCTGTCCGCGATCACGGCGGTGATCGGTGCCGTGCTCGGGATGCTGCTCGCCGCGGCCGTGGTCAACAGCTCCAGCGCGTTCCTGCGCCAGGTCGTGACCTCGGCGGCAGCGGTCACCGCCAACTTCGGCGGCATCCCGCTGGCGTTCCTGTTCATCGCCACCCTCGACGCCAACTCCGGCGTCGCGACCACGTTCCTGCAGGACCACTTCGGCCTCTCGCTGCAGGACGACCTGCATCTCCAGCTCCCCGAGCTGTCCGGGCTGTGCCTGGTCTACCTCTACTTCCTGGTCCCGCTGATGGTGCTGGTGATGGCGCCCGCCCTGGAGGGGCTGAAACCCCAGTGGGCCGAGGCCGCCGAGAACCTCGGCGCCAGCCGCTGGACCTACTGGCGGCTGGTGGCCGCCCCGGTCCTGCTGCCCAGCTTCCTGGGCGCGGTGCTGCTGCTGTTCTGCTCGGCGTTCTCCGCCTACGCCACGGCGTACGCGATCAACGCGTCGTTCCCGCTGATCACCATCCGCATCAACGCCGTCCTCTCCGGCAACGTCCTGGCCGGGCAGGAGAACCTCGGCGCCGCGCTCGCCCTGCTGATGATCGTCTTCGTGCTGCCGCTGACGGTGATCTACCAGCTGCTCCAGCGCCGCACGAGCAGGTGGCTGGCATGAGGTGTGTCCCGTGACGACCGGTATCGGCGGCATCGCCGGGGCGCCCGACCTCGCCGCGGCCCCGACCACCCCGGAGACGGGTCCGTCAGCGGCGGCGCGCCGGAGCCGGAACGCCAGGTACGGACGCTGGCTGATCCTGCTGGTCGCGGCGATCTACTTCCTCGGCCCGCTGGTGGCGGCCATCGCGTTCACGCTGAAGGGCGACAACGGCGGGATCAGCTTCGCGGCGTACGGCGACATCTTCACCACCTCGAACGGCCAGACGGGCCTCGGCGGGGCACTGCTGTACTCACTGCTGATCGCCGCGGTCTCGATCGTGATCACTCTCGCCCTGATGCTGCCGACGCAGCTCCTCGTGCACCTGCGGCTGCCCGCCTGGCGGCCGCTCGTGGAGACGCTGACCCTGCTGCCGCTGGTGTTCCCACCGATCGTCCTCGTGGTCGGCGTCAGCGACGTCTACGCCTGGGCCGCTCCGCCGACGAACGCCGCGGCCGGCACCCAGGAGAGCTTCGTCTTCCACATCCTGAAGTTCCTGCGCGAGGACAGCCATCCACTGCTGCTCGCCCTGCTCTACGTGATCCTGGCGATGCCCTTCACCTTCCGCGCGCTCGACTCCGGGATCCGCGCGATCGACGCGCAGACCCTGGTCGAGGCCGCGCGCAACCTGGGTGCCGGCTGGAGCACGGTGCTGTTCCGGGTGCTGATGCCGTGCCTGCGGACGGCTCTGGTCAATGCCGCCTTCCTGTGCTTCGCCCTGGTGATGGGGGAGTTCACGATCTCCTCGGTCCTCCTCTACACCAAGCCGTTCCCGGTCTGGCTGGCGCAGCTGCCGACCACGTCGGGGCAGGTCCAGGCCGCGGTCTCGGTGTTCAGCCTGTTGCTGGTCGAAGTGATCTTGTTGGTGCTGGGCGCGCTCAACGTGCGCGGCCCGGCGGGTCGGAAGGAGTGAGACGTGTCCAGTCTCCCCGTCACCACGCCGCTGTCGGAGTCGTCGTTCGCGACCCAACGCGGCGCCACCGTCGAGTACCGCGGCGTACGCCGGGTGTTCGGCGCGACCTCGGCGCTCGACGGGCTCGACCTCAAGATCGAGCCCGGTGAGCTGCTGGCGTTGCTCGGCCCCTCGGGCTGCGGCAAGACCACGGCGCTGCGGCTGCTCGCGGGGTTCGACACGCCGACCGCGGGTGACGTCCTGGTCGACGACAAGGACGTCTCGCACACGCCGGCGAACAAGCGCGACATGGGCATGGTCTTCCAGTCCTACAGCCTCTTCCCGACCATGTCGGCGATCGACAACGTCGGCTTCGGACTGCGCATGCGTGGTCAGGGCACGCGCGACCGGCGTGACCGCGCCGGCGAGCTGCTGGACCTGGTCGGCCTGTCCGAGCACGCGAAGAAGTACCCCCACCAGCTCTCGGGCGGGCAGCAGCAGCGGGTCGCGCTGGCGCGCGCTCTCGCCGTACGGCCGCGCGTCCTGCTGCTCGACGAACCCCTGTCGGCGTTGGACGCCAAGGTCCGCGAGCAGCTGCGCGACGAGATCCGGCGCATCCAGCTGGAGCTCGGCGTGACCACGGTGTTCGTCACCCACGACCAGGAGGAGGCGCTGTCGATGGCCGACCGCGTCGGGGTGATGCGCGCCGGGAAGCTGGAGCAGTGCGACGCGCCCGCCGTCCTCTACGACCGCCCGGCGACGCCGTTCGTGGCGGAGTTCGTGGGCACGATGAACCACATCCCGGGTCGCACCGAGGAGGGCGGCCGGGTGCGCGTGCTCGGTCAGGTGCTACCGAGCGACGCGGAGGGCGCGGTCCCGCCGGCCGGGGTCGAGGTCGACGTCCTCGTGCGTCCCGAGGCCGTGGTCCTGCATCCGGCTCCGGACGGTGACGCGGTGGTGATGGTGTCGACGTTCCGGGGCTCGAGCGTCCGGATCCGGCTCGCCCTGCGTGACGGTAGCGAGCTGCTCGCCGACGTCGCCTCGCACCGGGCCGGCGAGCTCGCTGCCGGCACGCACGTGTCGCTGTCGCTCCTCGACCGACCGGTCCTCCTCGCGACCTGACGTGACGACGTACGAGCGGACGCTGCGCGCCTCGGCACCCGACGCGCGCGGCTACCGCCGGCTGGCGCCGGCCCCCGGCGAGGCGCATCTCGACCGCCAGGGCCGCGGCGCTCTCATCGGTGACGAGGAGGTGCTGGTCACCATCGCGCAGCTCTCTGACCTGCACGTGTGTGACGCCCAGTCGCCGGCCCGGGCCGAGCTGCTCGACCGCTGGGCCGACCCGGACTCCCCGATCGGCGACGTGATCGGCGAGGTCGGGACCTACCGGGCCCAGGAGATGCTCACCACGCAGGTCGTCGAGGCGATGGTGCGCGCCCTCAACGACGTACGCCGCGGGCCGCTCGCGGGTGCGCCCGTGGACGCCGCGCTGGTCACCGGGGACAACACCGACAACATGCAGGCGAACGAGCTCGGGTGGTATCTCACGCTGTTGGACGGCGGCGAGGTCAGCCCCGACTCCGGCGATCCGACCCGCTGGGAGGGGGTCGCCGCCGGCACGAACGATGACGATCGGTACTGGCACCCCGACCGCGAGCGCTCGGACCTGCCCCGCAGCCGGTACGGCTTCCCGGTCGTGCCCGGCCTGCTCGACGCGGCTCGCGAGACGTTCCGCGCGACCGGGCTCGACCACCCCTGGCTCGCCGTGCACGGCAACCATGACCGGCTGCTGCAGGGGACCCTGCCGTCGGCGTCGTGGTGGGCCCGCATCGCGACGGGGTCCCGGCACGTGGCCGCTCTCTGGCCGGACGTCACTCCGCAGGAGGTTCTCGAGCTCGTCGCGGGCCTCGACGCGTGCGAGCCCGAGGCTCTCGAGCGGCTCGCGCGCGGGCGCACGGTGTCGGTGACTCCCGACCGGGCACGCCGGGCGACCTCGCGCGAGGAGTTCGTCGCCGCCCACGACCACCCGGCGGCCCGGCCGCCCCGACACGGGTTCGCCGTGGACGGTCGCCTCTACTACCGGCACGACCTCGCAGGGGTGCGGCTGCTGGTGATGGACACCGTCAACCCGAGCGGCGGGTGGCAGGGCTCGGTGGACCGGGAGCAGTTCGGGTGGCTCTCCGCCGAGCTCGGCCGGGCCGACGCCGAGCGTGCCTACGTCGTGCTCGCCAGCCACCACCCACTGGACACCTGGATCAACGACCGCGGCGACCCGACCCGGGTGCTCGCCCCCGAGATGACCGCGCTGCTGGCCGGGCATCCGAGCGTCGTGCTGTGGCTGAACGGCCACACCCACCGCGCCGAGATCCAGGCCCGCGACGGCTGGTGGGAGGTCACCTGCCCCTCGCTCATCGACTGGCCGCAGCAGGGCAGGATCGTCGAGATGCTCCGCGGCGACGGCGTACTCCGGATCGGCTGCACGATGGTCGACCACGGCGGCGACGCGCCGTGGTCGGGCTCGATCGCCGGGCCGGCCGCGCTGGCCGGGCTGTCGCGCGAGCTCGCCGCGAACGACTGGCAGGCCGACCGGCCGGACCACCGGGAGCATCCGCCAGCGGGGCGTGCGCACGACCGCAACGTCGTGCTCACCCTGCCCGACCCGTGGCCCGACCCTCCTCCTCCGGGGCTCTTGACCCCCGTCGTCCGGCGGACCCATAATTCATCGCATGGTGAATAACTTGGTCGAGGTCCGCGGTCTGGTCGTCGACCGGGGCGGGCGACGGGTCCTGCACGGGCTCGACATCACCATCGAGCAGGGGAGCGTGACCGGGCTGCTCGGCCCGAGCGGCTGCGGCAAGAGCACGCTGATGCGCTCCCTGGTCGGCGTCCAGCAGCTGACGTCGGGGCGGGTGACCATCGCGGGCGCCGAGGCCGGCAGCAAGGAGCTGCGCAGCCGGGTCGGCTACGTCACGCAGGCCGCCAGCGTGTACGACGACCTCACCGTCGGCGAGAACCTCACCTTCTTCGCCCGCGTCCTGGGCGTGGACACCGCCGCCGTCACCGACGCGATCGCGACGGTCGACCTCGCGTCCCACGCCGACCAGGTCGTGGGGCGGCTCAGCGGCGGGCAGAGGTCGCGGGCGAGCCTCGCGGTCGCGCTCCTGAACAGACCCGACCTGCTCGTGCTCGACGAGCCGACGGTCGGGCTCGACCCGGTGCTGCGCCGCGACCTCTGGGCGTTGTTCCACCGGCTCGCCGAAGGTGGCGCGGCGGTCTTCGTCTCCAGCCACGTCATGGACGAGGCCGACCGATGCGACCGGCTGCTGCTGATGCGCGAGGGCAGGATCATCGCCGACGACACCCCCGACCGCATCCGCGAGAAGACACAGACCGACGACATCGAGAGCGCCTTCCTCGCGCTGGTCGACGCCGACCACTCCGACGAGGGCAGCGCCGCATGACACCTCGGATCCTGTTCGCGGTCAGCCGTCGGGTGGTCACCCAGCTGCGCCGGGACCGTCGTACCGCGGCCATGCTGCTGGTGCTGCCCTGCGTGCTGATGACGCTGCTCTGGTGGATGTTCCAGGACATCCCCGGCTCGCTCTTCGACCGCTTCGGGCCGGCCCTGCTGGCGTTGTTCCCCTTCATCGTGATGTTCCTGGTGACCAGCGTGACCACGCTTCGCGAGCGCTCCTCCGGCACCCTCGAGCGCCTGCTGGCGATGCCGATGGGCAAGCTCGACTTCCTCGGCGGGTACGCCGTGGCGTTCGGCGTGGTCGCGGCGGCGCAGGCGGCGTTCGCGGTGGCGCTCAGCGTGGGGCTGCTCGGGCTCGAGGTCGAGGGGCCGGTCCTGCTGCTCGGGATCGTCGCCGTGGCCGACGCGGTGCTCGGCACGGCGCTCGGGCTGTTCGTCAGTGCCTTCGCGCGCACGGAGTTCCAGGCCGTGCAGTTCATGCCGCTGTTCGTGATCCCGCAGATCCTGCTCTGCGGACTGTTCGTCCCACGCTCGTCGCTTCCCGACGTGCTCCACGGCGTCAGCGACGTACTGCCCCTCAGCTACGCCACCGACGCGATGCAGACCCTCGTGACCACCCCCGCCACCGGTGACGTCTGGCGTGACCTCGGGATCGTCGCGGCCTTCGTCGTCGCCGCCCTCGGCCTCGGCGCCGCCACCCTCCGCCGCCGTACTCCGTGAGCCCATGGCGGCGGGATCCCCGGTATACCGGGGAACGCTGACGTTCTCGGGCAAAACTTCCCCCCAGAACGTCATGGCTCCCCGGTACACCGGGGAAACCGCCGCCCCCCGGACCCCCCGCGCGCGTCCGGGCTACAGGGAGGAACCGCGTAGCCTGTCGGCATGTCGCTCCTCCGCCAGCCGTTGCTGCTGCTCGCTCGCAGCGGCCGGGTCAAGGACCTGGTCAGCACGTTGCCGGTGTCGGCCGGGATAGTGCGCAGCTACGTGCCCGGTGAGGACACCGAGGATGCCGTCCGCGCGACCGCCGATCTGGTCGACGAGCACCTCCGGGTGACCCTCGACTACCTCGGCGAGGACACGCTCGACTCCGACCAGGCGGACAACACGGTCCAGGCCTACCTTGACCTGCTCGGCGCCCTCTCGGCCAGCGGGCTCACCCGGCACGCAGAGGTCTCGGTGAAGCTATCGGCGGTCGGCCAGGCGATCCCGCAGCAGGGACACAAGATCGCCCTCGAGAACGCCCGGACCATCTGCCGCGCCGCGCGCAACGCCGGCACCACGGTCACCCTCGACATGGAGGACCACACCACCACCGACGCGACGCTGGTGACTCTGCGCGAGCTGCGCAAGGACTTCCCCGAGACGGGCGCGGTCCTCCAGGCCTACCTCCACCGCACCGAGGCCGACTGCCGAGCCCTCGCCTACGAGGGCTCGCGGGTGCGCCTCTGCAAGGGCGCGTACGACGAACCCGCCGAGTTCGCCTTCCAGAGCCGGCTCGACGTCGACAAGTCCTACGTCCGCTGCCTCAAGGTGCTGCTGGCCGGCCAGGGCTACCCCATGATCGCGACCCACGACCCGCGGATGGTCCGGATCGCCTCCTCGCTGGCGAGCCGGAACGGCCGTGCCGCCGGGAGCTACGAGTTCCAGATGCTCTACGGAATCCGGCCCGAGGAGCAGCGCCGGCTGGCTGCGGCCGGTGAGTCGGTGCGCGTCTACGTCCCCTACGGCACCGAGTGGTACGGCTATCTCATGAGACGTCTCGCGGAACGACCGCGGAACCTGACATTCTTCGTCCGGTCCCTCATCTCCAAGAGCTAGTTCTCCTCAGAAGTTAGGCACGCATGTCCGTCACGGCGATCATCGGCGCCGGCGTCATGGGCGAGACACTCCTCTCCGGACTGGTCCGCGCCGGACGCCCGCCCGCCGACCTCCTCGTCGGCGAGAAGCGCCCCGAGCGCGCCCGCGAGCTCGAGGAGAAGTACGCCGTCTCCGTCGTCTCCAACCTCGACGCCACCAAGCGCGCCGCCACCATCGCGCTCGTCGTGAAGCCCCAGGACATGGCCGGGCTCCTCGACGAGATCGGCCGGGCCGTCCGGCCCGGACAGCTCGTCGTCTCCCTGGCGGCGGGCATCACCACGTCGTTCCTGGAGTCGCGTCTGCCGGACGGCGTACCGGTCGTGCGGGTCATGCCCAACACCCCCGCCCTCGTCGACGAGGGCATGGCCGGGATCGCCCCCGGGCTGCACTGCGACGACGAGCACCTGGCCATCGCCGAGGACCTGCTCGGATCGACCGGACGGGTCGTGCGGGTGCCCGAGTCGCAGATGGACGCCGTCACCGCGATCTCCGGCACGGGTCCGGCGTACGTGTTCTTCGTCGTCGAGTCGATGATCGAGGCCGGCGTCCATCTCGGACTGCCGCGGGCCACCGCGACCGAGCTGGTGGTCCAGACCCTGGTCGGCTCGGCGAAGATGCTGCGCGAGACGGGCACCCACCCGACCGTCCTGCGTGAGCAGGTCACCTCGCCCGGCGGCACCACCGCCGCGGCGCTCCGTGAGCTCGAGGTGCACAAGGTCCGCGCGGCGTTCCTGGCCGCCATGGAGGCCGCGCGCAACCGCTCGGCCCAGCTCGCCGAGGGTTCCTGAGCCTGGTCCTGACGCCGGTGGGGACGGTTCACCACGCTGGGTGGTCGAGCCGTCGCTGGGCCAGGTGAGCTCCGCTGGCCATGTGCGGGCTCACCTACCCAGCGTGGTGAACCGTCCGCCGGAACCGAACCTCCCGGCCGCCCGTCGACGTTGGTGAGGCAGAGAGGTCCGGAGGTGCCATGACTGTCCCGGAGTACGACGACGTGTACGCCGCCCTGTGGCCGCGCCTGGTGCGCACGGCGTACGCCGTCTCCGGTGACCGCGGGCTCGCGGAGGACGCCGTGCAGACGGCGTTCGCCAAGGCGTACCGCAGCTGGCGCCGCATCTCCCGGTTGGAGGCACCGGAGGCGTACCTGCGCCGGATGGCCATCAACGAGGTGCTCAACGAACGCAGGCTCGCGCGCCGTCGGCACGAGATGTCGAGCGCAGAGCCGCCGGAGCGCGCCGCCGGCGGGAGCACCGACGAGGCGCTGGCGCACGACGAGATGTGGCGTGCCGTCTCCTCGCTGCCGCCGCGGCAGCGGGCGGTGCTGGTGCTGAGGTACTACGAGGACCTGAGCGAGCAACAGATCGCCGACGCCCTCGGCTGCCGACCGGGCACCGTCAAGTCGCAGGCATCCGCCGCCCTGGCGTCGCTGCGTACGCGTCTCGACCTTCCCACCCGAGCCGGAGAGGGGCTGTGATGACGGAGCTGGAGCAGCAGCTACGAGAGGCGTACGTCGAGCGCCTCGGCGCCCTCGACCTGTCCGGCGGCGACCTCGCCGCCGCGCGTCGTACCGGTGCGCGGATGCGAGGCCGACGCCGTCTGGCCGTGGGCGCGGCCGCAATCGCCGTCGTGGCCGTGGCGATCGGGGGCTCCATGATCGGATCCGGCCGGATGGCCGTCGGTCCGTCGAGCCCGAGCGGGCAGTGGCGCGAGCTGCCGGCCGCCCCGTTGTCGCCGCGTGCGAATGCCGAGTCGGTCTGGACGGGGCACGAGGTGATCGTGCTCGGCGGCGAGACGGAGCCGTGCCCGCCGAACGCCGACTGCGCGGCGGGCCCGAGCGGGCTCCGTGACGGTGCTGCCTTCGACCCGACCACGAACACCTGGCGCCGGATCGCCAGCGCACCAGTGCCGGTCGGGCCGGGAGACAGACTTCTCGCAGCCGGCGACCTCGTGGTGCTGCGGTCCGCCGGCACGTCCGCGTGGTTCGTGTTCGACCCGGCCCGGAACCACTGGCTGCGCCTCCGCGACGTCCCGAAGGGGGTCGGCGGCCTGCCGTCCTCCTACGGCTCCCTCGTGTACGCGCTCGCCGGCCGGCAGGTGGTGTCGTACGACGCGTCGAGCGGCGCGTGGAGCACCCTGCCCCCGGATCCGATCACGCCGGCGTTGCGCCAACGGCGAGTCACCGCAACGTCGTCCGGACCGGTGGTCACCGGGGTCGACGCGACGAAGCCACACGACGGCTCGGTCCCGCCGATCATTCTCGCGGACGTCTTCGACGGCACCTCGTGGCATCGGCTCCCGGCGACCGGGCAGATCGCGGGCAACTCCTGGACCTGGACCGGCACCCGGATGGTCGATCCCGAGCCGTTCACGCTCGACGGGGGCGAGGTCGACGGCTGGGGACGCGCTTATCCGATGGGCGGCATCCTCGACCCCGCCAGCGGCACCTGGACCTCCCTGCCCGAGGCGCTCGTGAACGCATCCCAGGGCGACGATCGAGGGTGGGTTGTCTCGGCCGCGGGAGGTTCCTGGATCGCGGTGCTCGGTCAGGTGTACGACGACTCGACCGGGCGGCTGTACCGACTCGACCGCCCCAACGGCGCACCGGCGTACGGCACCACCGCGGCTTGGGCCGATGGCCGCCTGGTCGTCTTCGGCGGCACGGACTTCAACGAGGACACGTCCTGCCGCGGGCCGGGGTCGACGTGCGCCCAGCTCGTCGACCTCACCAACCACGCCTGGCTCTGGACGCCCTGACCTCACCGCATGAGGTTCTGGGCCGATCCATGACGTTCCCGGGGGAAACTTCCCCCGGGAACGTCATGGTTCCCCGGTGCACCGGGGAACGCGCCGCCCGCATCTCACAGCCCCATGGCGGCGGTCGCGGCCGCGAGCACGGAGGCGGTCACCTCCCGGCACCGCACGGACCCGTCGGCGAAGACCGAGTCGACGTACGCCGGGTCGTCGGCCAGCTCGGCGTAGGCCTTCTGCAGCGGCGACAGTGTCGCCACGACGGCCTCGGTGACCGCCGACTTCAGGGCGCCGTACGTCTTGATCCCGTCCGTGGACCCGCCGCAGGCGGAGAGGATGTCGAGCAGGTTGGACACGCCCGGCTTCTCCGAGCGCGACGACCGCACAGCAGACGGCCCGACGTCGGAGTCCGTGACGGCTCGCGCGACCTTGCGGCGTACGACGTCCGGCGGGTCGAGCAGCCGGATCACGCCGGCATCCGACGCGGCCGACTTCGACATCTTCGTCGACGGCTCCTGCAGGTCCATCACCCGCGCTCCGGCCCGGGGCAGCGTCACCTCCGGCACCACGAAGACGGTCCCGTAGGTGTGGTTGAACCGGATCGCCAGGTCGCGGGTCAGCTCGACGTGCTGCCGCTGGTCCTCGCCCACCGGCACCCGCGCCGGCCGGTACAGCAGGATGTCGGCCGCCATCAGGGCCGGATAGGTGTACAGCGAGGCCCGCGTCGACGGGACCCCGCGCCCCTTCTCCTTGAACTGGATCATCCGGTTCAGCTCGCCGGTGTACGTCGTGCACTCCAGCAGGTAGGCCAGCTCGCGATGCGCCGGCACCAGGCTCTGCCGGAACAGCGTCACCCGCGAGGGATCGAGCCCGGCCGCGAGGAAGAGCGTCGCCATCTCGCGGATGGTGTCCCGCAGTTCGGCCGGGTCCTGGGGTGTGGTGAGGGCGTGCAGGTCGGACAGACCGAAGAAGCAGTCGTCCGGCGAGTACGCCGCGTCCTGCGCCGCGACGAAACGCCGCAGCGCACCGAGGTGGTTGCCGAGCGTGAGCCGCCCGGTGGGAGTGATCAGGGAGAGGTTGCGGTCCATGGTGGGCTCCTGCCGTTGATGCGGTGGTGGCGAGCCCACGGGTGGTCCGGGAAATGCAGAACGGCCGCCCGTGGGCGGCCGTGGGATGCGAGTGCGTGCTCGATCGGGTGTCCGCCGTCAGGCGGGCCACCAGCCGAGGTTCGTGGATCGGAGCACGCGTCGAGGGTACCGGTAGCGTGGCGGCCATGCCAGCGTGCCCGGGTCCCGCCTCGGTGGTGTTCGACCCGACGCTGACCGAGTACGACTTCGGTCCGAGCCACCCTATGTCCCCGATCCGGGTGGACCTCACGATGCGTCTCGCCGCCGACCTCGGCGTGCTCGACCGGCTGGCGACCGTCCCGGCCGAGGTGGCCGACGACGAACTGATCGCCACCGTCCACGAGCCCGGCCTCATCGACGCGGTGAAGCGGGCCGGCAAGGACCCCGAGGCCTTCGAGCCGGCGTACGGACTGGGCAGCGATGACAACCCGGTCTTCGCCGACATGCATCGCGCCGCAGCGCACGTCGTCGGCGCGACGACCGAGGCGTTCCGGCAGGTCCGGAGCGGCGACAGCCTGCACAGTGCGAGCATCTGCGGCGGGCTCCACCACGCCATGCCAGACCGCGCCAGCGGCTTCTGCATCTACAACGACGTCGCCGTCGGCATGCGCTGGCTGCTCGACCAGGGCGTGCGGAAGATCGCGTACGTCGACGTCGACGTCCACCACGGCGACGGTGTGGAGCACATCTTCTACGACGACCCGCGGGTGCTCACGATCTCGTTGCACGAGACCGGCCAGGCGCTCTTCCCGGGCACCGGCTTCCCCGTCGACAGCGGCGGGCCCGACGCGCAGGGCAGCGCCGTGAACGTCGCCCTCCCGCCCGGTACGTCGGACGCCGGGTGGCTGCGCGCCTTCCACGCGATCGTCCCGCCGCTGGTCCGCGAGTTCCGACCCGACGTCCTGGTCAGCCAGCACGGCTGTGACAGCCATCGCGACGACCCCCTCGCCGACCTGATGCTCAGCGTCGACGGCCAGCGCGCGTCGTACCTCGCGATCCACGACCTGGCCCACGAGGTCACCGACGGCCGCTGGGTCGCCACCGGGGGCGGCGGATACGCACTGGTGGACGTCGTCCCGCGCGCCTGGACCCACCTGCTCGCGGTACTCGCGGGAGAGCCGCTCGACCCCGAGACGACCACGCCCGAGTCATGGCGCACCTACGTCCGCGAGACGCTCGGCCGCACCGCGCCGGCGCGGCTCACCGACGGCCGCGACCCGGCGTACCGCGACTGGTCGGAGGGCTACGACCCGGCCTCCTGGCTCGACCGCTCGATCATGGCCACCCGCGCGGAGATCTTCCCCTTCCACGGCCTGGACCCCCGGCCGTGACCCGGTCGATTGGTTCCGATCAGTAAAATTCGCGTCCGTTTCAAGTCGACACGCGTGAGTACCGTGAGTTTCTGTAGAGATTTCCTTCCCCACGAGTCACTTCAGGCCCTATTCTCACCACAAGCGCGGGACGTGGAGTCACCGGAGGGGAAGCCGGTGCGTGCCTGCCAAGAAAGACGGTGCCTGCGATGCCTGCCCACGAGCCCGGAGACATCTCCGAGGTGAAGTTCCTGACCGTGGCCGAGGTGGCCGCGATGATGCGCGTGTCCAAGATGACGGTCTATCGCCTGGTGCACAGCGGCGAGCTGCCCGCGGTGCGCGTCGGCCGGTCGTTCCGGGTGACCGAGGACGACGTGAACGAGTACCTCCGCAAGAGCTTCTACAGCGCCGGTTGATCACGCGATCCGGCTCTCGCGCTGGATTCGTGACCTCACCCCCTGCCCGTTAGGCTGTCGGGGTCGTCCCGGCGCGTCCGGGACCTCCTGACATCGGAGCGGAGAAGGTCTACGTGGGTTCGGTCATCAAGAAGCGTCGCAAGCGGATGGCGAAGAAGAAGCACCGCAAGCTGCTGAAGAAGACGCGCGTCCAGCGACGCAAGCTCGGGAAGTAACCCCACCACCCGGGGATCACCGTGGGCGCCGACCGGTCGGTCGTACTCGTCACCGGGGTCTCCCGCGACCTCGGCCGCAGGTTCGCCCGGCACCTTGCCGCCCAGCCCGGCATCGGCCGGGTCATCGGCGTCGACGCCGTTCCTCCAGGCCATGACCTCGGTGACGATGTCGGTGACGTCTCGTTCGTCCGCGCCGACATCCGCGGCCCGGCGATCGCCGAGGTGATCGCTGCGGAGGACGTCGACACCGTCGTCCATATGAGCGTCATCGCCACCCCCGGCCCGACAGGCGGCCGCGGCACGATGAAGGAGCTCAACGTCATCGGGACGATGCAGCTCCTCGCCGCCTGCCAGAAGTCCGGAGGCCTCCGCAACCTGGTCGTGAAGTCGACCTCGACCGTGTACGGCGCGAGCAGCCGCGACCCGGCCATGTTCACCGAGGACATGCAGCCGCGCCACCAGCCGAGCTCCGGCTACGCCAAGGACGCCGCGGAGATCGAGGGGTACGTCCGCGGCTTCGCCCGCCGTCGCTCCGACGTCCGCGTCACCACACTCCGACTGGCCAACGTCCTGGGTCCGCACGTGACCAGCCCCATCACGTCGTACTTCCGGCTCCCGGCGATCCCGACCGTGCTCGGCTTCGACCCGCGGCTTCAGTTCGTGCACGAGACCGACCTGATGCGGGTGCTCACCCACTGCGTCCAGACCGAGGTGGCCGGCACGTTCAACATCGCCGGCGACGGTGTGCTCCTGCTCTCGCAGGCCGTACGCCGCCTCCGCAAGGCCGCCGTCCCGCTCGTGCGGCCGGCGGTCGGCGGGATCGCCGCCGCCCTCGTGTCGGCGCGGATGGCCGACTTCTCGCCCGAGCAGCTCGAGTTCCTCACGTTCGGCCGCGGCCTCGACACCACCCGGATGCGCACCGAGCTCGGCTTCGAGCCGGCGTACACGACCGAGGAGGCCTTCGCCGACTTCGCCTCCGGTGCCGAGGACGGCACGGGCACGGCAGGTCGAGTGGTCGACGGCCTCGCGTCGTCGGGGGCCGGCAGGGCCCGCGGAACCCAGGGACGAGCGGGCCGTGGCTGACGCCGAGGTCATCCCGATCGGGACCGGCGGCCGGCCCGGGCGCGGCTCCGGAAGCAACCGGCCATCCCGCGCATCGCGCACCTTGGCCGGCGGTGCCGCCCCTCGATCGACCCGGCGCAGGTCCGCGCCGAAGCCGAAGGATCCTGTCCCACCCACGGCCGAGCCCCCTCGAGCGTCCGACGACGTGCGCCCCGCGGCCACGACCGAGGAGCGCGGACCGGGCATTGCGCCGGACGAGTGGCTGATGGCGTTCCGGACCGGCGCCGGCGAGGTCTTCGGCGACGACTGGGAACGGCAGCTGGCGCGGTTCCTGGCGTTCCTGCGCCGCCGACTGACCGGCGAGTACGCCGTCGACGAGTACGGCTTCGACCAGGAGGTGGCCGAGAAGCTCCTGTTCGCGAGCCTGCGCCCGATCGCCGAGAAGTGGTTCCGGATCGAGACCCGCGGCCTGGAGAACCTCCCGGCCGACGGCGGCGCCCTCGTGGTCTCCAACCACTCGGGGACGCTTCCCGTCGACGGCCTGATGACGATGTTCACGATCCACGAGCACACCGGCCGCTTCCTCCGACCGCTCGGCGCCGACCTGGTGTTCCGGATGCCGTTCGTCGGCGGGCTGGCGCGCAAGGGCGGGGCGACGCTGGCGTGCAACGAGGACGCCGAGCGGATGCTGTCCGCCGGCGAGCTGGTGGGGGTCTGGCCCGAGGGCTTCAAGGGGATCGGCAAGCCGTTCGCCGAGCGGTACCGGCTCCAGCGCTTCGGCCGGGGCGGCTTCGTCTCGGCGGCGGTGCGGACGGGCGTCCCGATCGTGCCGCTGTCGGTGGTCGGGGCGGAGGAGATCTACCCCTTGGTCGGCAACATGCCGTCACTGGCCCGGTTGCTCGGCATCCCGTACCTGCCGATCACGCCGCTGTTCCCCTGGCTCGGGCCGCTCGGGCTGGTGCCGCTTCCGTCGAAGTGGCTGATGGAGTTCGGCGAGCCGATCCGCACCGACCGGTACGACGTGGCCGCGGCCGACGACCCGATGGTGGTCCTCGAGGTGACCGACCAGGTGCGCGAGACCATCCAGCAGTCGTTGCACTCCCTGCTGATGCAGCGCGAGTCCGTGTGGCGCTGACGCCGGCGTACTGAACCGTCCGACGGCGCAGCGGGTCAGGGCAGGTCAGGGGAGGGTCGGCAGCGCGCTCTGGATGCCGCCGACGGTCTGGTCGAGGGTGTCCGTGACCTGGTTGCCGACCTCCCCGACCGCGTCGAGCAGGTTGTTCGTGGTGTCGGAGACGGTGGAGGCCACGTCGTTCTGCTGCCCGTCGCTCAGGCCGTCGGTGAGGTGCTTGACCGTGTGCTGGACGTCGCCGGCAGTCGGCGGCTGCGTCTCACCGGGATCGGCGCTCGAGGTGTCCGGGTCGGTGACGCTCGCCGGCGGCAGCTTGGACGGGAGGTCGGGCAGCTGAGGGCCGCCGTCCGACCCCTCGTGCACGATGCCGTGGTGGCGCGGCTTGGGGGCGGCGACCTGCCAGGTGTCGACCGTCGACCGGGACGCATGCACGAGCACGCTCGGCATCGAGGAGACCATCGGACCCGGGCAGGAGGGACAGGTGTGCACCGAGGTCTGCTGCACCTGGTCGAGTGCCTGGGCGGCCTGCAGCAGCGACTCGAGGGACTGCGACGGGATCTCGGACTGCAGTGCCTCGAGCCGGCCCATGCTGGTCGCGGTGAACGAGCGGAGCGCGGTGATCGACGTGCGGTCACCTGTCGCCTCGTAGTCGGCCACCAATAGGTCGGAGCCGTCGATCGCCTGCTGGGTGAACGCGTCCAGTGCCTGGTCGACCCGGGTCGAGTCGGCGTGCTCCCGGCTGAGCTCCTCGGCCTCGTCGAGGCGGGTGCCGGCGCTCGAGAGCAGCACCCGGCCACGGTCGCCCCGGTCGAAGGTGAGCTCGGCGTGGGCGCTCTCGATCCCGCGCTTGACCGAGTAGAGGCCGTCCCCGGGCAAAGCGCTCTGGGACGCGACGGCCATCGTCGCCGAGGCGCCGACCAGGGCGACACCGCTGACCACGGCCGCGAGGCGGCGGTTGCGGCGCCGCGTCCGCGGTGTCGTCGGCCGCAGTCGGAGCCGGGCGTCGGTGTCGTCGCGCTCGGCGGCCGCGGCGGCGAGGACGGACTCGGCCTCGGCAAGAAGCCGTTCGCGCAGCGTGGCCACGAACTCGGGATCCGCGACAGGCTCGGGTACGGCGCGGAGCGCGCCCACGACCTCGAGCAGGTCGGCGTACTCGGGCAGGCGGGCACCACCCGTCGAGGCGCCCTCGACGAGCTCGTGGAACTGCTGAGCGCGTCGCCCCGTGATCACGATGATCCTCGCTGGTCCTTCTCAGAGTGGTGGTGTGAGTGGTGTCGGTCGCGGCGAGGGCCGGACAGGGGAGACAACGACCTGCGCGGGTGTGGGGTTACGCCCCGCCTGCAGCTCGCGTCACTCATCGCGCCACCCCGCGGGCATGAGCTTGGCCAGGTTGCGGACCCCGCGGAGCTGGAGCTGCTTGATCGCGCCCTCGCTCCGGCCGAGCACCTCCGCGGTCTCGGCGATGCTGAGGCCCTGGAGGAACCGCATGATCAGGCAGTCGCGTTGCTCCTCCGAGAGCCGGCGCAGGCCGCCGAGCAGCACCTCGTTGGTGAGCCCGGTCAGCACGGCGTTCTCCGGTCCCTCGGTGGCGTCGTCGTGGACGCCCATGTCCTCGGTGGTCTGCTCGAGCCGGGTGCGTCCGGCCTTGTAGTGGTCGGTGCACAGGTTGCGGGCGATGGTCATCAGCCAGGCGCCGAAGTCCTTGCCCTGCCAGCGGAACCCGCTCATGTTGCGCAGTGCGCGCAGGAAGGTCTCGGAGGTGAGGTCCTCGGCCAGGGTCTGCGAGCGCGTGCGGTAGAAGACGAACCGGTAGACCGAGCCCTGGTAGTGGTCGTAGAGCTGGCCGAACGCCTCGCTGTCACCGCCGCGGGCCAGCTCGACGAGCGCGATCAGGCGGGTGCGCTCGACCTCGGAGTCCTCCGACGAGACGGCCCGGTCGGAGTCGTCGAAACCCCCCGACGACGAGGCGCCACCGGTCACGGTGCTGGTCGGTCGGACCTCGCTGAGCAGCATCCAGGCGGGTACGCCGGCCGGCTGAGGTCGCAGACCGAGGACACCGAGGACTGCGGCGCGCAGGTCGTCCAGTCCGCGTGCCGTGTCGTGGTGAGCCCACGTCATGGCTTGAGTTCCTCCCGAGCACCAGGGGGCAGTGGCGCTCCTTCATGGTAAGTGCCTCAGGTCACAGGTGTAACCCGGTGTGACGAAAACCCCGACGCGTGCCGGCCGGATCGCTACCGGCGGCGGCGTACGGCGGCTCCCGCGGCGACCGCGCCCGTCGCCGCGCCGGCCACGGCGGCGGCCATCAGGCCCGCTCGGGCCGCCTTCCGGCCGGTCCGGTAGTCGCGGACCCGCCAGCCCTGCTGCCGGGCGTAGGCCCGGAGCCGGGCGTCGGGGTTGATCGCGCAGGGGCCGCCGACCAGGGAGAGCATCGCGAGGTCGTTGTAGGAGTCGGAGTACGCCGAGCAGGCGCCGAGGTCGAGTCCCTCGCGCTCGGCGAGCGCCTTGACCGCCTCGCCCTTGGCCGGGCCGTGCAGCATGTCGCCGACCAGCCGTCCGGTGTAGACCCCGTCGACGTGCTCCGCGACGGTGCCCAGCGCCCCGGTCAGGCCGAGCCGCCGGGCGATGATCTGGGCGATCTCGATCGGCGCGGCGGTGACCAGCCAGACCCGCTGGCCCTCGTCGAGGTGCATCTGCGCCAGCGCGCGGGTGCCGGGCCAGATGCGGTGCGCCATCGCCTCGTCGAAGATCTCCTCGCCGAGCTCCTGCAGCTCCTCCACGGTGTGGCCGCAGATGAACGACAGGGCGGACGCCCGCGTGCTCGCGACGTGATCGGGATCCTCGACACCGACGATGCGGAAGTAGGCCTGCTTCCAGGCCGCCGAGGCGATCTCCCGGGTCGTGAAGAACTTGCGACGGTGCAGGCCGCGTGCGAGGTGGAAGATGCTCGCGCCCTGCATCATCGTGTTGTCGACGTCGAAGAAGGCGGCCGCGGTCGGGTCGGCGGGAGTGGCGAGGGCGGCCTCCACATCGGCGGACGCCGCCGCGGCCTCACCCGCGAGAGTCGAGCGCTGCTGGAGGTCCAGCGGTCTGCGGCTCTTCTCGGGAGTCATCCGGGGAAGCCTAGGGGCTCGTCGGTCGGCTCGCGAGTGAGCTCATTCGCCCGTCGCTGCGGCCGTTCCGGCCGCGCTACGCCCGATCGGAACCTCCTCGCTCGCGCGGGAACGTCCTCGGTCGCACTGTGGGATCCTTGCCCGCATGCCCGACATCCATGACGTCACCACGCTGTTGGCGGAGGCGGCGCTCGACCGGCCGGAGATGCTCGCGGTGGTGGAGTCCGGGGGTCGCAGCGTGACCTGGGGCGTTCTCGAGGACGAGGTCGCCCGGGTCGCCACCGGGCTCGGTGCTGCCGGCGTCGTGGCCGGCCAGCGGGTGGTCGTGGCGATGGGCAACCGGATCGAGTTCGTGACGTCCTACCTGGGCGTGCTCCGGGCACAGGTGGTCGCCGTCCCGGTCAACCCGCGCTCGACGGCGGGGGAGCTGGCCCGGATGATCGCCGACTCCGGCTCCGTGGTCGTGGTGGCCGACGGGGAGACGATCGCCACCGTGCGGGACGCCGTACGACTGGTGCGCTCCGCGCTCGCCGGTGACACCGACGAGCTCGACGCAGACCTGGTCGAGCGCGCGCACGACCCGCGGGTCTATGTCGTCGACGGCGAGCCCGCGGAGGGCGAGCAGGCCTACGACGCGCTGCGCTCGGCCGCACCGCGTCCCGTTCCGCCGCTGCCCGACCCGGAGAAGCTGGCCTGTCTGCTGTACACGAGCGGCACGTCGGGTCGGCCTCGCGCCGCGATGCTCACCCATCGCGCCCTGGTCGCCAACATCGAGCAGGCGGCCGAGGTCCAGCCGCCGATGATCCACGGTGACGACGTCGTGCTCGGCGTGCTGCCGCTGTTCCACGTCTACGGCCTGAACGCCGTGCTCGGCGGCGTGCTCCGGCACCGGGCCAAGCTGGTGCTGGCCGACCGGTTCGACCCGCAGGCGACTCTCGACCTGATCGACGACGAGGCGGTCAGCGTGGTCCCGGTCGCACCGCCGGTCTTCGCCTACTGGGCGCCCGAGGAGAACCTGCGCGAGCGGCTCGGTCCGGTCCGGCTGATGCTGTCCGGCTCAGCGCCGTTGTCGCCGGAGCTGCTCGAGCGGTTCACGGAAGCGACCGGCATACCGGTCCACCAGGGCTACGGGCTGACCGAGGCGGCGCCGATCGTGACCAGCACGCTGTGCAGCGCCGGACACCAGACCGGCTCGGTCGGCGCGGCCCTGCCCGGGATCGAGATCAGGCTCCTCGACGAGCACGGCTCGTCGCCCGAGGGCGAGGACGCGGGGGAGATCTGGATCCGCGGCGCCAACGTCTTCAGCGGGTACTGGCCCGACGGCGACGGCGGGCCCGACGCCGACGGCTGGTGGGGCACCGGCGACGTGGGCTTCCTCGATGCGTCGGGGGACCTGTTCCTGGTCGACCGGCTCAAGGAGCTGGTCATCGTCTCGGGCTTCAACGTCTACCCGGTCGAGGTCGAGGACGTGATCCGCGAGGTCGACGGAGTCGCGGAGACGGCCGTGATCGGCGTCGAGGACGCCGTGACCGGCCAGGCCGTGGTCGCGTACGTCGTACCGGCGGACGAGGACGGGGCCGGCGCGCTCGCCGACGCCGTCCGCGACCACTGCGCCGTACGGCTGGCGCGCTTCAAGCAGCCCTCGCGGATCGAGGTCGTCGACCGTCTTCCACTGACGGTGACCGGCAAGGTGCAGAAGGGCCGCCTCCGCGGCATCGAGCGCCGGCGCAGCCTGGGTCTCCTCGAGTAGCAGATCGCGGCGTGTGCGCCATCTCTGCACAATGGGTCGCGTGAGCGAGTCCCGCGTCACCCTGTACACGCGCCCCGGTTGTCACCTCTGCGACGAGGCCCGCGTGGTGATCGAGCAGGTCTGCGCGGACGCGGGGGAGTCCTACGCCGAGGTGTCCATCGCCGGCGACCCCGAGCTCGAGCGCCGGTTCGGGCACGAGGTGCCGGTCACCTTCGTCGACGGCAAGCAGCACGACTTCTGGCGGGTCGACGCCGCCCGCCTGCGCGCCGCCCTCTTCCCCTGACGCCGAAGTGAGGACTCTCCGCCGCCGACGGGTGGTTTCTCCCGCGGCGAAGCGTGAGTTCTCCGTGAGTGGCTGACACCCGGGTTGGCCACTTGTGGCGGAGTTGTCCCACGTGGGCCGTGTCGAGACCCAGGGCGGGGCGGCACGGTCGGTTTCCCCGGTTCACCCGGTAGTCATGACGTTCGGGGCGGAAATTTCGGCCGAGAACGTCATCGATCCCCGGTGAACCGGGGAACGCGCCGCCACGCGCCCGGCGCGCCCGGCGGGCTCGGGACGCGTTGTCAGCCCCTCGTTCCTCGGGTCCGAGCCGACGCTCCTCGACCTCCCGCCCTGATCGCGGACTTCGCAAGCTCAGTGCGCGGGGCGTGATTTTGTTCTCCTGTTCACAAACTCCTACAGTGAACGTTGCCGCTCGGGCCGGGCCTGTCCCACCACGGGGAGACCCCGTGTCCTGCGGCTGGAAAGCGAAGCCTTGACCGCACGGACGTCCAACGACACCGCCCGGGAGATCCCCGAGGCGACCGTGGCCCGACTTCCCGTCTACCTGCGGGCGCTGAGCACCTTGTCCGAGGCGGGCACCACGGTCTGCTCGAGCGAGGATCTCGCCGCGGCCGCGGGTGTCAACAGCGCCAAGCTCCGCAAGGACCTCTCCTACCTCGGCAGCTACGGCACCCGCGGGGTCGGGTACGACGTGGACTACCTGCGCTACCAGATCGCTCGTGAGATGGGAGCGACCCGCGACTGGCCGGTGGTCATCGTCGGGATCGGGAACCTCGGGCACGCCCTGGCCAACTACTCCGGATTTCGCAGCCGCGGCTTCCGCGTCGTCGCCCTGCTCGACGCCGACGGGCAGCGGCACGGCGAGGTCGTGGCCGGTGTCGTGGTCCGCGCGTTCGACGACCTGCGCTCGATCGTCCGCGAGCACGGCGTCGCCATCGGCGTGATCGCCACTCCGGCCGCCGCTGCCCAGGACGTCGCCGACCAGATGGTCGACGCCGGCATCACCAGCATCCTGAACTTCGCCCCGACCGTGCTCAGCGTCGGACCGCACGTCGCGGTCAGCAAGGTCGACCTGTCCAAGGAGCTCCAGGTGCTCGCCTACCACGAGCAGCGCAAGGCCACCCAGGAGCCCGCATGACGGCCCTGGTCGTAGGCATCTCCCACCGCTCCGCACCGATCGCCCTGCTCGAGCGGGTCGCCGTCGACGCCGACGGTGCGTGCAAGCTGATCGAGGACGTCCTCGCCAACCCGCGCGTCTCCGAGGCGACGGTGGTCGCGACCTGCAACCGGCTGGAGATCTACGCCGCGGTCGACCGGTTCCACGGCAGCGTCGAGGACATCTCCCAACGTTTGCTCGAGCCCGCCGAGGAGAGCGTCGAGGCGCTGATCCCGCACCTCTACGTGCACTACGACGACGGCGCGGTCTCCCATCTCTTCCGGGTCGCGGCCGGTCTCGACTCGATGGCGGTCGGCGAGGCGCAGATCCTCGGCCAGACCCGCGACGCCCTGCGGCTCGGCCAGGAGCAGGGCTCGGTGGGGCCGGTCCTGAACACCCTCTTCCAGCAGGCACTGCGCGTCGGCAAGCGCGCCCACGCCGAGACGGGCATCGACCGGGCGGCGCCGACGCTGGTCACCGCCGCGCTCGACCGGGCCGCCGGCGACCTCGCCGGTCGCCGGGTGGTCGTGGTCGGGGCCGGTGCGATGGCCGCGCTGAGCGTCGCCACCGTCGTACGCCGTGGAGCCGGCGAGGTCGTCGTCGTCAACCGCACACCCGAGCGGGCCGAGCGCCTCGCCGCCGAGTACGCCGCGCGGTGGGCGCCGCTGGCGGCCGTCGACGCCGAGATCGCCTCGGCCGACGTGGTCGTGGCCTGCGCGGGCGCCGTCGGCGTCCTCGTCAGTCGCGACGCCGTCGCGGCCGCGCCGGGACCGATCGCGCTGGTCGACCTCGCGTTGCCGCACGACGTCGACCCGTCGGTGGTCGACCTCCCCGGCGTCACCCTGGTGACGCTGGCGGACCTGGGTGACGAGCTCCGTGGCTCCGACGTGGGGGACGAGGTCGAGGCGGTCCGCGCGATCGTCACCGACGAGGTCGAGGCCTTCCTGTCCGCCCGCCGCCAGGCGAGCATGACCCCGACCGTCGTCGCCCTGCGCTCGATGGCCACCGGCGTCGTCGAGTCCGAGATGGAGCGGCTCCAGCGGCGCCTGCCCGGCCTCGACGAGAACACCCGCTCCGAGCTGCTGCAGACCCTCCGTCGGGTCGCCGACAAGCTGGTGCACCAGCCCACGATCCGCGCCAAGGAGCTCGGCGACCGCGACGCCGTCTCGTACGCGACCGCGTTGGCCGAGCTCTTCGCCCTCGACCCGGAGGCGGTCGACGCCGTGACCCGACCGCTGGAGCCGCGTCTGCCGGGGGAGGAGTCATGATCCGCCTCGGCACCCGCGCCTCCCTGCTGGCGATGACCCAGTCCCGCTGGGTCGGCGACCGGCTGGCCCAGGCGCTCGGGCGCGAGGTCGAGCTGGTCGAGATCACCACGGACGGCGACCGCGACCGGCAGCCGCTGGCCCAGCTCGGCGGCACCGGTGTCTTCGTCAGCGCGCTTCGCGAGGCTCTGCTCGACGGCCGGATAGACGTCGCGGTCCATTCGCTCAAGGACCTGCCGACCAGCCCCGCAGCCGGTATCTCGCTGGCCGCGATCCCGCTCCGGGAGGACCCACGCGACGTGGTCGTCGCCCGCGACGGGCTGACCCTCGGCGAGCTCCCCGCCGGAAGCCGTGTCGGCACGGGCTCGCCACGGCGTGCGGCACAGCTCCACGCCCTCGGTCTCGGTTTGGAGATCGCCGACATCCGGGGCAATGTGGACACCCGGATCCGCAAGGTCCGTGAGGGTGCGTACGACGCGATCGTGCTCGCCCGCGCCGGGCTGGCCCGCATCGGCCGACTCGACGAGGCCACCGAGGTCCTCGACCCGCTCCAGATGCTGCCGGCGCCGGGGCAGGGTGCGCTGGCCGTCGAGACGCGGGAGGGAGACGACCTGACGCCCGACGTGGCCGTCCTCGACGACGTCCGTTCCCGGGCCGCCGTGACCGCCGAGCGTGCCGTCCTGGCCACGCTCGAGGGCGGGTGCGCGGCCCCGATCGGAGCTCTCGCCGAGGTGGTCGAGGGCGACGAAGGAGACGAGCTCTGGGTGCGAGCGGCGGCGCTCTCACCCGACGGGACGCTGGCGGTGCGGATGTCCGCCTCCGGCGACCCGGCCGACGCCACCGGCGTCGGCAGCCGCCTCGCCGGGCAGATGCTCGATGAGGGGGCAGGACAGCTGACGGAGACCGAGACAGCACACTCAGCCCAGGCAGCACCGACATCCCAGACAGCACAGCCGACGACACCGCACGAGCAGCCGGTGACCGACTGCGAAAGGCAAGACGCATGACGACCCGAGCCCAGCGGGCCCAGTCCGAGACCACCGTGACCCCGACGACCGGCACAACAGGGCCGGTCAAGCCGACCCGTACCAGCCCGAAACCGGGGTGGGTCGCCTTCGTCGGGAGTGGACCGGGTGACCCCGGTCTGCTCACGGTGCGTGCCGCCGACCTCATCCGCGAGGCCGACGTCGTGATCACCGAGGGTCCCGAGCACCCGGCGCTGGTCCGCAGCCTGCTCGGTCTTCCCGAGGGCTCCGAGGGTGGGCCCGAGCTGGTCGACGGCGGGTTCGGCGAGGACGGCCAGCCGCTGACCCACGCGGCGCGCGCCAAGGTCGTGGTCCGGCAGGCGAAGCGCGGCGGCCGGGTCGTCCGGCTGATGACCGGAGACCCGTTCGTCTACGCATCGGGCCCCGAGGAGGCTGCGGCGTGCGCGAAGGCGGGGCTCGGCTTCGAGATCGTCCCCGGGGTGTCCTCTGCGGCCGCGGTTCCGGCGTACGCCGGCATCCCGCTGACCACCAAGGACCACCGCGAGGTCACCGTGGTCACCGCGGGCGACAAGGTCGACTGGAGCCGGTACGCCGACTGCAGGACCTTGGTCCTCCTCTCGGCGGTGAACTCCATCGCCGACATCGCCAGGGCGCTGGTCGTCGCCGGCCGCGACCCCGAGACCCCGGTGGCGATGACGCGCACCGGCACCACGACCGAGCAGCAGACCGTGACCTCGACCCTGGAGCACATCGCCGCCGACGCCCGCGCCGCTCGGATGGCGCCGCCGGCCGTCACCGTGGTCGGCGAGGTGGTCGAGATGCGCGAGGCGCTCTCGTGGTTCGAGACCAAGCCGCTGTTCGGCTGGCGGATCCTGGTGCCGCGCACGAAGGAACAGGCGGGCTCCCTGTCGGCCCGGCTGCGCGGCTTCGGCGGCGTTCCGGAGGAGGTCCCGACGATCTCGGTGGAGCCCCCGCGCAACCCGCTGCAGATGGACAAGGCCGTCCGCGGACTGGTCGAGGGGCGCTACGAGTGGATCGCGTTCACCAGCGTGAACGCGGTCAAGGCGGTGCGCGAGAAGTTCGAGGAGTACGGCCTCGACGCCCGTGCCTTCTCGGGTCTCAAGATCGCCGCGGTGGGCGACAAGACGGCGGCCGCGATCTCCGACTGGGGACTGCGCGCCGACCTGGTCCCCAGCGGCGAGCAGTCGGCCGCCGGCCTGCTCGAGGACTGGCCGGAGTACGACGAGCTCCTCGACCCGATCAACCGGGTCTTCCTGCCGCGTGCCGACATCGCGACCGAGAACCTCGTGGCCGGGTTGATCGACCTCGGCTGGGAGTGCGACGACGTCACGGCGTACCGCACCGTCCGCGCGGCCCCGCCGCCGGCGCCGGTGCGCGACGCGATCAAGAGCGGCAAGTTCGACGCCGTGGTGTTCACGTCGTCCTCGACGGTGCGCAACCTGGTCGGCATCGCCGGCAAGCCGCACCCGTCGACGGTGATCGCGGTGATCGGCCCGGCCACCGCCAAGACCGCGGAGGAGCACGGCCTGCGGGTCGACGTCCTGGCACCCAAGCCGGACATCGACGACCTGGTCGACGCGCTCGCCGACTACGGCGCGGGTCGTCGCGCGGAGCTGCTCGAGGCGGGTCTGCCGGTCACGAAGCCGTCGGAGCGCAAGTCGTCCTCGCGCAAGAAGGCCACGTCCTCGCGATGACGGCGTCATGAGCGAGCAGCTCGGCGAGTCCGTCCCGCGGCCGGTGACCCGTCCGCGGCGGCTCCGCACGACCCAGGGTCTGCGGAGCCTGGTCGCCGAGACCCGGCTCGCTCCGGAGCAGCTGGTGCTGCCGATGTTCGTCCGTGAGGGGCTCAGCGATCCTCGTCCGATCGCCTCGATGCCGGGCGTCGTGCAGCACACCCGCGACTCGCTGCTGAAGGCCGCCCACGAGGCCGCCGAGCTGGGTCTCGGTGGCGTGATGCTCTTCGGCATCCCGGAGGACAAGGACGCCGTCGGCTCGGGCGCCATCGACCCGTCGGGCATCCTCAACCTCGCGATCACCGACGTGGTCGCCGAGGTCGGCGACGCGTTGACCGTGATGAGCGACCTGTGCCTCGACGAGTTCACCGACCACGGCCACTGCGGCGTCCTCACCCCCGACGGCCGCGTCGACAACGACCGGACCCTCGAGGCCTACGCCGAGATGGCGCTCGCCCAGGCGCACGCGGGCGTCGACATGGTCGGTCCGAGCGGGATGATGGACGGCCAGGTGGCCGCCATCCGTGGTGCGCTCGACGGAGCGGGTCACACGGACGTCGCGATCCTGGCCTACTCCGCCAAGTACGCCTCCGCCTTCTTCGGCCCGTTCCGCGAGGCCGTCGACTCGTCGCTGCAGGGCGATCGCCGCACCTACCAGCAGGACCCCGCAAACGCCCGCGAGGGTGTGCGCGAGGCGCTGCTCGACGTCGCCGAGGGCGCCGACATCGTGATGGTGAAGCCGGCGCTCGGCTACCTCGACGTCGTACGCCGGGTGCGCGACGCGGTCGACGTGCCGGTCGCGGCGTACAACGTCTCCGGTGAGTACGCCGCGATCGAGGCCGCTGCCGAGAACGGATGGATCGACCGCGAGCGGGCCGTTCTCGAGGTGCTCACCTCGATCCGCCGCGCCGGCGCCGACGTGGTGCTGACCTACTGGGCCGCCGAGGCCGCTCGCCTGCTGCGCGCCTGAACCCTCGGGGAGCGGTGACCTGGGATCGGTTCGCGGCGACCGGTCGGGTCCTATGTCACCGCCGGTGGGTGGGTCGGCGGTGGGTCGGTGGTTGGGGTGCGGGGAGCGGTGACCGGGGATCGGTTCGCGGCGACCGGTCGGGTCCTATGTCACCGCCCGGTGGGTGGGTCGGCGGTTGTGGTGCGGGGAGCGGTGACCTGGGATCGGTTCGCGGTGACCGGACGAGTCCTGTCTCACCGCCGGGGGGCGGGCGCGGTCAGTGCGTCAGGTCGTAGACGCACTGGTCGAAGGCAGCGGTGCCCACGATCAGGTTCTGCAAGAGACACTGTGTCGTGGCTTCGGCCTGCGTGAGCAGAGTCGGCGTAGACGTCGGGATCAACGTCGGGAGGCTGATCGACGGATCCGGGAGTGCCGTCGAGCCGCTGGTGGCTGCCTGAGTCGGGTTGACCGTGGGATCCGCAGTGGGATCGGCGGTCGGCCCCACACTGGGTCCGGCGGTCGGACCGGACGAGGTCTGGGTCGTCGTGGCGTTGGTGTGATGCCCATGATGGCTGACGCCGTGATGCCGGGTGTGATGGCCGTGGTGGACGGCGTTGGTCAGCAGCGGCGGCGTCCCGAGCGAGAAGCCAATCGTCGTCGTGCCGTTGGGGACCGAGGTGTAGTCGCCGCTCAGGTAGGCCCGCGTGATCGCGAGCACGAGCGCGACGTACTTCTGGCTGTGGTTGTAACGGAACACCGCGGACCGCTGGCCGGCCGTCGTCGAGAGGTCGTCGGGGCCGGAGCACAGGTAGACCGCCGAGCCGAGCGCGGCGTCGTAGATGTCCTGCGGGTTGCGCTGCCCGTCGTTGTCGGCGTCGACGCCCACGATCGCCCAGGTGGAGGGGATGAACTGCATCGGGCCTACCGCCCGGTCGAATTTCGTGTCGTGGTCGTACTGCCCGGCGTCGGTGTCCCTGATCAGCGTCGTCCCGTGCTTGCCGTCCAGGGCGGGGCCGAAGATGCCGGGCTTCGCGATGCCCTTGTCGGTCAGCACGTTGCCGTCGATCCGACCGTGGTCGGACTCGACCCGGCCGATCGCGGCGACCAGCTGCCACGGCATGTGGCAGGAGCGGTCGGCTGCGTCGATCACCGTGGCGGCGCGCTGGTACGCCGCGAGCGCGACCGCGGGGATGCCGCTCGCGGAGGCTGTGGAGACAATCTGGCTGGTGTTGCCGCCGATGCCGTGCGTCAGGTCGTGGGGCGGGGTGAGGCTGGCCGGCGCCCTCACCACGTGGGACGGGAGTTTCGTGCCGTCGGGGAGGGAGTTCGGATCGGCCGCGGCCGAGGCGTCGGACCCGGTCGTGGCCAGCCCGGCCGTCCAGGCCGCCGAGAGCACGGCGAGCGGCAGCAGCGCCGACGCCTGTCGTGCACGTCCGAACCTGGCCATGGACAATTCTTCCTCCCGGGAACCGCGTCCGTTCCGGCCGCGCAGCGACGACGCAGTCCGTCTGGAGAGTTCCCTTCCCTGACAACCTCTAAACGATCGACACCGAGGGATGTTACGCACCAGTACGCGTGGCCCGGGCCACTTCCCCCGAGGCTTGACCCCCCGCGATTCTCGCCCGGCTTGGGGCCTCGGCCACAATGGCCCGGTGACGCACGACCGGTCGGACGCTCTGTTCGCGCGCGCCTGCGCGGTCACGCCCGGCGGTGTCAACTCCCCCGTGCGCGCCTTCCGGGCCGTCGGCGGCACGCCGCGCTTCATCCGGTCGGCGTCCGGAGCACGGCTGACCGACGTCGACGGCCGCGAGTACGTCGACCTGGTCGGTTCCTGGGGTCCGATGCTGCTCGGCCACGCCCATCCCGAGGTGATGGCGGCGGTGCGGGACGCTCTTGCCCGCGGCACGTCGTACGGCGCGCCCACGGAGGCCGAGGTCGGCCTGGCCGAGGAGATCGTCGGGCGCACGCCCGTCGACCAGGTCCGCCTGGTCTCCTCCGGCACCGAGGCCACGATGTCCGCCATCCGCCTGGCCCGCGGCTTCACCGGCCGCGACGTCGTGGTGAAGTTCGCGGGGTGCTACCACGGGCACGTCGACGCCCTGCTGGCCTCGGCCGGCTCCGGCCTCACGACTCTGGCCGTGCCCGGGACCCCCGGGGTTCCCGAGACCGCCACGGCGCTCACTCGGGTGCTGCCCTACAACGACCGGGACGCGGTCGCGGCGCTGTTCGCCGAGGAGGGCGATCGGATCGCGTGCCTGATCACCGAGGCCGCCGCCGGCAACATGGGCGTGATCGCGCCGGACCCTGGCTTCAACCGGTTCCTGGCGCAGACCTGCGCCGACCACGGCGCGCTGTTCGTCAGCGACGAGGTGATGACCGGCTTCCGCGCGTCCCGCCTCGGCCAGTGGGGCCTGGACGGCGCCCTCGAGGGCTGGGCACCCGATCTGATGACCTTCGGCAAGGTGATGGGCGGCGGTTTCCCGGCCGCGGCGTTCGGCGGGCGCGCTGAGGTGATGGAGATGCTGTCGCCGGTCGGCCCCGTCTACCAGGCCGGCACGCTGTCGGGGAACCCGATCGCCGCGACCGCCGGCCTCACCACGCTGCGCCTGGCTACCGATGACGTCTACGCCCGGATCACCGCGGTGGGCGACGCCGTCAAGGACGCCGCGGACAAGGCGCTGTCCGACTCCGGGGTGCCGCACGTCGTCTCCTCGGCGGGCACGATGTTCTCGGTCTTCTTCGCCGACGGCCCGGTCCGCGACTTCGAGGACGCACAGCGCCAGGACACCGCGGCGTACGCGGCGTTCTTCCACGCGATGCTCGACCGCGGTGTGTACCTCCCGCCGTCGGCGTACGAGGCCTGGTTCGTCTCCTCCATGCACGACGACGCAGCCGTCGAGACCGTCCTCGCGGCGCTGGCCCCGGCAGCCGAAGCCGCAGCGGCCGCCCGGGAGGTCCGGCGTGGCTGACCGGATGCGGGAGCAGACCCGCACGACCGTGCACCTGATCCGGCACGGCGAGGTGCACAACCCGGAAGGTGTGCTCTACGGGCGGCGCGACGGCTACCACCTCTCCGACCTCGGGCGCGAGATGGCCGAGCGCATCGGCAAGGCCCTGGGCGACCGCGACATCGTGCACCTCCGTACGTCGCCCCTCGAGCGGGCGCAGGAGACCGCAGCACCTCTGGCGAAGGCTCGCGACCTCGCCCCGGTCCTCGACCCGCGGCTGATCGAGTCCACCAACGTGTTCGAGGGCAAGCGCTTCGGGCACGGCGACAACGCGCTGCGGAAGCCCACCACCTGGCTCCATCTGTGGAACCCGTGGAAGCCGTCGTGGGGCGAGCCCTACAAGGAGATCGTCACCCGGATGCTCGCTGCGATCCACGACGCCCGCGACGCGGCACGCGGACATGAGGCCGCGGTCGTGTCCCACCAGCTGCCGATCTGGGTCACCCGGCTCTCGCTGGAGCGCAGGTCGTTCGTGCACGACCCGCGTCGGCGGCAGTGCACCCTGTGCTCGGTGACATCTCTCGAGTTCACCGACGACGCGCTGGCGACCATCCGCTACTCCGAGCCGGCCGGCGACCTCATCCCGGTCCGCGACAAGTCTGCGCCGTTCTCGGCCGGCGACGCCCCGGAGGCGAAGAGGCCCTAGGTGCGCACTCGTCTCCTCTCGCTCCTCGCGGTGGCTCTCCTCCTGCTGACCGCGAGCGGCTGCTCCTCGCTCCACGGGCTCCAGGCCAGCGGCGACAAGGGGTACGTCGCGGGCGACGGCTCGATCCGGACGATCGCGGTCGGCGACCGCGGCAAGCCGGTGACGCTGTCGGGCACCGACCTCGAGGGCAAGCCGATCTCCCTGGCCTCGATGCGCGGCAAGCCGACGGTGGTCAACGTCTGGGGCTCCTGGTGCGCGGACTGCCACAGGGAGCAGCCCCTCGTCGTCGCCGCCGCACGGAAGCTGGGCGACCAGGCGCACTTCGTCGGCATCGACAGCCGCGACAACGGCACGGCCCAGGCGAAGTCCTACAACCGCCGCTACGGCATCACCTGGCCGTCGTTCTTCTCGCCGGGAGGTGAGGCGCTGCTGGCCTTCCCGGGCGTGATCGGGCCGAACTCCATCCCCTCGACGGTGATCCTCGACGCCCAGGGGCGCCCGGCCGCCGCGATCAACGGCGGCGTGCCCTCCACCCTGACGCTCGTGCAGATGGTGCAGGACGTGGCACGCGATGGGTGACTGGTTCCAGCACCAGGCGTCGTCCGGCTCCCTGCTCCTCGCCGTGCCCGTCGCGCTCGTTGCCGGCCTGGTGTCCTTCTTCTCGCCCTGCGTGATCCCGCTGTTGCCGGGCTACCTCTCCTACGCGACCGGGCTCTCCGGCGCCGACCTCGAGCACGCCCGTCGCGGCCGGATGCTGGCCGGCGCCGTCCTGTTCGTCCTCGGCTTCAGCCTGGTGTACGTCGTGATCGGCTTCACCGCGGGCTCGCTCGGCACCTGGCTCGTCCGGTCGCGCACCCAGCTCGAGGTCGTCCTGGGCATCGTGCTGATCCTGCTCGGCCTGGCCTTCGCCGGTCTCGTCCCGTTCCTGCAACGCGACCTCCGCGTCCACACCGTGCCGGCGGTCGGGCTCGGCGCAGCGCCGCTCCTCGGGTTCCTCTTCGGGCTCGGCTGGACCCCGTGCGTCGGGCCGACCCTGAGCGCGATCATCACGCTCGGGCTCAACGAGGGCACGGCCGACCGTGGCGCCCTCCTGGCGGCGGTCTACTGCCTGGGCCTCGGCGTCCCGTTCATCGCCGCCGCACTCGCGTACCGGAGGGCGCTCGGCGCCTTCCGGTTCGTCCGCCGGCACCAGCAGTGGGTCACCCGGGTCGGCGGCGCCATGCTGGTGCTCGTCGGTCTCGCCCTCCTCACTGGCTGGTGGGACCAGGCTGTGACCTGGCTGCAGATCCATCTGGTGAACCAGTCGACGGTGGCGGTCTGAGCGATGAGCACCACCGACACCACGCGCCACGACCCGCTGACGCCACCCGAGCCGCCTCGGCGCCCCGAGCGTCGTGCGGGGGAGCTGACGGCATGGGAGTTCGTGCGCTGGATCTGGCGCCAGCTCACCTCGATGCGCACCGCGCTGGTGCTGTTGCTCCTGCTGGCACTCGGCGCGATTCCGGGGTCGGTGATCCCGCAGCAGGGTGTCAACGCTCTGAAGACGGAGGACTGGCAGGCGGCCCATCCTCACCTGACGCCGATCTACTCGAAGCTCAGCCTGTTCAACGTCTACCACTCGCCCTGGTTCGCCGCGATCTACCTGCTGCTGATGGTGTCGCTGGTCGGCTGCATCGTGCCGCGGCTGTTCGTGTACTGGCGCAGCTTCCGCCGCGAGCCGCCCCCCGCACCCCGCAACCTGACCCGCCTGCCGGACCACGCGGCGTACACGACGGACGAGCAGCCGTCGGTCGTCCTGCACCGCGCCGCCGGTCACCTCTCGCGCGGCAACCGGCTGGCCACGTCCGAGGGTGCTGGGGCCGCATCGTTCGAGGGCGTCGACGACGGGTGGGTGTCGGCGGAGCGGGGCCGGCTCCGTGAGGCCGGTAACCTGCTCTTCCACCTGTCGGTGCTGATCGTGCTGGTGGGCTTCGGGATCGGCAGCCTGTTCGGCTACAAGGGCGGCGTCATCCTGATCGTCGGCAACGGCTTCTCCAACACGCTCACGCAGTACGACGACTTCGCACCCGGGTCGCTGTTCGACGCCGACAAGATGGAGCCGTTCTGCTTCACGGTCCGCGACTTCTCCGCGGACTGGATCCAGTCGGGTCCGCGCCAGGGCATGGCCCGGGGTTTCGAGGCGCCGCTGAACTACCACACGTCGTGCCAGGGGGAGCGGTCGACCTGGTCGCCGGAGCGGACCTACGACCTGCGGGTCAACCACCCCCTCACGATCGGCGGCACCCAGATATTCCTGATCGGGCACGGCTACGCACCCGAGATCACCGTCCGCGACGGACAGGGACACGAGCTGTACAACGGCCCGACGGTGTTCCTTCCGGAGAGCTCGAACTTCGAGTCGTTCGGGGTCGTGAAGGCGCCCGGTCTGAAGGCCGGCCAGGACATCGGGCTCGAAGGGTTGTTCTACCCGACCTTCGCCCTGGTGAACGGCGACCCGATCAACGTGATGGGCGACGACAAGAACCCCACCCTGTCGATGCTCGCCTACGTCGGCGACCTCGGGCTCGACAACGGCGTGCCGCAGTCGGTGTACGCCATGGACAAGGCGAACATGCGGCAGCTGAAGAAGCCGGGCGGCAAGATGTTCCGCGTCGACCTGCAGCCCGGCCAGACCGTGCAGCTGCCCGACGGCGCGGGGTCGGTGAGCTTCCACGGCGTCAAGCACTGGACCCGTCTCCAGATCAGCCGCACCCCCGACGTCTGGGTCACCTTGCTCGGCGTCATCCTGGCCCTGCTCGGCCTGCTCGGCTCGCTGTTCATCCGGCCACGCAGGATCTGGGTGCGCGCTCGCAGACGCGACGGGACCACCCTGGTCGAGGTGGCTGCCCTGGACCGGTCGGGGGGCGGCGACCTGACCCCCGTACTCTCGTCGGTGGTGGACTCACTCCAGACCACCGGTCCGGGCACACTCGCCCGCGACGGTGAGGGCCGGCGTACCGAGGAAGGAACTCGCGCATGAGCTGGGAGGACCTCAGCAACCAGGCGATCGCGGCGGCGGGGGTGCTGTACTTCCTGGCGCTGCTGGCCCACCTCGTCGAGTGGAGCGCGTTGCGCACAGTGCCGGTGACGGCAGCTGCCCATCGGCCCGTCGAGGCGAAGGTCGCCGCGGGGCTGGTGGCGACGGGCTCGACCGGCTCGACGCGCGGTGCCGCCGGCTCGACCGTTCGGCCGGACGAGTCCACCCGGTTCCGGATCGCGATGTTCGGCAACCTCGCCCTGATCCTGACCACCGCCGGCTGCGTCGCCCACCTCGCAGCCCTGCTCGGCCGCGGGATGGCCGCGGGCCGGGTGCCGTGGGGCAACATGTACGAGTTCACGATCTCCGGCTCGTTCGTCGTGGTCGCCGGCTACCTGCTGCTGCGCAAGCGTTTCGGGCTTTCCTGGATGGGGCCGATCGTCACCGCGATGGTGCTGGTGCTGCTGATGGTCGCCGTGCTGTGGCTGTACTCGCCGGTCGAGCCGCTGACCGAGGCCCTGAACTCGCCGTGGCTGGTGATCCACGTGATGTCCGCGATGATCGCGACCGGGGCGTTCACGCTCGGCGGCATCTCCTCGACGCTGTACCTGGTCCGGGCACGCGCCGAGAAGCGCGGCGCCGAGCGCGGCTACGTCGCCCGGCTGCCGTCACGTCCGACCCTGGACCGGGTCTCCTACCGCATCCACGCGTTCGCGTTCCCGGTCTGGACCTTCGCGGTGCTGATCTCCGGCCCGATCTGGGCGCACCAGGCCTGGTCGTCGTACTGGAACTGGGACCCCAAGGAGGTCTGCGCTTTCATCACCTGGGTGGTGTACGCCGCGTACCTGCACGCCCGTGCGACCGCGGGCTGGCGCGGCCGGAACGCCGCGATCCTGGCGCTGATCGGCGTGGCCTCGCTGTGGTTCAACTTCATCGGGATCAACTACTTCTCGACGACGAGCCAGCACTCCTACGCCAGCGGTGCTCCTTATTCGAGCCTCGTGGCGCGCTGACCCTCCGGACGTCATACGGTCGGAGCCATCTAGGGCTCGCTCCGTATGACGTCGTGGGTCAGCCTTGGTCCTCCGGGCCCTTCTTCCGCGAGATCTGGGCGAGGAACTCGTCGTCGTCGTCCGGGCCGAGGGGCCGCACGTACTCGTCGTCCCGGCGTTTGATGCGCGGGAAGCCCTCGAGCAGGAACCGAGCGGCGTAGTAGGAACCCACCGCGACCACCACCAGGAGCAGCACGAACCTCCACACACCGACAGGGTAGGTCGCCGATGGTCGTGGGGATACGGGACCTGCGGATTCTGGTCGATGCGTTCGGGCTGACTACCCTGGCGGGGTGAAGGAGTTCTGGGTCTACACCGGTCTGCGGCTGCTGCTGTTCGCCGCGTCGGTGGCCCTCGTCGGGGGGATCTGGCTCGCCACGTCGGACTCGGCCAACCTGATGTGGATCCTGATCATCGCGCTGGTCGTCAGCGGGCTCGCGTCGTACTTCGCCCTCGGCCGGCAGCGCACGGCGCTCGCCCGCCACGTCGACGAGCGCGCGCGCCGCGCTTCGGAGAAGCTCGACGAGATCAAGGCCCGAGAAGACGTCGATTAAGGCCCAATCGAGATAGTACGGATCAGCCGGACGCTCGGACCCTCGGCGGGACCGGTCGCGTGATCCGCGCTATCGGGACCCTAGCGGCGGCGGCCGAGCTGGCGGTTGATCCGCGACTCCGACTGACCGGTGAGCTTGGCGATCAGCTTGACACGCATCTTCCAGGCCACGACGCCGGCCACCACGATCACCAGCAGGATCAACCAGAACATGGGATCAGCGTAGACGGGTGGTGGGTGGCGGCCGGCGACGAACTGGCCTACAAACCGCCTTGGTCCCTGCCCGGCGGCGCCGGTTTGTAGGCCAGTTAGTGCCCGAGCGCCAGCCCGACCAGCAGCCCGAGCCCGTAGAGCAGCTCGGCGACACCGGTCAGCTGGAGTGCCGGGATGAGAGCGGGGCCGACGGCTCCGGACCGGATGACCCCGACCGCCTTCAGTGACGGGACGACGTACAGCAGCGCCAGAAGGGACCACCAGCCGGTCGAGAGGGCGACGCCGACCAGGGCGAGGAGGGCCACCAGCATCAGCAGCACGTAGAACAGTCGCGTGCGCTCGTCGCCGAGCCGGACCGCGAGAGTGATCTTCCCGGCGCCCCGGTCGGTGGGAATGTCGCGGAGGTTGTTGGCGACCAGGATCGCGCAGGCGATCGCACCGATCCCCACCGCGGCGTACACCGCGGAGGCACGCCACTCGTCGCCCTGGACGTACGCCGTGCCGATCACCGCCACGAGTCCGAAGCACACGAAGACCATGACCTCGCCGAGCCCGAGGTAGCCGTACGGCTTGGAGCCGCCGGTGTAGAACCACGCGGCCACCATGCACAGAGCACCGACGGCCACCAGCCACCAGGCTGTCGTGGCGGCGAGCACCAGCCCGGCCAGCGCGGCGACGCCGAACGCCAGGAACGCGGCGCGCTTCACGGCGCCGGGTGACGCCGTACCCGATCCGACCAGCCGCATCGGGCCGACCCGATCGGCGTCGGTGCCGCGGATCCCGTCGGAGTAGTCGTTGGCGTAGTTCACACCGACCTGGAGCGCGATCGCGACCACCAGCGCGAGCAGGGCCTTCCACCAGACGGCGTCGTCGGCGTACGCCGCGACGCCGGTGCCGGCGAGGACCGGCGAGATGGCGGCGGGCAAGGTGCGCGGGCGCGCACCGGCGACCCACGACGAGGCGGTGGGACCGGCCGACGGCACGCCGGAGGGCCCGTTGGATGGCATGGCCGGATTCAAGCAGTCGCGGCGGAGGGGCCCAGCGCGTGGGTGGCCAGGAACCGTTCGGCGGCCCGAGCGATCCGCGCCGAGACCCAGAGACCCTGGCCGGGAGACTGCTCCAGGTGTCAGTAGCGTTCGTGGTGTGCGGTCGCTACGTCTGAGCGGTGTCGTCGACAGCGACATCGACGCCGTCGAGGCGTGGCTGTCCGCCGATGACCCCGGACTCGCCGTCATCGCGACCTCCGGGTCCTCGGGTACGCCGAAGCAGGTCGTGCTCTCCCGCGACGCCGTTCTCGCCTCGGCGAGCGCCTCCGCGGCGCGGCTCGGCGGGTCCGGTCCCTGGCTGCTGGCGCTGCCGTCGTCGTACGTCGCGGGGCTGAACGTCGTCGTCCGATCGCTGGTGGCGGGTCATCGCCCGGCGGTCCTCGGCGAACGCTCGCCACGCGACATGCGCCTCGCCGGCGGCTTCCTCTCGCTGGTGCCGACCCAGCTCCACCGCTGGCTCGACAGTCCGGCGGACGCCGAGGCGCTCGCGGCCTTCGAGGCCGTGCTCGTGGGCGGCGGCCCGGTCGACGTCTCCCTCAAGGACCGAGCTCGGCACGCCGGCATCCGGTTGGTGGCGACCTACGGGATGGCGGAGACCTGCGGCGGGTGCGTGTACGACGGGCTGCCGCTGGACGGGGTCGGGCTCGCGCTGGCGACCGACGGGCGAGTTCGGCTGGCGGGGCCGACGCTCTTCGACGGCTACCTCGACGATCCCGACGCGACCGCGGAGGTGCTCGTCGACGGATGGTTCCACACCTCCGACGCCGGGCGGCTCGACGAGGACGGCCGGTTGCAGGTGCTCGGTCGGATGGACGACATGGTCGTCAGCGGTGGGGTCAACGTGCCGGCCGCCGCCGTGGCCGCGCGGCTGCGCGAGCACCCGAGCGTCTCGGCTGCGGAGGTCGTCGGCCTGTCGGATCCCGAGTGGGGCAACCGAGTCGTCGCCGTCCTCTCGCTGGTCGAGCCCGTGCGGGCGCTGGCGCTCGACGAGGCCCGCGACTGGGTGGCCGAGCGCCACCCGAGGGCGTGGGCGCCGCGGGACGTGGTCGTCGTACCGGCGCTGCCGATGCTCGCCAACGGCAAGGTGGACCGGCTCGCCGTCCGTGAGCTGGCGGAGGACGCCCGGTGAGGGTCTTCGCGATCCCGATGGCCACGCGGTTCCGCGGGATCACCGTACGTGAGGGCGTCCTGATCGAGGGCGAGGCCGGGTGGGGCGAGTGGAGCCCGTTCACCGAGTACCCGCCGGAGGTCGCCGAGCCCTGGCTGCGGTGTGCCGAGGAGGCAGCGGCCGGCGACTGGCCGGCGCCGGTGCGCGACGCGGTGCCGGTCAACGCGACGGTCCCGGTCGTGACACCCGAGGTGGCGCACGCGCTGGTACGGCGTTCCGCCTGCGCCACGGCCAAGGTGAAGGTGGCCGATCCGGGCACCCCGCTGGCGGACGACCTGGCGCGGGTCGAGGCCGTCCGCGACGCACTCGGTCCGGCCGGGATGCTGCGGGTCGACGCGAACGGCGCCTGGGACGTGGACGGCGCGGTCGCCGCCATCGCCGCTCTCGACCGGGCCGCGGGAGGCCTGGAGTACGTCGAGCAGCCCTGCGCCGCGGTCGAGGACCTGGCCGCCGTACGCCGCAAGGTCGACGTCCCGATCGCGGCCGACGAGTCGATCCGGAGGGCCGAGGACCCCTACCGCGTCCGCGACCTCGAGGCCGCCGACGTGGCGGTGCTCAAGGTGCAGCCGCTCGGCGGCGTCCACGCCTGCCTGCGGATCGCCGCGGACATCGGGATGCCGGTCGTCGTGTCGTCGGCGCTCGAGACCTCGGTGGGGCTGGCTGCCGGAGTCGCCCTCGCCGCGGCGCTGCCGTCGCTCGACCACGCGTGCGGGCTGGCCACGCGAGCCCTGCTGACCGCCGACGTGACGTCACCGGAGCTGGTCCCGGTGAACGGCGCGCTTCCCGTCGGCGTACCCACGGTCGTGCCCGCACTCCTGGACGCCGTCGCGGCGCCGCCCGAGCGGGTCGCCTGGTGGGAGAAGCGGATCGCGGCGGTCCGTGGCCTGCGGCAGGCTCGTGCTGAGGAGGTCGCGCAGCGACCGTCACGAAGGGATCCTCTGCCGTGAACGCCACAGTGCTGGCCCGCGCCGTCGTCGGCCATCTGGTCGAGCAGGGGATCAGGGAGATCGTGCTCGCTCCCGGGTCGCGCAACGCGCCGCTGTCGTTCGCCGCGTACGACGCCGCGCAGGCGGGCCTCGTCCGGCTGCACACGCGCATCGACGAGCGCTCGGCCGGCTTCCTGGCGCTGGGGCTGACCAAGGTCGGGTCGGCGGCCGCGGTCATCTGTACCTCCGGCACTGCCGTCGCGAACCTCCACCCGGCGATGCTCGAGGCCGCCCATGCCGGGGTGAGCCTGGTCGCCGTGACCGCCGACCGCCCCGCGCGCCTCCGCGGCACTGCCGCCAACCAGACCACCGACCAGGTCGGGATCTTCGGTCCGCTGGTCCCGACGGTCGACGTCACGACAGGCACCTATCCCGAGACGGACACCAGGCTCGGTGGGCCGGGCGCGCCACTCGGGAGCGTCATTCACCTCAACGTGTGCCTCGACGAGCCGTTGGTGCCGGAGGACCGGTGGACACCGCACCTGGAGCAGGGCCGCTGGATGACCGGGCCGGCTGTCCTGCTGCCGCTCACGACGATCCCTCTCGGGCCGCGGACCGTCGTGGTCGCCGGCGACGACGCCGGCCCGCCGGCGCGGGTGCTGGCCGAGCGTGCCGACTGGCCGCTCTTCGCCGAACCCACCAGTGGCTCGCGGACGGGCACGCATGCGATCCGGACCTACCGACTGCTGCTCGGTTCAGGGCTCTCCGACCAGGTCGAGCGAGTCGTGGTGTTCGGCCACCCCACGCTGTCCCGTCCCGTGATGCGGCTGCTGGCCCGCGATGACGTCGAGATCTGGAGTGCCGGGTCCGGGGGTCGCTGGGGGACCCAGCCGTTCCGGGTCGACCACGAGTTCATCCACCTGGCGGCCGACGAGAGCGAGGACAGCAGCTGGGTCGACATCTGGCGCGAGGCCGATGCCCGGGTGAGCCGCGACCTCGACGCGCTGCTCGCGGCCGAGCCGTCGATGACGGCGTACGACGTCGCCGGCGCCGTCGCGCGGGCACTCCCGCGCGAGGGGCTGCTCGTCGTGGGCGCCTCCAACCCGATCCGCGACCTCGACCTGATGGTGCCGCGCTACGGGGTGGGGGGTCGCCGCAAGACGATCGCCAACCGCGGCCTCTCCGGCATCGACGGTGTCGTCTCGACCGCCGTCGGCGCCGCCCTCGGCCGACGCTCCGACCGGAGTCTCGCGCTGGTCGGCGACATCACGTTCCTGCACGACGCCAACGGCTTGGTGCTCGGCCCGGAGGAGCCTCGCCCCGACCTCACGATGGTCGTGGTCAACGACGACGGGGGCTCGATCTTCGCGACCCTCGAGCAGGGTGCGGAGGAGTACGCCGACCGGTACGACCGGCTCTTCGGCACCCCCCACGGCGTGGATCTCGCGAGCCTCTGTGCCGCCACGCGCACGCCCCACCTCCAGGTGCACAGCCGGCCGGAGCTCGAGCAGGCGCTGGCGACGCCCAACGGAGGCATCGAGGTGATCGAGGCCGTCGTACGCCGTGACGACCGGCGCGAGCTCGACGCCCGCATCCGCGCCCTCGCCGAGGTGGCCCTGCCCTGACCTCCGTTTTGCTTGTAACGCCCTGTTATCCGCACCGGTGCGCCCGCGCCCAGGCGCGGATGCGTCGATAACAGGGCGTTACAAGCGCGGGCGAGCAAGCCGGATCAAGGCACCGCCCCGCGAACCGGGGCACCATGTCTGCATGACCTCACCCCACGGCGTTCTTCCCTTCCCCCGCTGCGCTCCTCCAGCGAACAACGCCGCGGGGACGCCGAGATGACCGTCGCCGCCGACACCTTCGCCGACTTCGTCGACGGGCTGGCCGCCGCCCTCGACGACCACGACGCGACCGGCGAGGACTGGGCGGCACGGCACCACTTCTCGCGCTACCACTTCGACCGGATGATCAAGTCCGTCGCGGGCGAGCCGCCGCAGGCGCTGCGCCGGCGCATCCTGCTCGAGCGCGCGGCGTACCGGATGATCACGACGAGGGCGCCGCTGCTCGACATCGCGGTCGAGGCCGGCTACTCCTCGCACGAGGCGTTCACGCGCGCGGTCACCAAGGCCTACGACGCGGCGCCCCGCGAGTGGCGCAAGAAGCCGGGCCACATCCAGATCGGGGAGGCGAACGGCGTGCACTTCGTGCCGCCGGGGAGCATCCGGCTGCCGTCACGCGACGTCGTCCGCGGGGCCGATCTGCTGGAGAGGATGGTCGACCACCACGTCTGGCTCACCGGCGAGCTGATCCGGGACGCCGGCCTTCTCACCGACCAGGAGCTGGACACCGAGATCGCGCTCGAGGACGACGACGAGGGGCAGACGATCCGCTCGCTGCTCAGCCGGCTCGTCGGTCAGATGGGCATGTGGAACGCCGCGATGGCCACCCGCGACTACGACTGGAGCGTGGAGGAGCACGAGTCGATCAGCTCGATGCGGCGTC
>NZ_DASXWU010000082.1:0-8217 GCF_036503465.1 Nocardioides sp.
GGTCTCCGCCGACGGCAGGACGCTGTGGCTGTCCGGGCGTTACGACGGGGTCGTCTACGGGTTCGACACGCGCACCGGCCGGCTGATCGCGAAGATCCCGGTCGGCGGGAGCCCGCACGGCATCGCGGTCTGGCCGCAGCCCGGGCGCTACTCGCTCGGCCACACCGGGAACATGCGGTGAGCCTCCGCGTACTCCTCTCGATCGTCCTCCTCGGGCCACTGCTGATGGGATGCGGGGACCACACGTCGTCCACAGGTCCACGGGCCTCCACGACCAGAGACGCGGCCCGGGCCCCCGCCACCCGGCGGCCGGCTGTACCGGAGGTGGCGGCGGCGAACCTGTCGCACTGGCGACTGCCGTTCCCGGTCGCCCGGGCGGTCGCGATCCCGATGCGTCGCGGCTCGGTGGTCCTGGCCGGCGGGCTGCTCGTCGGCGACCGGTCGTCGGGCCGCGCGTTCCGGCTCGACCCGAGGACCGGCGTCGAGCACGCACTGCCGTCGTTGGCGGTTCCGGTCCACGACGCGGCCGGAGGCCTGGTCGCCCGTGCGCCGACGGTGGTCGGCGGGGGCAACTCCGCCGAGCAGTCGGCGGTGCAGACCTTGGCCCCGGGCGGCTGGCGCCGGATCGCGGACCTGCCGACGACCCGCTCCGACCTCGGCGTCGCGGAGTGGCGGGGCAGCGCCTACGTCATCGGAGGGTACGACGGTGCGTCCGTGCCGCGGACGATCCTGCGGCTCTCGCCCCATCAGGCTCCTCGCCCGGTCGGCGCTCTGCTCGATGGTGTCCGGTACGCCGCCATGGCGCGGATCGGCTCGGACGTCTACGTCTTCGGAGGTGAGGTTGCAGGCCGCGAGCTCGACACGATCCAGGAGGTCGACCTCGCCACCGGCCGCACCAGCCCGGCAGGACGGCTGCGGGTCCCGCTCGGGCACGCGATGGCCGTCCCGGTCGCCGGCCGGATCCTGGTGATGGGAGGGCGGGTGGCGCCGTACCGGCAGACGGACGCCATGTGGTGGTACGACCCGGCATCCGGCGACCTCCGTCTGGCCGGGCGTCTCCCGGTGCACCTCAGCGACGCGGCGGTCGCGACGTACGGGCGCCGGATCTGGCTGCTAGGCGGTGAGTCACCCGGCATCACCGACCGGGTCGTGGCGGTCGGACTGCGGTGAGTCACACACCTGCCTCCGGGACCCTCCAGTCAGGTGTGAGACAGGATCCCGCGCCTATCACTGGTGACATGGGCGATGCACGGACCGAGCGCGCGCACAGCCGCACGCGGCTGGCCGTGGCGCGCCCCTCCGCGCGCGCGGCCGGGGCGCTCTCACGACGGGTGAGAGGAGGCAGCGGGCTGGTGATCGGCGGGCGTGTGCTGCTGGCGGTCGAGCCTCGCGCCCTGCCGGAGCTGAGCCGGGGACGTGACGTCACGCTGGTGAGCGGGACCAACGGCAAGAGCACGACGACCGCGCTCATCGTCGCCGCTCTCGGTGCGGGCGACGACGTCGCGACCAACCGCGAAGGCGCCAACACGGCGACGGCCCTGGCCGGCCTCCTGGCCTCGACCGAGGCCGAGGAGGTCGTGCTCGAGGTGGACGAGGACTGGCTGCCGTGGGCGATCCGGGAGACCTCGCCTCGAACGGTCGTGCTCACGAACCTCTCGCGCGACCAGCTGACCCGGCACCACGAGGTCGGCGCGCTCGCCGAGACCTGGCGCAGCGGCCTGGCCGGCGTTCCTCTGGTGATCGCCAACGCGGACGACCCCGCGGTGGTGTGGTCGGCGCTGGCCGGCCACAATCACGTCTGGGTGGCCGCCGGAGCGAACTGGACGGCCGACTCGCTCGTGTGCCCGGCCTGCGGCGGTCGGTGCGTCCGGGCCGGATCCGACTGGGCGTGCGACTCGTGCGAGCTGCGCAGGCCCGACCCGGACTGGTGGCTCGACGGTGACGTGCTCCGTTGCGCGACGACCCAGGCCCCGCTGACCCTCGATCTCCCGGGGCGGTTCAACGTCGCGAACGCCGCCCTGGCCGTGACCGCAGCGCACATCACCGGCGGGGTGCCGGTGTCGGAGGCGGCCGCCCGACTGGGCGTCGTACGCTCCGTGGCCGGTCGCTTCGAGCAGGTCCGCTTCCACGGACACGACCTGCGGATCATGCTGGCCAAGAACCCGGCCGGGTGGCTCGAGCTCCTCGACCTGATGGCCGACGACCGATACCCCTTGGTCCTGGTCCTCAACGCGGAAGGCGTCGACGGTCGGGATCCGTCCTGGATCTACGACGTGTCGTTCCGTCCGCTGCGTGGGCGGACCGTGGTCGTGCAGGGACGACGGGCGACCGACCTGTTGGTGAGGCTCGAGCACGACGGAGTCGCCGCGAGGCACATACCGGGATCGCTGGCCGCAGCGCTGTGGAAGCTCCCGGCGGGCCGGGTCGACGTCGTGGGGAACTACACGGCGTTCCGCGCCGCGGTGCAGGAGGTACGTCGTGCCTGACGAGCTCGGCATCGTCCACGTCTATCCGGAGCTGCTCGGCACCTACGGCGACCGGGGCAACGTGCTGGCCCTGGTCCACCGGGCCGCCGCACGCGGGATCACCGCCCGGGTCATCGAGGTGGCCCTCGACACGCCCCTCCCCCGCGACGGTGACCTCTACCTGCTCGGCGGGGGCGAGGACTCGGCGCAGCTCCTGGCCGCGCGGTCCCTGCTCGCCGACGACCGGGCACGCAGCGTGCTCGCCGAGCGACCCTGTCTTGCCGTGTGCGCTGGGTTCCAGCTCCTGGCGCACCGCTTCGAGGACGCCGACGGGCAGCCGCAGCCGGGTCTCGGTCTGCTCGACGTCACCTGCGGCAGGCTCGCCCGGCGCGCTGTGGGCGAGATCGTCACCGAGCCCGAGGACCTGCCGGGCGTCCCGACGCTGACCGGCTACGAGAACCATCGCGGCACCGCCGTGCTGGGACCTCGTGCGCGTCCGCTCGGCCGGGTCGTCACGGGGGTCGGCAACGGCCGCGACGGCTGGGAGGGCGCCCGGCAGGGCCACACGTTCGCCACCTACCTCCACGGGCCCGTGCTGGTCCGCAACCCGGCACTCACCGATCTCCTGCTCAGCCGAGTCGTCGGCGAGCTGGCGCCGTTCGACGACACCGACGTGGAACGGCTGCGTGACGAACGACTCGACGCTGCCGACCCACGACGCCATCGCGCCCGCCGGGCGCTGTTGGGCCACTGGGCGGCCTGATCTGGGAGTGCGGCTGCTGGGCGGCAGCCCGGGCAGCGGTGACCCCGGACCCCTCCCCGGCCACCAAACCGATCCCAACCCACCGCCACCCGCAACCGGCCCCGACCACCACCCAGCAGCGGTGACCCCGGACCCGTCCCCGGCCACCAGACCGATCCCAACCCACCGCCACCCCAGCCGGCCGACCGCTGCCGAGCAGGGGCATGCACGCTCAGTGGAGCGGGAGGCGGAGCTCGAACCGACCTCCCGGACCCGGTCTCGCCACCAGCTCGCCCCCGACGGCGCGCGCCATGCGTCGGGCCAGCGGCAGGCCGAGTCCGGACCCGTCGGCTCGGGTTGAGTGCCCGGGCTCGAACACCGCCTCCACCTCGTCCGCCGGCACTCCCGGCCCGTCATCCATGACGCTGACCACGACATGCCGTACCTCGCGGGTCACCTCGAGGCGGGGGTCCCCGCCTCCGTGACGTTGCGCGTTCTCCATCAACGGCTTGACCGCGGCGACCAGCAGCGGGGTCGGAGCCGGCACCAGCAGGTCGTCGAGACCGGTCGACGGCTGGTCGAGCGCGGCCACGAGGTCGCCGATCCGCGAGACGCGACGTACGTCGGTGCGGGCCCGGGCGACGGTCAGCATGGTGTCGATCGCGGATCGCATGCGCAGCGCGGCATCCCGGATGGCCTCGAGCGTCGCCCTCTGGTCGTCGGTGGCACCTTCACGCGCCAGGTCGGCCTCGGCCAGCACGATCGCCAGGGGTGTGCGCAGCTCGTGCGCGATCTCGTCGGTGAGCCGACGCTCGGCCGAGAGCGTCTCGGCGATCCGGTCCAGCATGGTGTCGAGCGTCCGTCCGAGATGCGCGATCTCGTCGCCGCCGGGCCCGGGGTTGAACCGTGCGCCCAGATCGTGCTCCCGCCACTCGTCAGCGGTGTCCGACATGGCCCGGACCCGCAGGAGAGAGTGCCGCGCCGCGATCCAGGCGGCCGTCGTGGCCAGGAAGACCGCCACCGCCGCGAGTGCGAGCGTCAGCCAGAGCGAGTGCCGCTCGGACCCCTCGTACGGGCCCAGGTCCTCGGACACGACGACCGTCGCCACGCGGCTTCCGTCGCGCACCACGGGCTGGGCCAGGAGCACCAGGTCCTCGTCGGTGAGGCGACGCGCCGTAGTCGACGACGCGAGCTCACGTACGTCGTCGCTGTAGCGGTCGTTCGACGCCGGGAGCCGTCCCGCCACCATCCGTCCGTACACGTCGAAGATCCACGCGTCCTGCTGCAGCAGCGTCAGCCCCTGCTCGCGCACGCGGATCCCGGACGGTGTCACGCGGACCGACGTGGCCGCGGTCGCGGCGCGGTCGGCCAGCCGGGCCCGCACGGTGGCGTCGTTCGTCTGCCTCAGGAGCACCTGGACCCCGAGCACGAGCAGCGCGGAGGTCAGGGTCGCCACCAGGAGCGACGTCACCGCCAAGCGAGCCGGAAGGGAGTGGGGCATGGTCATTGCCAGCGATAGCCGACGCCGCGGAGCGTGGTGATGGCGCCACCACCGACGTCGTCGAGCTTTCGCCGGATCCTCCGCACGTAGGAGTCCAGCGTGTTGTCGCTGACCTGACCACCCATCGGCCAGGCGGCAGCGACGAGGGTGTGCCGGCGTACGACCTGCCCCGGCTGCGCCATCAGGCGCCCCAGGAGACGGAACTCGGTCGGCGACAGCGTCACCTCCCGGTCCCCGCGGGTGAGCGCGTGGCGGGAACCGTCGAGCAGAGGCTGATCCGCGGGCACGCTGGCGACCGGCGTACGACGCCGCAGGAGCGCGTCGAGCCGGACCCGCAGCTCCTCGAGCTCGAACGGCTTGCTGAGGTAGTCGTCGCCGCCGGCCTCGAAGCCCGCCACCTTGTCGTGCAGCCCGTCGCGGGCCGTGAGGAAGAGGACCGGGGCGTCGACGCCAGAGGCGCGCAGCGCGAGGCAGAGATCGCGCCCGTCCCCGTCCGGAAGCCCGATGTCCAGGATCAGTACCTGTGGCGGCGTCTCCCGGAAGGCGCGCATGGCCTCCGACGCCAGGGCGACGGCCTGCACCTCGTGCCCGACGTTGCGCAGCGCACGCGTGAGGACGGACCGCAGCCCGGGCTCGTCCTCGCAGACACCGACCGTCGCCACGAGGTCGACCCTAATCGGCGGGCCCGCATCTTTCGGCACGCTCGTACGCCGCAGTCAGGCTCGTGGCAGGCGTGGCGCCTCGCCCGACCGACCGTCCTTGCGACCGGCCAGTACGCCGGCGACGCCGAGGTTTCGGCAAAGCCGGGCGCGGCAGCGATCGCCACGCGATGATGACGCCGTGAGGTCACGGGCTGTCAATCGGAACCCGCGACGCTGGACGGACCGGTCCGGCCGGGTGCGGGTGGTCGAGGGATGGCACCCTTCGCACCCGGACGGACTCGGGTACAACCTGCTCATCGACGATGACTGGATCGGAACCTTCGAGACTCTGGAGGGCGCAGCCACCGCTGCGGCGATGCACGGCCCGGGGCGGAAGGGGCACGCCCGCCTGCGCCAGGTCGCGCTCCTACCCAGCCTCGAGGCCCGACGGGGAGCCACGGACTGAGCGGTACGGGCCGCCCTTGAGGCGTGCCGCGAAGGACAGTCCTCGACGGTCAGAACTCGGCGACCGGCCTGATCTCCACCACGGGGTGCGCCCGGACCAGGACCTGTGCCGCCTCGACGAGGGCGTCGTACTCGTCGCAGGTGACGATGAAGAAGCCGGACAGCTGTTCGGCCGACTCGGCGTACGGCCCCTCGGTGACCAGCACGTTCGACCTCGGCCCCCGCTTGATCGTGCGGGCCCTGCTGCTGTGCGTGAGTCCGGCGCCACCGGTCACCGCGCCGCCGCGCGCCGCGAGCAGCTGGCCGAACTCGTAGTCGGTGTCGAAGGTCGCCTGGCGGTCGGCCTCGCTGGCGGCCGCCCGCTCCGCCTCGTTGTCGGCCGGAAACATGACGATGTAGTCGGTCAAGACGCTTCCTCTCGAGAATGGATCTGACACCGAGGTGACGAAGGAGCAGTGCTTGCTTCGACGTTCGGGGCCAGAAACCCTACGAGCATCTCTCACGGGGTCGCGCCAAAGCGCGGAAAAGGGCCGCCGACGGCGGCCTCTCGGTGGAGCTGAGGGGACTCGAACCCCTGACCTTCTGCATGCCATCGCCCAGAAATGACCGAGCCGCTACCAGCTGCGCCCGGCGCGAAAAGGCCGCCGAAGGCGGCCTCTCGGTGGAGCTGAGGGGACTCGAACCCCTGACCCTCTGCATGCCATGCAGATGCGCTACCAGCTGCGCCACAGCCCCATGGATTCCACCCGCTCGCGCGGGCAGGCAACTCGCAGATGTTAGCCAACCGGTCCGTCGGTGGCGAAATCGGGCCCATGCGGTGACGACATGGCCTTCTCGTTGTACGACGTGAGCCGGAGGAGGCCTCGGGCGTGGTCCTCGGTGAGCACGCAGTAGGCGGCGTTCTCGATCCCCTGGAGCGATCGCGACTGCTCCCACGGCCAGCCGAGGACACCCATCAGGCCGACCTTCAGACAGGCTCCGTGCAGCACCGCGATGCCGGTCTCGCCGGCTCCGAGCGCGTCCAGGCACGCGAGGAGCGCCGGCACGACACGGTCGCGAACCTGCTCGGTGGTCTCCTCCCCGGCGACCAGCGTCGCGGACGTCCCGGCCAGCCACGCGGCGTACTCCGCGGGATGCAGTTCGGCGAACTCCTCGAGGGTCAGGCCGGACCGCTCGCCCACGTCGTACTCCCGCAGGCGAGGGTCCTTCTCGACCACGAGCCCGGTGGCCGTGGCGACGTGCTCGGCGGTCTGGGCGGCCCGCATCAGGTCGCTCGACCACAGCCGGGACGGACCGAAGCCGGCCAGCGCCCGCGCCACGGCCTGGGCCTGGGCGTGGCCGGTGGCGTTGAGCGGTACGTCGGCGTGGCCCTGCGCGCGGCCGGAGAGATTCCAGTCAGTCTCGCCGTGCCGGACCAGCACCAGCGTGCGCGGCTCAGCCACCCGAGGTGCCGGCGGTCACGTCGGCCGGGAGTTCGATCAGCGGGCAGTCGCGCCAGAGCCGCTCGAGCGCGTAGAACTGGCGCTCCTCCTCGTGCTGCACGTGTACGACGACATCGCCGTAGTCGATCAGCACCCAGCGCCCGTCACGCTCCCCCTCGCGCCGGATGGGCTTCTCGCCGAGGTCGCGCAGCTTGTCCTCGATCTCGTCCACGATCGCCTTCACCTGGCGGTCGTTGCTCGCCGACGCGAGCAGGAACGCGTCGGTGATCGCGAGCTGGTCGCTGACATCGAACGCGATGATGTGCTGCGCCAGCTTGTCGGACGCCGCGCGAGCGGCGGTGTGGACGACGTTGACGGCGTGGTCGGTGGCACTCACTCGGGGTCCCCGAGGCGTTGTTCGGCGGAGGAGCGGCTTGGGGTGAAGCGGTGCGGGGAAGACGAAAAACGACTTGGGGTGATCATGCAGAGCTTTCGGAGCTTTCGGGAGTGAGGGCGGGATCCGGAGCCGTCGTGCGCGGGTACAGCTGATGCTTGGCGATGTACTGGACGACACCGTCCGGGACGAGGTACCACACGGGCTCTCCCCGCATCGTACGTCGGCGTACGTCGGTCGAGCTGATCGCCAGCGCCGGCACCTCGACGATGGTGACCCGGTCGTTGGGGATCTTGCCGAGCGTCTCGGAGTCCATCACGAACCCTGGCCGGGTACAGCCGACGAACTGCGCCATCTCGAACAGCTCGTCCGCGTCACGCCAGGTGAAGATGTCGGCGAGCGCGTCGGCGCCCGTGATGAAGTACAGGTCGGCGCCGGGCAGCGCCACGCTCAGGTCGCGCAGCGTGTCGATGGTGTACGTCGGGCCGCCGCGGTCGATGTCGACCCGCGAGACCCAGAAGCGAGGGTTGGACGCGGTGGCGATGACCGTCATCAGGTAGCGGTCCTCGGCGGCCGTGACCTGCCGGT
>NZ_DASXWU010000083.1:0-80266 GCF_036503465.1 Nocardioides sp.
TCAAGCGGCGCCTGCCCGAGGACTTCGACGTCGACACGCACTTCCGCCCCCACTACAACCCGTGGGACCAGCGCCTGTGCGTGGTGCCGGACGCCGACCTCTTCCGCGCGCTGCGCCGCGGCGACGCCTCGATCGTCACCGACCGCATCGCCACGTTCACCGAGCGCGGCATCGCGCTGGAGTCGGGCGCCGAGCTCGAGGCGGACGTCGTCATCACGGCGACCGGGCTGAACATGCAGATGATCGGCGGCGTCGAGGTGCTCGTCGACGGCGCGCCGGTCCCGATCCCCGAGCGCATGACCTACAAGGCGATGATGCTCGAGGGCGTGCCGAACCACGTCTTCTGCGTCGGCTACACGAACGCCTCGTGGACGCTCAAGGTCGATCTGGTCGCGGAGTTCACCTGCCGGCTGCTCGCGCACATGGCCGAGCACGGGTACCGGCGCGTCGTCCCCCGGCCCGATCCGGCGGTCGGTCCGGTCCCGTTGATGGACTTCACGTCCGGGTACGTGCTCCGCGCCCTGGACCAGCTCCCGCACCAGGGCGACCGCGAGCCGTGGCGACTCCGGCAGAGCTATCTGCGCGACCGGCGTACCATCCGCCGCTCCCCGCTCGAGGACGGCGTCCTCGACTTCGCCTGAGTCGAACCTCACGCCGTGCATGGCGCCGGAGCGCCCGGGTACGGATCCCGTACGACCAGGTACGCCCTGGTGCGCGACGAGGCGAAGGAGCAGACGGTGGGACTCCAAGACAAGTTCAAGCACCGCGCGACCGACACGAAGGGCAAGGCCAAGGAGGCGACCGGCGCCGCCACCGGCGACGAGAGCCTGAAGGCCGAGGGCAAGGACGATCAGGGCCAGGCCAAGGCGAAAGAGGCCGGTCGCCACGTCAAGGAGGCCGGCAAGAACGTGAAGGAGTCACTCGAGCCCTGAGCGATCTCTCGACAGTCCCCGACGAAATGGCTGGCGGGCAGGCCGACGCCCGACCACTTCGTCGGGGACTATCGGTCTCAGCGGGCGCGCTTGGCGATGTTGGCCCGGCGGGTCTCGTCCATGCCGGCCTCGTAGGCCTGGACCAGTGAAGCGATCGACAGGGGCTTGAGCCGCTCGACGACGTCCTGGATCTTCTCCGGCGAGACGCCCTGCTCCTTGTAGACCGGCCACACCTTGGTCCGGAACAGCTCGTAGAGCTCCTCGGCGATGGCCCGCCCGTGGGCGGCGTACACCTCGGCTGCGGCGCGAGCCGCCTCGATCGGGTATCCGAGGTCGAGCAGCCCGAGCCCGACGCCGAGCTGTGACCGCGACACTCGGAACCGGCCGCGGGCGCCCGGGCGCAGCACGCCGAGGGCCTCCAGCGTCGCGAGGTCGTCGGCGGCCAGCGGTCGTCCGGCTCGGCGTTCGAGCTCCGACCGGCTGCAGTCCTCCCACACGTCGGCCATCCACGGCGCGAGCATCGTGCGGTGCAGTGCGATGTCCTCGGGGGACGCGGCGGCCGGGATGCCGGCGACGTACTTCTCGATCGCCGACAGCGTGAACCCGTGCCCCTGGAGCTCTCGCACGAGCTCGAGCCGGGCCACGTGGTCAGCGCTGTAGTAACCGCTACGTCCGCGCCGGATCGGAGGCGGCACGAGGCCCTTGGTGGTGTAGAACCGCACGTTGCGCACGCTCATCCCCACGCGCTCGGTGAGCTCCTCGAGGGTCAGCAGCGTGACCGTCCCCACAGCGCTCCCGTCCTCCTTGACGACCATGACAGTAAGAGTGTCACAATCGGAAGCATGGCTCCATCCCCCGGACAACCACGTGCCGAAGCATTCGTCTACGACCACCTGCGTACGCCGCGTGGCAAGGGGAAGGCGGTCGGCTCGCTGCACGAGGTCAAGCCGGTCGACCTGATGGTCGGCTTGCTGGAGGAGATCCGGCGCCGCAACGCGTCCCTGGACACCGACCGCGTCGACGACGTCGTGCTGGGCGTCGTGTCGCCGATCGGCGAGCAGGGCGGCGACATCGCGAAGACCGCGGCCCTGGCGGCCGGCTACCCAGAGACCGTCGCCGGTGTGCAGCTCAACCGCTTCTGCGCCTCCGGCCTCGAGGCCGTGAACCAAGCGGCGGCCCGCATCCGAAGCGGCTTCGAGGACCTGATCCTGGCCGGCGGCGTCGAGTCGATGAGCCGCGTGCCGATGGGGTCGGACGGCGGCGCCTGGGCGGCCGACCCGGCCACGGCCCTGACGACCGGGTTCGTCCCGCAGGGCATCGGCGCGGACCTGATCGCGACCCTCGAGGACTGGAGTCGCGCGGACGTCGACGCCTACGCCGCGGAGTCGCACCACCGGGCGGCCAAGGCGTGGGCCAACGGCTACTTCGCCGACGCGATCGTCCCGGTGAAGGACGCCAACGGTCTCACCGTGCTCGACCACGACGAGCTCATCCGCCCGGACACCTCCGTCGAGGGCCTGGCCGGCCTCAAGCCGAGCTTCGCGTCGATCGGGAAGGACGCCGGCTTCGACGACGTGGCCCTCGAGAAGTACCACTGGGTCGAGCGCATCGACCACGTCCACCACGCCGGCAACTCCTCGGGCATCGTGGACGGTGCCGCGCTGGTGGCGGTCGGATCCGAGCAGGCCGGCGCGGAGCTCGGGCTGACCCCCCGGGCGCGGATCGTGATGACGGCCGTCTCCGGGGCCGACCCGACGATCATGCTCACCGGGCCCGCTCCCGCGGCCCGCAAGGCTCTCGCGAAGGCGGGTCTCGAGGTCGGCGACATCGACCTGTGGGAGATGAACGAGGCCTTCGCCGCGGTCGCCATGCGCTTCATGAAGGACATGGGCATTCCCCACGAGGTCACCAACGTCAACGGCGGCGCGATCGCCATGGGCCACCCGCTCGGCGCCACCGGCGCGATGCTGCTCGGCACGCTCGTCGACGAGCTGCACCGGCGCGACCTCCGCCGGGGACTTGTCACCCTCTGCATCGGCGGCGGGATGGGGATCGCCACGATCGTCGAGCTGGTCTGAGCGCGGAGCGATCAGACCAGCGATGACGAGCGAGGCGATCGAGGGTGGTCGAGCGACCCGCGTGTCGAGTCCCGGTGACACCCGCGCCCACCGCAATCACTGACCTCAAGCAGAAGGACTGATTCCGATGACCGACATGGTCTCGACAAGCGCGACCAACGAGAACAGCTCGACCGACGAGCACACCGCCGTCCGTTACGACCGCGACAACGAGGGCATCGTCACCCTCACGCTCGACGACCCGACCGCGAGCGCGAACACCATGAACGAGCTCTACCAGCGCTCGATGCACGAGGCCGTCGACCGGCTGTACGACGAGGTGGACGAGGTGACCGGAGTCGTGGTCACCAGTGCCAAGAAGACGTTCTTCGCCGGCGGCAACCTGGGGCTGATGATGCAGGCGACGCCGGCCGACGCGGCCTCCGTCTTCGCCGGCGTCGAGGCGATGAAGGCCGACCTGCGTCGGCTCGAGACGCTGCCGCGTCCGGTGGTCGCCGCGATCAACGGCGCCGCGCTCGGCGGCGGCTACGAGATCGCGCTGGCCTGCAACCACCGCATCGTGGTCGACGAGCCCAGCGCGCTGGTCGGGTTGCCGGAGGCGACCCTCGGGCTGCTGCCGGGCGGAGGCGGGGTCACCCGGGTCACTCGGATGTTCGGCATCCAGTCGGCGCTGATGGACGTGCTGCTCCAGGGCACCCGCTTCAAGCCCCACGACGCCAAGGCCAAGGGGCTCGTGGACGACGTCGTCGCGACCCGCGACGACCTGATCCCCGCCGCGAAGGGATGGATCCTCGAGCACCGCGACGACCCCGACGCCACCACCAACGCGTGGGACCGGGAGGGCTACCGGATGCCCGGTGGTACGCCGCAGTCGCCGAAGCTGGCGGCGTTCCTGCCGGCGTTCCCGGCACTGCTGCGCCAGCAGACGAAGGGTGCGGTCTACCCGGCCCAGCGGGCGATCCTGTCGGCGTCCGTCGAGGGCGCGAGCGTCGACTTCGAGACCGCGAGCCGGATCGAGAGCCGGTACCTGACCAAGCTGATCGTCGGGCAGAACTTCAAGAACATGGCCCAGGCGTTCTTCTTCGACCTCCAGGCGATCAACGCCGGCAAGCTCCGGCCGGAGGGCCACGAACCCTTCCGAGCGACGAAGGTCGCCGTCCTCGGCGCCGGGATGATGGGGGCCGGCATCGCGTACTCCTGTGCCCGCGCCGGCATGCAGGTCGTGCTCAAGGACGTCTCGCTCGAGGCCGCCGAGCGCGGCAAGGGCTACAGCGAGAAGCTCAACGCCAAGGGGATCCAGCGTGCGAAGCTCACGCCGGAGAAGTCCGCGGAGATGCTCGCCCGGATCACGCCCACCGCCGACCCCACGGACCTGGCCGGGTGCGACGTCGTGATCGAGGCGGTCTTCGAGGATCCGGAGCTCAAGCACCAGGTCTTCGCCGAGGCCCTGCCGCACGTGAGCCCCGACGCGTTGCTGTGCTCCAACACCTCGACCCTGCCGATCACCGAGCTCGCCACCGCGGTGGACCGGCCCGCCGACTTCATCGGCCTGCACTTCTTCAGTCCCGTCGACAAGATGCCGTTGGTCGAGATCATCAAGGGCGAGCAGACCTCGGACGCCGCTCTGGCCAAGGCGTACGACGTCGTCCTCCAGATCCGGAAGACCCCGATCGTGGTCAACGACAGCCGCGGCTTCTACACCTCGCGGGTGATCGGCACGATGGTCAACGAGGCGCTCGCGATGCTCGCCGAGGGTGTCGCGCCGATGTCGCTCGAGCGCGCGGCGATGCAGGACGGGTACCCCGTCGGCCCGCTGCAGCTGACCGACGAGCTGAACATGGAGCTGATCGCGAAGATCGCCAAGGCGGCCGAGGACGCCGCCGAGCGCGACGGCACGCCGTACGACGAGCATCCGGGTACCGCGGTCGTCGCGCGGATGATCGAGCTCGGCCGTCCGTCGCGGCGGAAGGGTGCCGGGTTCTACGACTACGAGGACGGCCGGCGCACGCATCTGTGGTCCGGGCTCGCCGACGAGTTCCCGCCTCGGCCCGAGCAGATCCCCTTCGAGGACGTCAAGGACCGAATGACGGTGATCGAGTCGCTCGAGACCGCGGCGTGCTTCGAGGAGGGCGTCATCGAGTCGGCGGCCGCCGCCAACATCGGCTCGATCATGGGCATCGGCTTCCCGGCCAACTCCGGCGGTGCCGCCCAGTTCATGACCGGTTACCAGGCCGTCGACGAGCGCGGCGAGGGTGTCGGCCCGATCGGGCTCGAGGCGTTCCTGGCGCGTGCCGACGAGCTGGCCGACCGGTACGGCGAGCGGTTCCGCCCGTCGGCGTACCTCCGGGAGATGGCGGCGAAGGGTGAGAGCTTCCCGGCCTGAGGCCGGGGCTGTCAGGATCCGCCGTCCGCGCCCGGGCGGAGCTCCACGCAGCACTCCCCCGCAGCCGGTGCCTTCACCACGCTGAGCCCCCCGGCTCCCAGCCCCTCGAGGAGCCCGGAGAGGTAGGCGTGGTGAAGACTGCAGACGAGCTCACGCGAGCCTGCGCTGATCGGGGCGAACACGCAGTTGCGTAGGCGCAGCGAGCCGTCATGACGGAGTACCGGCTCGTACCCTCGCTCCTGGACGGCGGCGGTAGCCCTCGCGAAGTCGTCCTCACTCGTGCCCGTCACAGATCCGTGGGTGGCGATGCCCTCCGCCCGCCCGCGTTCGCGGGCCACCCGTGGGACTGCGGCTGCGGGTGGCTCGTCCTGCGCGGCACCCGTCAGGGCGTCCGCCAGGATCTGCGCGAGCAGTTCGTGCCGTCGAGCCGGGATGCTGAGGTGGATGTCGGGTTGCGCGGGCTCGTACTCCTTCGGCCTCCTGCCGACCCGGCGCTGGCTGGGTCGATCGGCGGACCGACTCGAGAGCAGACCGGCCTTCACCAACTTGTCCAGGTGGAAGGCGGCGAGCTTCCGGCTGATGCCGACGGCCCCGGCGGTCTCCTCCCGTGTCACCGGCGTCGGAGCGCTGCGCGCGTAGGCGTAGACGCGACGTCGCACGCCGTCGGCGAGGACGGCGACACCATCGAGCGTCTCCTCCCACCCCCGATGACGGGACGCGGCCGGCCTTTCCATCGGGTCACGATAACTCCGTGGGGCTCGGCCGGAGGCCGCGGGAACCGGCTGCTCTTGACCGGGCGGGTCGAATAAGACCAGTATCGATGGGCGAAATGAGCGACACTCGGAGGCTCGACGTGGACGACCCTGTCCTCGGTGCCAAGCAACCGGTGAGCGCGTGGCTCACCGGCCCGTACGGCCACCCGTTCCATCCCATCCTGGTGACCGTCCCGATCGGCGCCTGGGTGGCCAGTCTCGTCTTCGACATCGCGTCGCGTATCGACGCCCGTCCGGAATTCCTGGTCGTGGGCTCGCGCTGGTTGATCGGCCTGGGCGTGATCGGCGCAGTGGTCGCGGCTTCGGTGGGGTTCTTGGACTTCCTCTCGATCCCCTCCGGCACGAGGGCCCACCGGACCGGGCTTCTCCACCTGTCCCTGAACCTAGCGATCACGGCTGCCTACGTCGGCAACTTCCTCTGGCGGCAGAACCTCTCGACGGGGAACGACCCCGTCCCGGTGGGTCCCCTGGTCCTGTCGGTACTCAGTCTCGTCACGCTGGGGGTCTCGGGGTATCTCGGCGGCAAGCTCGCCTACCGGTACGGCGTCAGGGTCGCCGACGAAGGGACGCAGGCAGAGGGCTATCGGTCAGGCTGACGCCCGGGACTCAGAACCAGGACCCGATCACGGGGACACCGCCACGGGGAGACTGAAGGAGAACTGATGGACATCGCGGCACTCATCGTCTGGATCGTCACCGCTCTCGGCGGGTTCTACCTGCTCGGGACCTGGATCTCCAAGGGCGGTCACCGTCAGCCGAGCAGCAGCCGGTTCCCACCGCCGCTGATCTTCGGGCACTTCGCGCTCGCAGCGATCGGGCTGATCCTCTGGATCATCTACGTGGCAACGGACTCCGACGCCCTCGAGTGGATCGCCTTCATCATCATCCTGGTGGTGGCGCTCCTCGGCTTCACGATGCTCGCCAGGTGGATTCCGACCTACCGGAGCCGCAGCACGAGCACTGACGAGGTCCGGCCCGCAGAAGGGCACTTCCCCGTCGCCGTCGTGGCAGCCCACGGCGCCCTCGCCGCGACCACTGTCGTGCTCGTGCTGCTCACGCTGATCGGCGTCGGAGAGAGCTAGTGTCGGACCATCGCGTGCGGCCCGAGGCCGTCCTCGGCCGCACCGACCGGTACGGCGGCGGTTCGGCCCGTCGGCGTACCTCCGCAAGATGGCGGCGAAGGGTGAACGCTTCCCGAGCCGACTCCTCACCGGGCTGCCTATCATGCGCCGGTGTTCACACCCGAGCCGTTCGCGACCTTTCGATACGTCGCCGACGGTGAGCTCGCCCGCAGGATCACCCGGGAGCGGTGGGCGCGGCTGCGACACCCGCGGGTGTGGGTCACCTTCATGGTCTGTGGTCTGACCCTGGGAGTCGTCTGGTCCCTCGCCACCAACGCGGCGTCATTGCCCGAGTACCTGGGCCGGGTGCTCCTGATCGGCCTCCTCTGGGGTGTCGGCTGGTTGGCCGTTGTCGCGCTGCTCACGACCGTCCTCGTCGTTCCCCTCGTTCGACTCAGAGAACGCCAGATCGAAGCCCAGTACCCCGCGGGCTCGGTGACCGAGATCGCAATGGGGGTGGACGGCCTGGTGCTGGTGCGTCCGTCCGGAGCCGCCACCGTGATTCCTTACGGTGCGATCCGTCTGGTCCAGACCTTCGGGTCCCTGCAGACGATCAAGACCCGAGGGCGTCTGTGGCCCGAGATCCTGCCGACAGGTGCCTTGCCCGAGCCGGTGATCGAGTATCTCACCGTCCGTGGGCAGGGTGCCCGGCCCGTGGCCGACAGCGGCTTGAGCGGCGGCATCACTCGCCAGTTCGTGGTGCCGCCGGGATGGGCAAGGCATGTGTCCCACGTATACGCAGGGTGGGCCCTGCAGCGGCGGGCGTTCCTGCTTCGCTTCGGCCTGGCCTCGGTCGGCATCCTCGTGGTTGCGGCCTTCGTCGGTGTGGTGTGGGCCGTCGCTGTCCCGATCCTGGGTGCCGCCGTGTTCGTCGCTGTCTACGAGCCGACTCGCCGGAACGTGCGCAGGGCCTCGCCGCAGGGATCCGTCGCGACGGCCGAGTTCTTGGAGGACCGCTTCATCTCTCGGAACGCAGGCGGTTCTCGGGAGATCAGGTACGACGACGTTCTGTTCGTCGTGATCCGAGGGGATGTCGTCATGATGAGGATGAGGTCGGGTCCGACCGGGGTGATGCCGCGCGTCCTGTTTCCCGACGACGTACTCGAGCGTCTCGGAGGACCGGGCGGCCCGGACGGCCGCGGCTGACGTCACCTGGCCCAGGTGGATCAACTTTTTACTGTTCCGGAGTCAGAATCCGCTTCCGATGTGAGACTTCTCGGGTGACCCAACCCCCCGTCGTCGACGTGCGCAGCCTGCACGTCCGGTTCGGCGAGGTCGAGGCCGTGGCCGGCATCGACTTCCAGGCGTACGCCGGCCAGGCCACCGCCCTGCTCGGGCGCAACGGCGCGGGCAAGTCGACCACGATGCGCGTGCTCGCCGGTGTCGTGCCGCCCACGGCCGGCACGGTGACCGTGGCGGGTCTCGACATCCGCAAGGACACCCTGGCGGTCAAGCAGCTCACCGGCTACTGCCCGGACGTAGGCGGTCTCGTCCCGCGGGCGACTCCCTGGGAGCACCTGCAGCTGAGCGCCCGGCTGCGTCGCCTCACCGGGTGGGAGGACCGTGCGCGCGACCTCCTCGAGCGCTTCGAGCTCGGCGACGTGATGAACCGCGTCACCGGAGGCTTCTCCCACGGCATGGGCCGGCGCCTCTCGGTGGTCCTGGCCGTGATGCACCAGCCCCAGGTGCTGCTGCTCGACGAGCCGTTCGACGGTGTCGACCCGATCGGGGTCGAGGCGACGTTCGACGTGATCGCCGACGCGCGCGCCCGTGGCGCCACGATCCTGCTCTCGACCCACCTGCGCGACCTCGCGGTCCAGGCGTGCGGCACTGCGCTGGTGCTCCGTGGGGGATCGCGGGTCGCCGAGGTGGACGCCGAGGAGATGTCGGGCGAGGAGGGGGCCCGTGCCTACCGCGCTCTCCTGGACTGACCCCGGCACCACGGCGTACGCCAAGCCCGGTCACGTCGCCGCGGCCCACCGCGCGGTCGCGGACGTCGCGATCCTGTTCCGGTTCCGCAAGCAGGCGGTACGCCGTCGCCACTTGGCCCGCGCGCTGTCACTCATCTTCCTCGCGATCACCCTGGGCGCCGCGTCCATCCCGGCCTTCACCCCGGGCGCGCACGCGACCCACGGGAAGTCTGTCGACGTCCTCGTGCTGGTGCCGTCCGCGATGGCCGCCATCCTGGTCCTGAACATGGCCTCGGCGATCGCCTCAGGCGGCGGTCGCGAGCTGATCTCGCGCGACCAGGCCGCGTCGTACCCGATCAGCCCGACCACCGACCACCTCGGCGCGTTGCTGCTCGCACCGCTGAACATCGCGTGGATGATCCAGGCCTGGGTGCTGCTCGGCATGGTGGCCTACGCGACACCGCTGCGGCTTCTGGTCCAGACGCAGCTCACGATCGTGCTCTGGCTGGTCTTCAGCACTGCGTCGGGCCAGGTCGTCGCGTGGACGATGGAGGCGATCCGGCGTGGACCGTTCGGAATCGCCATCAGCCGCGGACTCCTGGTGATCCTGGGCCTGCTCGCAGCCGCCGTTCAGCTCACGGGCAACGCCGGGAACTTCTTCGACCAGGTGCCGACCCTCTGGCTCTTCCTGCACGCTCTCGCCGGGTGGAGCTGGCGGTGGGCGTACGGCATCGGGCTCCTGCTCGCGGCATCGTTGGTCGCAGTCGCGCTGGGAGCCATGCCCGCACATCTCGCCGCGAGGCGGATGCCGCGCGACGAGGCGCGGATGGAGACCGACCAGCACGAGCCGCGGCCGATGCCCAGCACCGTGCTCGGCATCCTGGTCCGCACCGACCGGGCCTCGGTCTGGCGGTCGGTGCCGATGCGGCGCGGCGTCCTGGTCCTCGCCGTCGGTCCCGGGCTGGTCGCGCTCTTCGGTGACCTGCACTGGGCGCAGATGACGATCCTGCCCGGCCTGGTCGCCTCCGGTGGGGCACTCCTGTTCGGTGTCAACGCCTGGTGCCTCGACGGACGCGGCGCGCTCTGGCGCGAGAACCTCCCGGCGCCGGCGACCGCCCTCTTCGACGCCCGGACGCTGATCCTCGCCGAGTTCCTCGGCGTCGCCTCGCTGATCACGGTCCTCGTCGGAGCACTCCGCGCCGGGCTGCCGAACGCGGAGGAGCTGGCGGCTCTCCTGGCGACCCTTGTCGTGGTCACCCTGCAGGTGGTCGGCGCTGCCTTGCGCTGGTCCCTGAAGCATCCGTACCCGGTCGATCTGCGCTCGGCGCGCGCAACCCCGGCCCCGCCGGCGGCCATGGTGGGGTACTCCGCTCGCCTCGCCACGTGCACGACGTTCACCGGCCTGGTCTTCTCCGGCTGTGCGCACGTGCCCGACTGGCGGCTGTCGGTGATCGTCGCGATCCCGTGCATGCTCTGGTCGGCCACCCGCCTGGCCCGCACCCGCCGGCGCTGGGAGGACCCGCTCACCCGCGCGCTGGTGGTCAGCACCGTCGCTGCGTGACGCGTGGGCCGGTTCATCACGCTGGGTGGGTTCAGCACGCTGGGCCGGTTCATCACGCTGGGTGGGTGAACCGGAGCTCGGCCAGGCGAGTTCCGCTTGCCGGGTGAGGGCTCGACCACCCAGCGTGATGAACCGTCCGCCCGGTGACCGCGTCTAGGGTGCGGAACATGGACTTCGCCCCGTCCCCCCGCGCCGCCGACCTCACCGCGCGGGTGGCCGAGTTCCTGGCCACCGAGATCACCCCGGTCGAGGCGGACTACCACCGCGACCTCGCCGAGGCGCGGCGTACCGGCGACCAATGGACCCCGCGGCCGGTGCTCGCCGAGCTCAACGCCAAGGCCCGCGCGCAGGGGCTGTGGAACCTGTTCCTCCCGAAGGAGCATGCCGGCGAGTACGCCGCGCGGTTCGGCACCGACGGCGGCGAGGGGCTGACCAACGTCGACTACGCGCCGCTGGCCGAGCAGATGGGGCGGTCGGCGATCGCGCCGCTGGTGTTCAACTGCAACGCCCCCGACACCGGCAACATGGAGGTGCTGCTCCGCTACGGCTCGGACGAGCAGCGGGCGCAGTGGCTGGAGCCCCTCCTCGACGGCCGCATCCGGTCGGCGTTCGCGATGACCGAGCCCGACGTGGCGTCCTCCGACGCGACCAACATGGCGGCCACCTGCGTGGTCGACGGCGACAAGATCGTGATCAACGGCCGCAAGTGGTGGTCGACCGGCGTGGGCAACACCGACTGCCGGATCCTCGTGTTCATGGGCGTCACCGATCCGGACACCGACCGGCACCACCGCCACTCGATGGTGCTGGTGCCGATCGACACACCGGGCGTGAAGGTGGAGCGCCTGCTCGACACCATGGGTGGGTACGACGAGCCGCTCGGGCACGGCGAGGTGTCGTTCACCGACGTCCGGGTGCCGCTGTCGAACGTGATCTCCGGCCCGGGTGAGGGGTTCGCGATCGCCCAGGGCCGGCTCGGCCCCGGGCGGATCCACCACTGCATGCGGCTGATCGGCCTGGCCGAGCTCGCCCTGGAGCTTGCCTGCCGGCGCGGCCTGGAGCGCATGGCGTTCGGCAAGCCGCTGGTGGATCTCGGCGGCAACCGCGAGCGGATCGCCGATGCCAGGATCGCGATCGACCAGGCGCGGCTGTTGGTGCTCGACGCGGCCTGGAAGCTCGACCAGGGCGGACCGTCCCAGGCGCTGTCGGAAGTCTCGGCGATCAAGGTCGCGGTGCCGACCATGGCCCAGCGGGTCATCGACATGGCGCTGCAGATGCACGGCGGTGGCGGGATGTCCGGCGACTTCCCGCTCGCGGCGGCCCTCGTCACCGCGCGGTCGCTGCGGCTTGCCGACGGTCCGGACGAGGTGCATCGCGGACTGGTCGCCCGCCTCGAGCTGTCCAAGTACCGATGAGCCGGGTGCTGGTCACCGGCGCGGCGTCGGGGCTCGGTGAGGCTTTGACGCGGGCGTTCCGGCAGCGCGGTGACGAGGTGCTGGCGACGGATGTGGCGTACGGCGTCGCCGTGCCTCGAGTTGATCGCCGAGCGAGCTCGACCAGCGAGGAGATGCGGCTCGACGTCACCTCCGTCGAGGACTGGGAGCGGGCACTGGCGTGGGTCGAGCAGCACTGGGGCGGGCTCGACGTGCTGGTCAACAACGCCGGCGTCGCAGGCGGCGGGCGGATCGACGTGGCGGGGATCGACGAGTGGCAGTGGCTCGTGGAGATCAACCTGCTCGGCGCGGTGCGCGGGTGCCGGACCTTCACGCCGCTGTTCAAGCGCCAGAGATCCGGTCGGACCGTCAACGTCGCGTCGCTGGCCGGGCTCGTGCACCCGGCCGGGATGGCGTCGTACAACGCGGTCAAGGCCGGCGTCGTCGCCCTCACCGAGACGCTGGGCCATGAGCTGGCGTCGTACGGCGTGACGGCTCACGTGGTGTGCCCGTCGTACTTCCGCACGAACCTGATGTCCTCGTTGCGCGGTGCCGACCGGGCCCTCGCGACGGTCGTGACCCACCTCGTCGAGACCTCGCCGCTGACCGCCGACCAGATCGCGTCGGCCGTCCTGGACGGGATCGAGGCGGGCCACGAGATGATCCTCCCGGACCCGATGGCGCGCGCGGCGTACGACCAGAAGCTGCACGACCGCGCTGCCCACGACGCGCAGCTGCGCCGCCAGGCGGCCCGGCTCGACGAGCTCGGCGCCCCTGACTCCGGGTAGCGGATGCGCCGACAAGGGCTGCACGCCCGAGCATCCTGGGGCATCGTGGTCCCATGAAGGCTGCGTACGACGAGTGGGCGGTGGCACGCACGCCGTCGCTGCTCGCGTTCGCGGCCGCCCTCGTGGACGACCACGACGCCGCCGACGCGGCGGTCACTCGCGCGCTCTCCCGGATGCGAGGGGCCTGGGCGCGGGTCTCCCGCGACGACCCGGACCTCGAGGCCCGTCGCCACGTGGTACGGGCCTGCTCGACCCCGCGCCGTGCCGCGGTCGTGCTGAGGCTGCTGGAGGAACGGTCGGACGCGGAGATCGCCGGGGTGCTGCACTGCTCGGAGTCGGCGGCCCGCCGGTACCTCCAGCGCGGCCTCACCGAGGTCCATGAGGACGCGGCGGCGGCATCAAGGGCGGGGTCGGCAGCGGGATCGGCAACGGACCCGGCGGGCCTGCGCGAGCACGTCGTGACCCGCGCCGGGAGCGCACCCACCCAGCTGCTGACCCGGCAGCCTCCTCCGACGAGGGCGGCCGTCACCCGCCGGCGGTCCCGCGGGCCGTGGCTGACGGTGCTTGCCGTCCTGGTCCTCGTCGGCGGCGTCGCCTACGTCGCGCACGAGTCCCGCACCCCCGGCGGTGTCTTCCGCTACTCGCGGGTGGACGTCCCGGAGTCGTGGCGCTACGAGTCGTACGCCGGGGTCCAGCTCCAGGTGCCCGACACGTGGGGCTGGGGCGGATCCCCGATCCGGGCGACGCACTTCGGCGGGCCGAAGCATCTCGGCTCCTGCGGGACCAGCCAGGCCTCCGTCCTCTCGCCGGCCGACTCGTCGCCGTACGTCACGCCGGAGACCGGCTTCGTCGGCCGCCCGGCGATCCTGACCCAGCGCTGCATGACGCTGGGCTCGGCGGGGACCATGCCCAGCGGGTACGCCGTGTGGTTCGACTCGCCGTTGCCGGTGGGGGAGAAGGGGCTCGGGCCGACGGTCGCTGAGACCCGGGCGGTGGGTGATCAGCACGTCACCGTCTTCGCGCCGCAGCCGTCGCTGCGCCGCCAGATCCTCGGCACCGTCGAGCAGGTGCGCGTCGACCACCACGGCTGCCCGACCGCCGCGGTGGTCCGGCCCTCAGCCGGTCCCCGCCCGCCGGAGCCGGACTCCCTCTCGGTGTGCGTCTACTCGCAGGACACCGGGGTCTCGACGCTGATGTACTCGACCGCCTTCCCCGCCGACGCCGCCCGGAGGTACGCCGCCCAGGAGGCGGCCGCCAGCACGGCCGGCGTCTCGTGCGCGACCCCGAGCGGCCGGTGGGTGGCACTCGGGTTGACCGGTGACGACGACACCAGCTGGGACGTGGTCAACCCCGGCTGCGGCCGGATCGAGTCCGCCGGTGGGCGGTCGGCCGAGCTGACCCCGGAGACCGTCCGGGACTGGGCGGTCGGCGGGGTGACGGCTTACGTCAGCCCTCCTGCACACGGCGACCCCGCCCTCGACCGGTACTTCCGGACCCCCACGGCGTGACCCACCGGCCTCAAATGCCTCTCGACATACTGGCCCGGTGAGCCGCCCCGACGAGACCCGCCCCGTCCGTGACGAGGACGCGATCGACGTGGCGGCAGTCGTCGGTTGGCTCCATCAGCACGCCGACGGCGAGGTGCCCGTCGGCGTTCCGGAGGTGCGGCAGTTCCCCGGCGGGGCGTCCAACCTGACCTATCTGCTCCGCTGGCCGAGCGCCGATGGGGAGCCGCGTGAGCTGATCCTGCGGCGGCCGCCCCCTGGTGCGAAGGCGCGGGGAGCCCACGACATGGCTCGCGAGTACCTCATCCAGCACGCGCTCGGGCCGGTCTACCCGTACGTCGCAGGCATGGTCGCACTCTGTCGAGACGAGTCGGTCTTGGGGTCCGACTTCTACGTGATGGAGCGGCTGCCCGGCCTCATCCTGCGCAGGGACCCGCCCTTCGAGCTCGCTCCGGAGGCCGCGTCGCGGTTGTGTGAGGACGCCTGGGAGGCCCTGGCCCTGCTGCACGAGGTCGAGGTCTCCGGCGTACCCGAGCTGTCCTCGCTCGGTCGCGGAGAGGGGTACGTGGGCCGCCAGGTGGCCGGCTGGACCGACCGGCTCGGGCGCGCGGCGACCGACGACCTGGGGGACTGGCGCGACGTGACGACCTGGCTCGACGACCAGCAGCCCCGGGACTCCGGGCAGTGCCTGATCCACAACGACTGGCGCTTCGACAACCTCGTGCTCGACGCCGATCTCCGGGTCACCGGTGTCCTCGACTGGGAGATGGCGACGGTGGGCGACCCGTTGATGGACCTCGGCGGCGCTCTGGCGTACTGGATCCAGGCCGACGACGACGCGTTCTTCCGCGACCTCCGCCGGCAGCCGACGACGGTGCCAGGGATGTGGACCCGGGGCCAGGTCGTGGAGTGGTACTGCCGTCGCCGCGGCCTCGCGGTGACCCGGGAGGCGTGGCGGTTCTACGAGGCCTTCGGACTGTTCCGGCTGGCGGTGATCCTCCAGCAGATCTGGTACCGCTACGTCCTCGGCCAGACGCACAACCCGGCGTACGCCGGCTTCGGGGCCGCCGTGCGGCACCTCGAGCAGCGCACCCGCCGCGTCGTGTCGGGCGAGGCGCGAGGCTGATGGGCGTCGTACTGCTGGTCCGGCACGGGCAGGCGTCGTTCGGGGCCGACGACTACGACGTGCTGAGCGAGACCGGCGCCGAGCAGAGCCGGCTGCTGGGTCGCGCCCTCGCCGCCCAGGGGATCGCGCCGGACGTCGTCGTGCACGGGTCGATGCGTCGCCAACGCGACTCCGCCGCGTCCATGTCCGAGGCAGCGGGCTGGTCGGCGACCGCCGAGCTCGACGAAGGGTGGGACGAGTTCGACCACCTCGCCGTCGTCGCGCGCGGCGGCGCACGACCCGTCGACCCCGCGGACCCTCGGGCGTTCCAGCTCGTCTTCGAGCAGGCCACCGCGCGATGGTTCGCCGGCGACCACGACGAGGAGTACGCCGAGTCCTGGTCGGCGTTCGTCGGGCGCACCCGCGCCGCGCTCGACCGTGCCTTCGACCGCACCGGCGTCACGGTGGTGGTCTCGTCCGGAGGCCCGATCGCGGTCGTCTGCGCGAGCCTCGTGGATGCGACGGCGTCCGCCCGCGAGCTGCCGCGCGCCTGGACGCTCTTCAACACGGTGACCGCCAACGCCTCCGTCACCCGGGTCCTCGAGGGCTCGCGCGGCCGCCGGCTGCTGTCCTTCAACGAGCACCTGCACCTCCCCCGCGAGCTGGTCACCTACCGCTGACCTGCGCCTTGTGCTTGTAACGCCCTGTCATCTGCACCTGGCCGCGCTCACCCGGGCGCCCTGGCTCGGATAACAGGGCGTTACAAGCAACAGGCCCGGCCGCCGCAGCCGCCCGATCTGCCGGGAGCGGATCAGCGGGAGGCAGGTCCGCCGGGAGCAGCACGCCCTTCGGTCGGCGTACGCCGGGTGCCACCGTGGCGGCATGAGTGAGCAGACGGCCTGGGGCCGGATCGACGACGAGCTGGCGAGCAGCCTGCTCGACCAACGCACGCTGCTGATGGGCGGCGTCCTCGACGAGGCGCTCGGCAACCGGCTCTGCACGGGTCTGATGGTGCTGTCGGCCCGCGACCCGCGCGCCGACATCCACCTCTGGATCGGCTCGCCGGGCGGTTCGGTGCCGGCGATGCTGGCGATCCGCGACGTGATGAAGCTGATCCCCAACGACGTGTCCACGCTGGCGATGGGGATCGCCGCGAGCGCGGGCCAGTTCCTGCTGAGTGCGGGCGCGAAGGGGAAGCGGTACGCGATGCCGCACGCCCGGATCCTGCTGCACCAGGGCTCGGCGGGGATCGGCGGCACCGCGATGGACATCGCGATCCAGGCCGACGACCTGCGGCACACCCGCGACACCGTGCTCTCGCTGATCGCCGCCGACACCGGTCAGGACGTCGAGACGGTCGAGCGCGACTCGCGACGCGACCGCTGGTTCAGCGCGGACGAGGCGCTGGGATACGGCTTCGTGGACCACATCGTCAGCTCCGTCGACGAGGTCCGCACACTCGTCGTACGACCGCTCGGGCTCGGAGTGACGCCATGAGCAGCTACCCGGTTCCTTACGTGACCACCCAGACCAACCGCGGCGAGCGCACCGTCGACGTCTACAGTCGACTCCTCGCCGACCGGATCATCTACCTCGGTACGCCGATCGACGACGGCGTCGCGAACACAGTCATCGCCCAGCTGATCCACCTCGAGTCGGAGAACCCCGACGCACCGATCAACCTCTACCTCAACTCGCCCGGCGGATCGATCTCGTCGATGCTGGCGATCTACGACGCGATGCAGTTCGTGCGGCCCGCCGTCGAGACGACGTGCGTCGGCCAGGCGGTCGCCACCGCAGCGGTGCTGCTGGCCGGTGGGGCGAGGGGCCGGCGCCAGATCCTCCGGCACGGGCGGGTCGTGCTGCACGCACCGGCCGCCGAGGGCCGCGGCACGGTCCCCGACCTGATCCTCGAGGCCGAGGAGATCGAGCGGGTGCGGTCGCTGCTGGAGGAGCTGCTGGCGCGGGACACGGGCAAGACGCCGCAGCAGGTGCGCGAAGACACCGAGCGCGACCTGGTGCTGACCGCCGAGCTCGCACGGGAGTACGGCGTCGTGGACGCGGTCATCACCGAGCGCGACGCCCAAGCATCGGCGTTCGCTCAGGCGGCCAGGCAGACCGGCGAGTAGGGGCTGATCGTGCTCGAGGCGACGCGGGTCGCGATCTCGGCGACGCTCAGTCCGAGCGCGCCGGCGATCGCGGCCAGCAGCTCCGAGGACGGGTCCTTGAGTCCGCGCTCGACCTCGGACAGGTACTGCGGCGACACACCGGCATCCTCCGCGACGTCGATCAAGCGCTTGCCCGCCGACAGCCGCTCCTCGCGGAGCTCGCGACCGACGGACTCACGCCAGAGGGGCTCCACCCCGGGCTCGACCCGGGGCTCCGCCCACGGCTCGACGTCGCGGGGCCTCTGCGCAGGGGTCCGGCGCGGCGACCGATCCGGCTCCTGCTCCGCCTCGGGCGGCTGCTGTCGACGTACCGGTAGCTGGACGACCTCACCCATGCATCGACTGTAGGACCGGCTCCCGGGCATCGCCCCGGGATTCCGCTCTGGGCAGAACGGGCGCAACCTCGCTCAAGCACACTGCGCTCCGCGGTGGCACGGTGGGCCGATGACCACCGCTTCGGTCGAGGCCGTCTGCGTCGTGCACGAGGTCATCGACGGCTACTACCACCCGACGGCGATCGACAAGCGCCCCGTCAGCGGGCCGGTCCGGGTCGAGGCTCTCGGACCGGAGGGTGACCGGCACCTCGACTCGTCCCACGGCGGCGTCGACGCGGCCGTGTACGTCTACGCCGACGAGGACGCGACGTACTTCGGCGAGATGCTGGCGCGGGAGATCCCGCCCGGACTCTTCGGCGAGAACGTCCGCACGTCCGGGCTCGACGTCACGGGCGCCCTGCTCGGCGAGCGCTGGAGGCTCGGCGAGCCGGGCACCGGGGTTCTGCTCGAGGTGCGGAAGCCGCGGACGCCGTGCCACAACTTCTCGATGCGGATGGGGATGGACCGCTTCCACGTCGACTTCAACAGGACCAGCCGCGTGGGCGCGATGTGCCGCGTGCTCGAGCCCGGGGTGGTCCGGGCCGGGGACCGGATCACGGTCGACCACCGCCCCGACCACGACGTCTCGATCGGCGTCCTGGTCACCGGCATGTCACCGGACGCCGCCCGGCGGCTTCTCGACTCGGGCGTGGTCCTGACCACCGCCGTGCGGGCCAGGGCCAGGAGGTACGCCGACCGCTGAGCCCGGCCGAGCGTCCGGTCAGAACGGGCGCGGCTGCGGGGTGGTCGCCTGGATCACGAAGGTGTTCATGATCTTGTCGGCGAACGTCTGCTTCCTGGAGTCCCAGATCGGCCAGAGCCAGCCGATGCCGCAGGGCAGCGAGTCGACGATGTGGAGAAGCTGCCGGAGGAACGCCCAGCCCGGCCCGATCGGCTGCAGATCGGCGTTCACCAGGCGGATGGCGAGCACGCTCTTGCCGATCGTGGCGCCGGTGCGTCCCTGCCGGATGTAGAGGTTCCAGATCTGGAAGGCAAGCGAGGTCAGGACTCCCACCCAGATCAGGGTGGTGGTCGTCGCGGTCGGATGGGCGTGGAGGTGCTTCACCCCGTTCGCGTCCGTGGTCGTGGTGGCGTCGGAGAAGACCATCACGTAGCCGACCCAGAGCGGTAGGGCGGCGAGGGCGCCCAGGATGCCGTCGATCAGGTAGGCGCCCACGCGCGAGAACCACCCGGCGTACCCACCGAAGCCGAACGTCGGCTTGTTCGTCACCGGCCCGGCGTACGGGTTGGCCGGGCTGCCCGGCTGCCCCGGGGCGGCGTACGGGTCGGGCTGACCGTACGGGTTCGACTGCCCGTAGGGGCTGGGTTGCCCGTACGGGTTCTGCGGCGGCGTGGACCCGCCGGGCGACTGCCAGTTGTCCGGGTAGGGGTTGTACGGCTGGTCCGGCCGACCGGGCTGGTCTCCGTCGCCGGCGTTCTGGTCCGGGTCGTGCGGTGGTTCGGGCGGTGGGCCGGCGTGCGACATGGGTCGGGTCCTCCGGGAACTCGGGTGGCGCTCGGTGCCTGCGCGAGCCCCGTGCCCGCGCCGTGACCCGAGTATCGCCGTTCCCGGGCCATCCGGCGTCCGGCAACGCGCCGGAAACCCTTGCATACCGGGTATGTCCTCGACTATACATACTCGGTATCTACGGCCACGGGGGACGTGGATCAGTCCGGGAGGAGCCGCCGGTGTCGGTGCGCAACGCCTTGCTGGCCCTGCTGGAGCAGGGCCCGCGCTACGGCTACCAGCTGCGAGCGGAGTTCGAGGACCGCACCGGCGGCACCTGGCCGCTCAACGTCGGTCAGGTCTACACGACGCTGTCCCGACTGGAGCGGGACGGCTTCGTGGAGGGCTGTGGGGAGGACGGCGACGGGCACGTCGTGTACGCAGTCACCGCGGCCGGGCGCGGCGAGGTCGCGGCGTGGTTCGGCTCGCCCGTGCCGCGCACCCAGCCGCCGCGGGAGGAGCTGGCGATCAAGCTGGCGCTCGCGGTCAGCGTGCCCGGGATCGACGTCGGCACGGTGATCCAGCAGCAGCGGTCGGCGACCATGGCCGCGCTGCAGGACTACACCCGGCTCAAGCGGAGGGCCACCGGCGACGACCCCCACGAGCTCGCCTGGGGCCTGGTGCTGGACTCGCTGGTGTTCAACGCCGAGGCGGAGATCCGGTGGCTCGACCACTGCGAGGCACGGCTGCGCCGGGCGGCGCAGCAGCGGGAGGCCGCCCCCGAGCCCGCCTCCTCGCCACATCCGTCCGACGCGACGGAGGTGGCCCGATGAGCGCCGTGCTCCAGCTGGACGTCGTCACGCGCATCCACGGAACGGGTGCGACGGAGGTGACCGCCCTGCGCGAGGTCAGCTTCACGGCGCGGGCCGGCGAGCTGGTGGCGGTGATGGGACCGAGCGGGTCCGGCAAGTCGACGCTGCTCACCCTGGCCGGTGGTCTGGACAGCCCGACGTCGGGAGTCGTCCGCGTGGAGGGCACCGACCTGGCCGCACTCGGCCACAGGGGGCGCGCTGCGATGCGGCGTACCTCGATCGGCTACGTCTTCCAGGACTTCAACCTGATCCCGGCGCTGACCGCGGTGGAGAACGTCGCGCTCCCGCGCGAGCTCGACGGCGCCGGGTCACGGTCAGCCCGCAAGGCAGCGCTGGCGGCGCTCGACGAGGTCGGCATCGCCGAGCTGGCGAAGCGTTTCCCCGACGAGATGTCGGGCGGGCAGCAGCAGCGGGTCGCGATCGCGCGGGCCGTGGTCGGCGAGCGCAGGCTGATCCTGGCCGACGAGCCGACGGGCGCGCTCGACAGTGAGACCGGCGAGGACATCCTCCGACTGATCCGAGCGAGGTGCGACGCGGGCGCCGCCGGCGTACTCGTCACGCACGAGGCCCGACATGCGGCCTGGGCGGACCGGGTGGTGTTCCTGCGCGACGGCGTGGTCGTCGACGAGTCGGGACGGGACCGGCCCGATGCCCTTCTGGAGCAGGCGCAGTGACGTTCGTGGCCGGATGGCGGCTGGCGCTGCGGCTCGCCTGGCGCGAGGCGTGGCGGGCCAAGGCGCGCAGTGCCCTCGTGGTGGTGATGGTGACGTTCCCGGTCGTGGCCGTCGTCGCCGCCGATGTCGCGCAGGCCACCGCGAGCGTCAGCTCGGCCGAAGGTCTCGCCCGGCGGATCGGCGCGGCCCAGGCCGGGCTCTCGGCGATCCCGGACGCCGGACAGGTGTTCCAGGCGGCCGATCCGGACCGTGCCAACGGCTGGTCCGGCGGTCGTCGGCCGGCGGCCTCCCTGTCGGACGTCGAGCGGGTCCTCGGCGCGCGACCGGCCATCGAGCTGCGGACGCTCGAGGGCAGCCCCGTCCGCACGAGCCTCGGAGTTCTCCAGGTCGGCGCCACGGGCGTGGACATGGCAAGCCCGTTGGCGAAGGGGCTCTTCCGGCTGACCTCCGGTCGGTTCCCCCGAACGACGAACGAGGTCGCGGTCAACGCGGCGCTGGCCGACCACGGCTTCGCCGTGGGGGACCGCCTGCAGGTGGCGAACGGCAGGTCGGCGACCGTCGTCGGCATCGCCGAGTCCGCGGCCGAACGGACCGCCCCGCGGCTCCTCGCTCTCCCGGGCTTCTTCCCCGCGGCAGACCATGGCCTCCGCTCCTGGCTCGTCGGCGGTGCTCCGGTCACCTGGGACCAGGTGCGGGAGCTGAACCAGCTGGGTGTGCTGGTGCTCTCCCGGGAGGTCATCGAGCATCCGCCGTCCAGTGGCCAGCTGGCGCCGCAGCTGCGGACGTCGTACTCCTCGGACCGTACGACGCTGTACACGGTGCTGGCCCTGATCGGGGTCATGGCGCTGATCGAGGTCGTGCTGCTGGCCGGGCCGGCGTTCGCGGTCGGTGCCCGGCGACAGTCGCGCAGCCTCGCGCTGATCGCAGCCAACGGCGGGACCCCGACCCAGTCGCGCCGGGTGATCCTCGGCAGCGCGATGGTGATCGGCGCATTCGCGGCCGCAGTGGGGATCGTCCTCGGCATTGCCCTGGGCCGCGCGCTGGTCCCCCTGCTGCAGTCGACGGCGGACACCTACTTCGGACCGTTCCAGATCCGGTGGACCCACGTCCTCGGTGTCGCGGCGTTCGGCCTGGTCAGCGCGTTCCTGGCGGCGTTGGTGCCGGCCTGGATCGCATCCCGGCAGGACGTCGTCGCGGTGCTGGCGGGACGTCGGGGCGATCGTGCCGCGAGCCGGCGATCACCCCTGGTCGGACTGCTCCTCGTCGCCTGCGGAGTCGGCGCGGCGGTGCTCGGCGCGCGGCGCGAGGCCGGCGCCACTCTGATCGCGGGCGCCGCCCTGCTCACGGTCCTCGGGATGATCTTCCTGGTCCCGGTCGTCGTCGTGGTGGTCGCGCGGCTCGGCCGCCGCTTCCCGCTGCCGCTGCGGTACGCCGTACGCGATGCCGCGCGGCACCGGACGCGCACCGTCCCGGCCGTGGCTGCGGTCGCGGCCACGGTCGCCGGCGTGGTCGCCCTGTCGATAGGCAACACCAGCGACCAGGCGCAGGCGAGGGCGGCGTACCAGCCGATGCTCGCACCCGGCGTGAGCACGATCGCGATGAACGGCGGCGGCACCGACTGGGACGCGGTCGAGCAGGCCGTCGCGCGGATCGCTCCCGGGGCTCGGGCGAGCCGGGTGCTCGGGATCGCGGGGGGTCGTCCGCTGATGGTCGACGCGGGTCGTGGGCCGGGACCCGGTGGCAACTTCATGTCGAGCCTCCCGGTGCAGGCACTCGTCAGCGACGGGGGCAGCCTGCCGGGGCTGCTGCGCGGGCAGGTGTCCGAGCAGGACTGGGAAGCCGCCTCTCCGGTCTTCAGCCGCGGGGGCGCGGTGGTCCTGGGCCGGGCCGGTGGCACCGCCGACCGGGTGCGGTTCTCGCTCGGCCGCCAGGGGCCGTCGGTCGTCGTACCGGCGGCGGAGGTGGCCACCTCGAGCCCGCCCCGGGTGCTGGCCGTGGTCTCACCTGAGGTCGCCCGGGCCCTGCACGTGGAGGTGGGGACGGTGGGGCTGGTGCTGACGGGAACACCCCTCACCGTGGCGCAGGACGACGACCTCCAGCAGGTGCTGCAGGGCATGGACGACGGCGCGTATCTCTACACCGAGCGCGGCTACCAGGTCCCGTCCTCGGAACGGGTCCTGTTGTGGATCCTGTTCGGGCTCGCCGCCGTGCTGATGCTCGGTGGCACGCTGACCGCGACGTTCCTGGCGCTGTCCGACGCCCGGCCCGACCTGGCGACGCTGTCCGCCGTCGGTGCCTCCCCGCGGATGCGCCGGGCGGTGGCCGCGGCGTACGCCGTGTCGGTCGGGATGGTGGGCGCCGTGCTCGGCGCCGCAGTCGGGTTCGTCCCGGGCATTGCGATCACCTACCCGCTGACCCGGAACCTCAACCAGCCCGGTCCGTCGCACTACCTGGACATCCCGTGGCTGCAGATCGCCGCCCTCGTCGTGGCCCTGCCGGTCCTGACGGCCGCCATCGTGGGCCTGCTCGCCCGGTCGCGGTTGCCGCTGGTGGCCCGCCTGGACTGATCGGCTCGCCGGGGGCCGTGTGTCGGATCACCTGCTCAGGCGGGTGATTCGACGACGCACAGGCCTTCTCACAAACCGACAGGCTTGACTGTTTGTTTGTACGGCGGGACGATGGGCCGATGCCGTCCACCGTCCGGGTCCCTCAGGAGGAGCGGTCGCGGGCGATGCGGACGAGGCTGATGGCCGCGACCATCGAGTGCCTGGTGGAGGTCGGTTTCGGGGGTACGTCGACCACGCTCATCAGCGAGCGGGCCGGGGTCTCTCGGGGGGCGCAGCTCCACCACTTCCCGACCAAGAACGACCTGGTCGTCGCTGCCGTCTCCCATCTCACCGAGGTCCGCGGCGCCGAGCTGGCCGCCGCCGCGGCCGCCGTACCGCCCGCCCATCGCACCCGCGACGTCCTGCGGATGCTCGGCGACCACTTCGCATCCCCCGTCTTCCTCGCCGCGCTCGAGCTCTGGGTGGCGGCTCGCACCGACCCGGCCCTGCTCGCCGCGGTCGAGCCGCTGGAGCGGAAGGTCGGCCGCGAGACCCATCGGATGACCGTCGAGCTCCTGGGGGCCGACGAGTCGACGCCCGGCGTACGCGAGCTCGTGCAGGCGACCCTCGACCTCGTGCGCGGACTCGGCCTCGCCGCCACGATCAGCGACGACACCCGGCGCCGCAACCGGATCCTCGACCAGTGGGCGAGGACCCTCGACGAGGCCCTCTCATGAGCGCGATCCTCGACGCCGTCCTCGACGACCTCGCCACCGAGTCCGCGCGGCTCGAGGCGCTCGTCGTCGACCTCCCGGAGGAGGGATGGCGTACGCCGACGCCGGCGCCGGGCTGGGACGTCGCGACCCAGATCGCCCACCTGGCCTGGACCGACGAGGCCGCCTACGCCGCGGCCACGGACAAGGAGCGCTGGGACGACCTGGTGCTCGAGGCCCTGGCAGACCCGGAGCACGCGGTCGACCGCGCGGCGCTCACCGGGAGCATCGCCGCCCCGGCCGTGCTGCTCGAGCGCTGGCATCGGGCCCGTTCCCGTCTGGCCGAAGCTCTCCGCAACTATCCCGCAGAGCAGCGGATGCCCTGGTACGGACCACCGATGTCTCCCGCGTCCATGGCCACGGCGAGGTTCATGGAGACGTGGGCGCACTCCCTCGACGTGCACGCCGCGCTCGGTGTCGAGCCCGAGGTCACCGACCGGATCCGGCACGTCGCCCATCTCGGGGTCCGCACCCGTGACTGGGCATTCTCCGTCCGTGGCCTCGAGCCCCCGGCGGAGGAGTTCCGGATCGACCTGACCGCGCCCTCGGGTGACGTGTGGGCCTGGGGACCGGAGGCCGCCCCGCAGACGGTGACCGGCACGGCGTACGACTTCTGCCTGCTGGTCACCCAGCGGATCCATCGCGCCGACACCTCGCTGGTCGCGACCGGGCGAGACGCGGATCGCTGGCTGGACGTGGCACAGGCGTTCGCCGGCCCGCCGGGCGAAGGACGGGAGCCGCGCGATGCCTGAGCCCCGGCGCCCGTTGCGGATCGGCAACTGCTCGGGCTTCTACGGCGACCGCTTCTCGGCGATGCGGGAGATGCTCGACGGCGGGCCGCTGGACGTGCTCACCGGTGACTACCTGGCCGAGCTGACCATGCTGATCCTCGGTCGCGACCAGCTGAAGGACCCGTCTCTCGGCTACGCCCGCACGTTCGCTCGTCAGCTCGAGGACTGCCTCGGCCTCGCCCTCGAGCGCGGCGTGAGGATCGTGACCAACGCCGGCGGACTCAACCCCGCCGGGCTCGCCGCCCGGCTCCGCGACATCGCCTCGGGGCAGGGGCTCTCGCCCTCCATCGCCTACGTCGACGGTGACGACGTACGCGGCCTGGGGTTCGCAGGCGCCCTCACCGCGAACGCCTATCTCGGTGGCTTCGGCATCGCCGCGGCCCTCGCCCGTGGCGCCGACGTCGTCGTCACCGGCCGTGTCACCGACGCGTCGCTGGTCGTCGGAACCGCCGCGTGGTGGCACGGCTGGAGCCCCACGGCGTACGACGAGCTGGCCGGCGCCGTGGTCGCCGGACACGTGCTGGAGTGCGGCTGCCAGGCGACTGGTGGGAACTTCTCGGGATTCGCGTCCATGCCGAATCCCGCTCGACCACTGGGCTTTCCGCTCGCCGAGGTGGCCTTCGACGGTTCGTCCGTGATCACCAAGCATCCCGGGTCCGGCGGCCTGGTCAGCATCGACACGGTGACCGCGCAGCTGATGTACGAGGTGCAGACGACCCGCTACCTGGGCCCCGACGTGACCGCGCTTCTGGACACCATCGAGCTCGGCAATGGCGGCTCCGACCGGGTCGTGATCTCCGGCGTCCGCGGGTCCGCACCACCCGAACGGCTCAAGGTCTGCGTCAACGAGCTCGGCGGCTATCGGAACGCGGTCGAGCTCGTCCTCACCGGTCTCGACGTCGAGGAGAAGGCCGCCTGGGCGCGGCGGCAGCTCGAGCCGCGGCTCACCGCATCCTCGGTGACCTGGTCGCTCGGGCCGCTGCCGCCGCCCGACGCCGACACCGAGGAGGGTGCCTCGACGCTGCTCCGGTGCGTCGTCCAGGACGAGAAGCCGGATCGGGTGGGCCGCGCGTTCAGCGACGCGGCGGTCGAGCTCGCGCTCGCGTCGTACCCCGGGTTCACGATGACCGCGCCGCCCGGCAGCGGGACACCGTACGGCATCTGTCGCGCGGAGTACGTCGACCGCTCTGCTGTGACACACACCGTGCATCACGCCGACGGGACGGCCGAGGTGCTCCGATGAGGGCGCCGCTCGGCACGTTCGTGCATGCTCGGTCCGGTGACAAGGGCGGCGACGCCAACCTGGGGCTGTGGGTCGCCCACGACGGGCACGAGGCGTACCGGGCGCGGGTCGCCTGGCTGCTCGACCTGGTGACGCCGGCGTTCGTCCGGGTGCTCCTCCCCGAGACGCGTGAGCTGGAGGTCGAGGTGTTCGCGCTGCCCAACCTGGGCGGTGTCAACGTCGTGCTCCATGGTCTGCTCGGCCGGGGTGTCGCCGCCTCGACCCGCTTCGACCCACAGGCGAAGGGACTGGGCGAGTGGGCGCGGTCGCGTTACGTCGAGATCCCGGAGGCGTTGGTGTGAGCAGACGGTTCATCACGCTGGGTAGGCGAACCCGCACCGGGCAAGCGGAGTTCACCGTGCCCAGCGCCCGCTCGACCACTCAGCGTGATGGACCGTCCACGCCAGGAGCCATCCGATGAGCACGGACCGCGAGGCGCTGCGCGAGCTCGCTCGCGAGTTCACCCGCCGCGAGGTGGCGCCGTACCTCCAGGAGTGGGAGGACGCCGGCGAGGTGCCGCGCGCGCTGCACCGGAAGGCCGCGAAGCAGGGGCTGCTCGGCGTCTCGTTCCCGGTCGAGGTCGGCGGCGAGGGCGGTGACCTGCTCGACACCGTCGCGGTGATGGAGGGGATGTTCGAGGAAGGGGCGTCGAGCGGGCTGATGGCCGCCCTCTTCACCTCCGGGATCGCGCTGCCGCACCTCGCGGGGTCGGGGAACGCCGACCTCGTCGACCGGTTCGTCCGCCCCACGCTGGCCGGCGAGCTGGTCGGGAGCCTCGCGATCACCGAGCCGGGCGGTGGCTCGGACGTCGCGAGCATCCGCACCACCGCGCGACGCGACGGGGACACGTTCGTCGTCAACGGGACCAAGACGTTCATCACGAGCGGCGTGCGGGCCGACTTCGTGACGACCGCGGTCCGCACCGGCGGACCCGGTCATGCCGGGATCTCGTTGCTGGTCGTGGAGAAGGGGGCACCGGGCTTCACCGTCGACCGGTTGTTGTCGAAGATGGGGTGGCACTGCTCGGACACCGCCGAGCTCGGCTTCGCCGACGTACCGGTGCCCGCAGCCAACCTGGTCGGCGAGGAGAACTCCGGCTTCGCCCAGATCGCCGAGCACTTCGTCGTCGAGCGGATCGCGCTAGCGGTCCACGGCTACGGCATCGCCGCCCGCAGCCTCGCCCTCACCGCGGCGTACTGCCGTGAGCGCGAGACGTTCGGCAGCCCGCTGATCGCGCACCAGGTGGTGCGCCACCGCCTGGTCGAGATGCACCGCAGGGTCGAGGTCGCCCGCTGCTACGTCCACGAGGTCGCGCGTCGACACGTGGCCGGGGAGTACGTCGTCGCCGAGGCGTGCCTCGCGAAGCAGACCGGCGTCGAGTGCGCGACGTACGTCTGCGACCAGGCGGTGCAGCTGCACGGCGGGGCGGGATATCTGCACGGGATCGAGGTCGAGCGGCACTACCGCGACGCCCGGATCCTGCCGATCGGAGGAGGTGCGACCGAGGTGTTGACCGACCTGGCCGCCAGGTTGCTGGGGTACGCGACATGAACCTGCACGGCCCGCTCACCCGCGAGGTGTCGAACCGCATCGAGGCTCCGCCGGAGCGGGTGTGGGCGCTGGTCAGCGATGTGACCCGGATCGGTGAGTTCTCACCCGAGACCTTCGAGGCCGCGTGGACGCGCGGCTCGACCGGGCCCGAGGAGGGCGCCTCGTTCAAGGGGCACGTACGACGCAACGGTGTGGGCCCGACGTACTGGTCGCCGTGCCAGGTGACTCGATGTGTGCCGAACGAGGTGTTCGAGTTCGCCGTGGGCACCGACGACATCACCCTCAACAACTGGGGCTACCGGTTGGAGGCCGACGGCACCGGCACGAAGGTGACCGAGTACTTCCGGATCGAGCCGAGGCTGCTGATGCGGCTGTACTGGACCGTCCTCGGACCACTGCGCGGCCGCACCAACGAGCGCGGCATGCGCACGACGTTGGAACGGATGAAGGCGGTCCTCGAGCGATGACCGTCACGAACCGTGAGGCGATGCTGACCAAGCTCGCAGATCTGGAGGCCGAGCACGCGAAGGCCGTGGCGGGCGGCGGCCCGAAGTACGTCGACCGGCACCACGCCCGGGGGAAGCTCCTGCCGCGGGAGCGGATCGAGCTGCTGGTCGACCCGGGCTCGGCGTTCCTCGAGCTGTCCCCGCTGGCCGGGTGGGGATCGGACTTCAGCGTCGGCGCCAGCGTGGTCACCGGGATCGGCGTGGTCGAGGGCGTCGAGTGCCTGATCACGGCGAACGACCCGACGGTCAAGGGCGGGGCGAGCAACCCCTGGACGGTGAAGAAGATCTTCCGCGCCTCCCAGATCGCGGAGGAGAACAACCTGCCGACGATCTCGCTGGTCGAGTCCGCTGGCGCCGACCTGCCGACCCAGAAGGAGATCTTCATCCCCGGCGGGAAGCTCTTCCGCGACCTGACCCGCGCCTCGGCCCGGAAGTCGCCCACAGTCGCGCTCGTGTTCGGCAATTCCACAGCCGGCGGCGCCTACGTCCCCGGGATGTCGGACTACACCGTCATGGTGAAGGGGCAGGCGAAGGTGTTCCTGGGTGGCCCGCCTCTGGTGAAGATGGCCACCGGTGAGGAGGCTGACGACGAGTCACTCGGCGGCGCGTCCATGCACGCGCGCATCTCCGGCCTGGCCGACTACCTGGCGGAGGACGAGCTCGACGCGATCCGGATCGGGCGCCGGATCGTGGCCCGGCTCAACCACCGCAAGGCCCGGACAGAGCCGGTCCCACCGTTCGTCGGGCCCGACGAGGACGTCGAAGGGCTGATCGACCTGATCCCGGCCGACCTCAAGGAGCCGTTCGACCCGCGCGAGGTGATCGTCCGGGTGGTCGACGGCACCGGACCGGGCAACGCGCGATCCTTCGACGAGTTCAAGCCGCTGTACGGCGCCTCGCTCGTCACCGGCTGGGCACGTATCCACGGCCGGCCGATCGGGATCCTCGCCAACGCGCAGGGCGTGCTCTTCAGCGAGGAGGCGCAGAAGGCCACCCAGTTCATCCAGCTGGCGAACCAGGCCGACACGCCCCTGCTGTTCCTGCACAACACCACCGGCTACATGGTGGGCGCGGAGTACGAGCAGGGCGGGATCATCAAGCACGGCGCCCAGATGATCAACGCCGTCAGCAACAGCACGGTCCCGCACCTGAGCGTGATCATGGGCGCGTCGTACGGCGCGGGCAACTACGGCATGAACGGCCGTGCCTACGATCCGCGCTTCCTCTTCACCTGGCCGAGCGCCAAGTCGGCGGTGATGGGTCCGGCCCAGCTGGCCGGCGTGCTCTCGATCGTGGCGCGCGCTGCGGCCGAGGGCCGGGGTCAGGAGTACGACGAGCAGGGCGACGCCGAGATGCGAGCCTTCGTCGAGGCCAGCGTGGAGGAGCAGAGCCTGCCGTTCTTCCTCTCGGGGATGCTCTACGACGACGGCGTGATCGACCCGCGCGACACCCGGACGGTCCTCGCGATCTGCCTGTCGGCGATCGAGAACGCTGCGTTCTCCGGAGCCGGCTGCTACGGGGTGTTCAGAACGTGATCAGGCGTCTCCTCGTCGCCAACCGCGCGGAGATCGCGAGCCGGGTCTTCCGCACCTGCCGCGACCTCGGCATCGAGACGGTCGCCGTGTACTCCGACGCGGACGCGGGCCTGCCCTACGTGCGCGAGGCCGACGCGGCCGTGCGGCTGCCGGGCGACGCACCGGCCGACACCTACCTGCGCATCGACCTGATCGTCGACGCGGCGCGTCGGTCCGGCGTCGACGCGGTGCACCCCGGATACGGCTTCCTCTCGGAGAGCGCCGACTTCGCCCGCGCCGTCGGCGACGCCGGGCTGACCTGGGTGGGCCCGACGTCGCAGTCGATCGAGGCGATGGGCTCGAAGGTGCGGGCGAAGGACCTGATGCGGGCCTCCGGCGTCCCGGTCCTCGAGGTGCCCGAGCCACCGACAGTCGACGACCTGCCGCTGCTGGTGAAAGCCTCCGCGGGAGGCGGTGGCCGCGGGATGCGCATCGTCGGTGACCTCGACCGGCTGGCCGACGAGATCCGGGCGGCGCGCGCCGAGGCGGAGTCGGCGTTCGGCGACGGGACGGTGTTCGTCGAGCCGTACCTCCTGCGCGGCCGTCACGTCGAGGTGCAGGTCGTCGGCGACACCCACGGCACCATCGAGGTGTTCGGCGAGCGCGACTGCTCCCTGCAGCGCCGGCACCAGAAGGTCGTCGAGGAGACCCCCGCACCGTGCCTTCCCGAGGCGACGCGGGCCGCCCTGCACGAGGCGGCGCGGGCAGCGGCCGCAGCGGTCTCGTACGTCGGCGCCGGCACGGTGGAGTTCCTCTACGACCCGAGCACCGACCGGTTCTTCTTCCTGGAGATGAACACCCGGCTCCAGGTCGAGCACCCGGTGACCGAGATGGTGCACGGCATCGACCTCGTCGCCCTCCAGCTGAGGGTCGCCGAAGGAGGGTCGTGTGCCTCAGGACGGTCCATGGACCGTGCTCAGGCACACGACCTCACCGGCGGCGGTGGGCACGCGATCGAGGTGCGGCTGTACGCCGAGGACCCGGCCGCGGGCTACGCGCCTCAGAGCGGCACCTTGACGGCGTTCGCGATCCCACCGGCACCGGGGCTGCGCGTCGACGCTGGGTTCGAGTCGGGCAGCGAGGTGACCACGTTCTACGACGCGATGCTGGCGAAGGTCATCGCTCACGCACCCACCCGGGATCAGGCCGCCCGGACCCTGGCCGGCGTGCTCAGCCGCTCCCGCATCCACGGCCTCGCGACGAACCGCGACCAGCTGGTGGCTCTGCTGCGCGACCCGGACTTCCTGGCCGGGGAGGTGTCGACGGCGTTCCTCGACGAGCATCCACCGTCGACCGCCGCGGCGGGAGGCGACCATGCCGTCGCGGCGGCGCTGGCCGTGGCCGAGCGCGACCGGCTCGCCCGGACGGTGCAGCACGCGATCCCGGTCGCCTGGCGCAACGTCGTGTCGCAACCGCAGGTCACGCGCTTCACCGAGTCGTCCGCTCCACGGGAGGTCAGGGGTGCCGCTGGAACGGAGGACCCGGTCTCCGTCGAGTGGTGGGGCGGGCGCGACGGCTACGCCGTGCCGGGTCTGACCGTCGTCGCGGCGAGTCCCGGCAGTGTGACACTCGAGCGCGACGGCGTGGCGACGACGTACGCCGTGTCCGGCGGCGGGGACCGGGTGGATGTCGACGCCCCCGGCGGCCACGTCTCGCTGACGGTCGTCCCCCGGTTCACCGACCCCGCCGACGCCGTGGCGAGCGGGAGCCTGCTGGCGCCCATGCCCGGCACCGTGGTCAGCGTCGCCGTCGAGAAGGGGCAGCAGGTCGCGGCCGGGCAGCCGGTACTGGTCCTGGAGGCGATGAAGATGCAGCACACCGTGCGCGCGCCAGGCGCGGGCATCGTGACCGACCTGCCGGTCACACCCGGCGACCAGGTCGCGGCGAGCGAGGTCCTCGCCGTGGTGGCATCCCGCTCGAAGGACAGCGCAGACACGACCCATGAGGAGATCTGAGTGACCAGCTACACCGAGTCCGAGGAGCGCCTCGCGCTACGCCGCGAGGTCGCCAGGCTGGCCGGGAAGTACGGCCGGGAGTGGTTCACCGAGAAGGCCCGAGCCGGCGAGAAGTCCACCGAGCTGTGGCTCGAGATCGGGCGCGCCGGCTACCTCGGCATCAACATCCCCGAGGAGTACGGCGGCGGTGGCGGCGGGATCGGCGACATCGCGGCGGTCTGCGAGGAGCTGGCCGCCCAGGGCTGCCCGCTGCTGCTGATGGTCGTCAGCCCGGCGATCTGCGGCACGATCATCAGTCGCTACGGCACCGAGGAGCAGAAGCGGCGGTGGCTGCCCGGCATCTGCGACGGCACCGGCACCATGGCGTTCGCGATCACCGAGCCGGACGCCGGGACCAACACCCACAACATCTCGACGACGGCTCGACGCGAGGGCGACACCTGGGTGCTGAACGGGCGCAAGATCTACATCTCCGGCGTGGACGAGGCGGACAACGTCCTGGTGGTCGCCCGCACGGAGGACGCGACGACCGGCGAGGTGAAGCCCGTCCTGTTCGTCGTGCCGACCGACTCCGAGGGGCTCGAGTACCACCCGATCCCGATGGAGATCGTGAGCCCGGAGCTGCAGTTCCAGGTCTTCATCGACGACGTCCGACTGCCGACCGATGCACTGGTCGGTGACGAGAACCCTTCGACGGGCTCAGGACAACGCGGCGGTCTCGTGCAGCTGTTCGCCGGGCTCAACCCGGAGCGGATCATGGCGGCGTCGTTCTCGACAGGCCTGGCGCGGTTCGCCCTGGACCGGGCGACGGCGTACGCGCAGGAGCGCACCGTGTTCCAGGGGCCGATCGGCACTCATCAGGCGATCGCCCACCCGCTGGCCCAGTCGAAGATCGAGATCGAGCTGGCCCGCCTGATGACCCAGAAGGCGGCGGCGCTCTACGACGCCGGCGACGACACGGGCGCCGGCGAGGCGGCCAACATGGCCAAGTACGCCGCCGCCGAGGCCGCCTGCGACGCCGCCGACCGAGCGGTCCAGACCCACGGCGGCAACGGGATCACCCAGGAGTACGGCATGGCAGGGCTCCTGGTCGCGACCCGCGCCGGACGCATCGCGCCGGTCAGCAGAGAGATGATCCTGAATTACGTCGCCATGCACTCCCTCGGCCTGCCCAAGAGCTACTGAGGCCGAGATTTCGAGCTAGACGAGCTCGTGCTCGATCGTGTAGGCGGCGGCCGCCGTCCGCGACGAGACCCGGATCTTGCCGAAGATGTTGCTGAGATGGCGGGCCACGGTCTTCTCGCTGAGGAACAGGGCCGCCGCGATCTGCGGGTTGGTGCGGCCCGCGGCGACGAGGCGCAGCACCTCGACCTCGCGAGCGGTCAGCCGGTCGGGGAAGGACGGCGTCAGAAGCGCGTCCGTGCGGCGCACGTCCGCGCGGGCGTCGAGGTCGTGGAACGTCCGCCGAGCCACGCCCAGCTCGGCAGCCGCGGAGTCCTCGTCGCCGAGCGCCCGGAAAGCGAGACCGATCAGGGTGCGTGCGCGAGCCGCGTCGTACCGAGCGCCGAGCTGCTGCCACAGCTGCCAGCCGCGCCGCAGCGACGGCAGCGCGCCGTTCGGGTCGCCTGCCGCCAGCGTGACCGCGCCGCGGGCACACGACGCGCGGGCCGTGAGCGACGGACAGTCGAACGACGCGGCGATCGCGTCCAGCTCCTCGGCGGCCGTGCCCGCCGCGGACTGGTCGGACGCGGCGAGGAACACCTCGACGGCGGCCGGCAACAGCTGGCTGCGGTGCACCGGGTCGGCGAACTCACCGAGCAGCCGTCGTACGGCGCCCACCGCCGCGGCGGTCCGTCCGGTGGCCAGCCACAGCAGGGCGAGGCCCGGTTGAGGCTCGTGGCCGTACGCCGCGGCCTCCTCGTACGCCGCTGCGGCCGCTTCGTACTGACCGCGGATCCGTTGGACCTCGCCACGCTCGTAGACGGCGACGCCCGAGGCGGGGTCCCCGGTGAGCCGGTACCGGTCGAGCGCGATCCCGAGCTCGGTCAGAGCCTGCTCGTAGGCGCCCTGGGACCGCAGGATCTGGGCCCGGTGCAGCGCGCACTGCCCGGTGAACGGGACGAGGCCCGGCTGGTCGCCGCACCACCGCGTCAGTGCCGCCGTCCACTCGGTCATCCGGCGGAAGTCGCCGATCTCCTGGCAGGCCTCGATCATCGAGCAGATGACGTGCCCGGCGATGATCGGCGACACGTCGCCACCGACGACCCAGAGCATGGCCTCGTCGAGCAGGGACAGGCCCTCGCGGACACGCCCGCTGTAGATGAGGAGCCGGCCCTCGCTCATCCCGCCCACGGCGAGGAGGTTCGGGTCGCCGGACGCCCGGCCGGCCGCGCTGATCCGGACCGCGAGGTCGAAGGCCTGCGGGAACTCCCCCTTGTAGACGTGCCGGAACAGGTGGTGGATGTCCAGGAAGCCGTGCTCGACCACGTCGTCCGGCTCGGACTCCAGCATCCTCGTGGCGCGCGCCATCCATCCCTCCCCGACCGCCTCGTTGCCGCTCAGAAAGAGCACGAAGGCGACCCAGAACGCGTCACGAACCGCGAGCGCGGTCTGGCCCGCTTCCTCACGCTGCCGGAACGCGCTCTGCCAGGCTCGGATGCAGGTGTCGTCGTCGCCGGTGAGATAGGCGGCGACCGCCAGTGCCTCCAGATCCTCGCCGCACAGGTCGGGATGGCCGGCCAGCCGGTCCCGAGCTGCGGCCCACTCTCGCCGTTCGAAGGCCTCGCGGCCCACGACCAGATCGTCGGCGACGCCCATCACAACCCCCAGGCACCAGGCTAGCGACGCGGCCGAGGACCCGCGAGGGCCTGAGGGTCAGGCGGCCTGAGCCGCGGGCCGGCGCAGCGTCCGGCTGCGCTGCTGGATGCGCTTCGCGACGTACGCCGCGTCGCGGCGCGCACCGACGATGAGCATGGAGCTGGCACCGGACTGGAATGCCAGCCCGCAGAAGAACAGTCCCGGGGCCTCGTCGACGACACCGCGCAGCTCGCGAGGCCAGCCGTGCTCGTCGAAGACCGGCACGTCGATCCAGTCGAAGGCCTGCTGGAACCCGGTGCACCAGACCACGTTGGCGACGTCGGCCACACGCCCGTCGGCGAGAAGCGGTCGCCCGCCCTCGACTCCGACCGCGCGCTCGGGCAGACGCTCGACGCCTCGCGCCAGGAGGTCGGCCCGCTTCACGCGCAGGGCCGGCCCGCCGTGGAAGCGGAATTCGTCCATCTCCTTGCGCCCCATGGGCGTACGACGACTCAGCACGTGGGTGAAGGCGAACACGACGAGCGGGAAGACAACCCTGAACATCGGGGTGCCGAGGCGGACCGGGATCTGGCCGGGGTCGCGACCGCACAGGATCGTCGGATGCGTCTCGGCGACCTCGTAGGCGACGTCGGCGCCCGAGTGCGACGCGCCGACGACGAGCACCGGACCTTCCCGCAGCTGGGAGGGCCGTCGGTACTGGTTCGAGTGCAGCTGCATGATCAGCGGGTCGAGGCGGTCGGCGAATTCGGGCACGTACGGCGTGCGCCCGAACGTGCCGGTCGCGACGACCACGTTGTCGGCTCCGATCGTCAGCTCGCCGGTCCGATCGCCCGTCGGGTCGCTCAGGGTGGCCAGGTAGCGATCTCCGTCCGCCTCGAGGCGGTCGACGCGCCGGCCGAGCCGCACCGGCAGGCCGAGGCGCTCGGCGTACGCCTCGAAGTAGTCGGCGACCTCGTCCTTGCCGGGGAAGGACCAGCGCGGCGCCGGGAACGGCATGCCTGGCAGACCGTCGTACCGCGCGGGGCTGTAGAGCCGCAGCGAGTCCCACTGCTGTCGCCAGCCGTCGCCGACCCGTTCGTGGGCGTCGACGACCAGCACCTCCCGACCGGCCCGGGTGAGGTGGTAGGCGGTGGCGAGACCGGCCTGGCCGGCTCCGATGATCAGGGTGTCGACGTCCTCGTGCGTCATCGCGTGCTCCCGTGGCTCGGCATTGCTGGATGGGGGTCGACGCTAGGAAGCGCGGGCCGGCGCCCGCATCGGGAGAGCTGCCCATTCCGTCGTCAGGCGTGGGTAGGTCGACGCACACCTGGTGGGCGAAGGATCAGCGCAGGGGCACGAACCGGTACGACCCGTGTCGGGTGATGCCGACCCCGCGCATCGAGCAGGACACGCGGAGCATCGTGCCGTCGACCGGGACGACCATCACGCCTCCGGTGTGCAGCTGCTCGACGAGCTCGTCGGGCATCGACCGGGCCATCGCCGAGACCAGGATCCGGTGGTACGGCGCGGCGCCGGGCAGGCCGAGGACGCCGGGCGTCGCCTCGTGGATGCTCGCCCACGGCAGCTCCGCCCGCTCCAGGTTGGCCCCGCCGAAGTCCACCAGCTCGGGCTCCAGCTCGACGCCGAGCACCCGCCCGGCCGGGCCGGTGAGCCGGGCCAGCAGCGCGGTGGTCCAGCCGGAGCCGGCTCCCACGTCGAGCACCTTCTGCCCGGGCTGCACGTCGAGCAGCCGCAGCATCGCCTCGACGGTGCTGGGTTGGGAGTTCGTCTGACCCTGACCGATCGGCAGCGGCCCGTCGTACCCCGCACTCCGTCGCTCGCGCGACGGCAGGAAGTCCTCCCGAGGCGTCTGCGTGAACGCCTCCGCGACCGGGTCGCCACCTGCCATCTCTCCACGCTACGCCGGGTAGTCCCCGACGAAATGGCTGCCGGCCCCGGCGGAAGGCGACCAGAACGTCGGGGACTATCCGGAGCGGCGCGGTGGCCTCGGGACGAACAGCGGGACGCGGGCGGCGTACTCGGCCCACCCGGGTCGCTGGGACATCGACCTCTCGAGGAGCTTGGCGCCGGTGACGTTGCGGACGAAGTAGGTCATCGCCACCGGCGCCGGCAACGAGACCAGGGCCTGCCACCAGCCGGATGCCGCACCGCCCACCAGCCAGATGCCCCACCAGACGCAGGCGTCGCCGAAGTAGTTCGGGTGCCGGGTCCAGCCCCAGAGCCCGCGGTCCATGACGGGTGCGCGGTCGGGGTCGCGCTTGTACGCCGCGAGCTGGGCGTCGCCCACCGCCTCGAACGCCGCTCCGAACGCCCAGACGGCGGCACCGACCCAGACCAGCCAGGCGACCGGGACCTCCCAGTGCGCCGCCGCCATCACCGGGACCGAGATCAGGCAGACCGCCAGCCCCTGCGGCACATAGACCTTCCGCACCGTCGAGGCGAGACCGCCGCCGCCCAGCAGGTCGTCGTACCGCGGGTCCTCGCCGCGACCACGGGCACGCCGGTGCACGTGCCACGACAGCCGAACCCCCCACGCCAGCACCAGGAGCGCGACCAGCCACCGCCGCCACGTCGTCCCGGTGCCCGCGACTGCGCCGGCGACCGCGATCGCGGCCAGCGCCAGCCCCCACGTCACGTCGACCACCGAGACCCGGCGTGCCCGGCTCGCGGCGTACGCCGTCAGCAGCATCGCGACCGCGGCGACACCGATCGCGAGCAGCGCGAGCCCCCACCAGCTGCCGATCATCCGTCGATCACCCGCAGATCATCCGCCGCGCACCGGATCGGTCACCAGGCCCGCTCGAACGGCAGACCGTGACCCGCCCCCGGCCGGACGCACAGGATCTGGTCCACGCCCATCCGGCCGTCGCGGAAGGCGAGCGCGCCGCCGACCAGGTACAGCCGCCAGACCCGCACCACCTCCTCGCCGACCAGCCGGGTCAGCTCCGGCAGGTGGAGCTCGAAGGTCTCCAGCCAGCCGGAGACCGTGCGCACGTAGTGCTCGCGCAGCGCCTGCACGTCACGGACCTCGAGGCCGCCGCGCTCCAGCAGGCCGATGGTCTCGCCGACCGGGCGCATGTGCATGTCCGGCGCGATGAACGACTCGATGAACGGTCCGCCGCCGGGGTGCCGGCCGGGGCGCGACATCTGCTGCACGAGGACCCGGCCACCCGGGCGGACCGAGCGCCGGAGCACGTCGACGTACGCCGGGTAGTGGCGCTCGCCGACGTGCTCACCCATCTCCAGCGACCCGACCGCGTCGTAGTGGTCGCGCTCGACCACGTCGCGGTAGTCCTGCAGCCGGATCTCGACCCGGTCGCCCAGGCCGCGTTCGGTGATCCGCCGATCGGCGAACCGCTTCTGCTCCGCCGCGATCGTCGCCCCGACCACCCGGGCCCCGAAGTGCTCCGCGGCGTGCAGCGACAACGACCCCCATCCGCAGCCGACGTCGAGCAGCGTGCGGCCGGGGCCGAGGTCGAGCTTGCGGCAGACCAGGTCGAGCTTCGCGCGCTGCGCCGACTCGACCGTCTGCTCGGGGTCGTCGCCGTAGTAAGCGCACGAGTAGGCCATCGTCGGGTCGAGGATCCGCGCGTAGAACTCGTTGGACAGGTCGTAGTGGTGGCTGATCGCCCGCCGGTCCCGCAGCCGGCTGTGCAACCTCCCGCGCACCCGGGCCTGCGTGGCCGGCGCTGCCGGTGCCCGGCCGACGACACCGAGCCGACGCAGTGCCCGCGCCGCGTGTGCGTACGCCGCCGGGCTCGGCCGGCCGGTGAGGGCTCGCTCGCGGCCGACCGTGAACGCATGTGTCAGTGCGGTACCGAGGTCGCCGTGCACCTCGAGCTCGCCGGTGACGTAGGCCTGGGCGGCGCCCAGCTCGCCCGGGTGCCAGACCAGCCGGCGTAGCGCGTCCGGAGAGCGGAGCTCGACCAGCGGCGCGTCGGCCGGCCCCGCCTCGGAGCCGTCCCAGGCCCGGAGCCGGACCGGCAGCCCGCCGCCGAGGAAAGGCTCGGCGGCCGCCTCGAGCTCGGCGGCGAGACCACCGGACCTCGCGTGCATCGTACGCCGGGGGAGCGTCGCGGTCATCGGGCCTCCTGGCCGGTCAGCAGGATCTGGTTGACGTCGAGGTACCCGGAGGCGAACCCGGCCCGCGAGTACTCCAGGTAGAAGTGCCACATCCGCAGGAACGTCTCGTCGAAGCCGAGCGCGAGCAGCCGCTCGTGCGCCTCCTGGAAGCGCTCGTCCCACTGCCGCAGCGTCTCGACGTAGTGCGCGCCGAAGGACATCCGGTCGGACACCCGCAGCGATGTGTGGCGCGAGGTGAGCTGCTCGATGGCGTCGACCGACGGCAGGAAGCCGCCGGGGAAGATGTACTTGTTGATCCAGGTGTAGGACCGGCGGGTCGCCAGCATCCGGTCGTGCGGCATGGTGATCGCCTGGAGGCCGACCCGCCCGCCGGGTGCCGTCACCCGGTCCAGGATCGCGAAGTAGTCGGCCCAGAACTCATACCCGACTGCCTCGATCATCTCCACCGACAGCACCACGTCGTACGACGCGTCCTCCGGCAGGGCGCGGTAGTCGAGGAGCTGCACGGTCACCCGGTCGGCCAGGCCGGCCCCGGCGACGCGTCGTTCGGCCAGGTCCCTCTGCTCCGACGAGAGCGTGATCGAGTGGACGGCTGCGCCGCGGCGGGCGGCTCGGATGGCGAGCTCGCCCCAGCCGGTGCCGATCTCCAGGACGCGCGCGCCGGGCCCTACGCCGGTGCGGTCCAGCAGCCGCTCGAGCTTGCGCCCCTGGGCGAGCGCCAGGTCGCCGCCCGGAGCCGGGGCCGTCATCCGCGAGCAGCCGTCGAGCCGGAGCTCGTCTGACTCGAACAACGCCGCCGAGTAGCTCAGGGTCTCGTCCAGGAACAGCTCGAACAGGTCGTTCGACAGGTCGTAGTGGTGGGAAATGTTGTGCCGCGAGTTCACCCGGGTGCTGCGCTCGCGCCGGGGCGGACGTGGGACGGCGACCCCGCGCAGCCGCTGCAGGTGGCCGGGCACGAGCCGCGGCAGGTCGGCGGCGAGCACGGTCAGGAACGCCCCCAGGTCCGGCGTGTCCCAGGCTCCGGTCAGGTACGCCTCGCCGAAGCCGATCAGCACGCCGCGCCCGAGCCGGGCGAAGAACTCGTCGGGGCGGTGGATCGTCATCTCCGGACCGCCCGTCCCGAGGGTTCGCCCTTCGAGACGGACGGTGACCGGGAGCCGCCGTACGCCGGCCTCGAAGAGCCGGCGGGCGACGTACGCCGAGACGTCGGTGCGCAGCCCCGTCGGGATCCGGGCGAGGTCGGGCCAGTGGTCGATCGCTTGGCGGCCGACGAGCGTGGTCACGGCGCGGACCTCCCGTCGTGTCCGGCCGGACGTGGCTGCACGGGCAGCCGGCGCAGCCACAGGGCGACGCCGTGCATCCGGATCAGCGCCGAGCCACGCAGGGCGGCCGGCGCCGCAAGCCAGGTGGAGACCTCGGTACGCCGGCCGGCCAGCGAGGCGCTGAACGCCGCCCCGTCGTCGGTGTGCAGGGTGACCGCGACCAGCAGCTCCTCGCCGGGGACCGGGACGTGCACGTCGTACCAGCCGTCGGTGCCGTGGAACGGCGAGACGTAGAGCTCCTTGTCGATCCGTGCCCGGCCGTGCTGGTCCGGGTGGACGAGGTAGGCGTGACGGCCGCCGTAGGTGTTGTGCACCTCGAGGATCACGCCCGCGAGCCGCTGCTCCCGGTCGAAGCACCAGAAGACGCTGATCGGGTTGAAGCAGTAGCCGAGCGCGCGGGCGTTCGCCGCCATCAGCACGCGCCCGCCGGCCAGATCGACGTCGCGCTCTGCGAGGAACGCGTCGACGTTCTCCCTCAGGGTGCGGTCGCGACTCCCGAGGTGGTCCCTGGCCTCGAACGTGCCGAGCGCGCCGTGGTCGGGCAGCGCGTCGAGGTCGACCAGCCAGGTGCGGGCCCGATGCTCGAACGTCGTGCGGAACGGCCGGCGCCGGGTGTGCCGGATGCGTGACTCGTACATGCCGGGTGCCGGTGGCTCCGAGCTGTCCCAGGGCAGGCCGACGTGCGCGGCGGCCGCGGCACCGGACCGCGCGCCGTCCTCGTGGAAACCCCAGCCGTGGTAGGCGCCGGCGAAGGCGATCCGCCGGGTGTTCGCCTGCGGGAGCGACCGCTGGGCGGCGACCGACTCGGGCGTGTAGATCGGGTGGGCGTACTCAATCCGGGCCACCACGCTGTCGGGGTCGACAAGGTGCTCGCCGCCCAGCGTCACCAGGTGGCGGGTCCGGGTCGACAGTCGCTGCAGCCGGGTCAGGTCGTAGGTCACCGTCACAGCACCCGCTCCCCGGCCGCGCGGGCGCAGGAAGTTCCACGAGGCGCGCGCCGCGGCGGCGCGTGGCAGAAGCGACGCGTCGGTGTGCAGCAGGGCGGTGTTCTCGCTGTAGGGGATGGCCGCCAGCACCGTGCGCTGAGCCGCCGTCGGCTCGTCGAGCATGGCCAGCGCCTGGTCGGGATGGGTCGCGATCACGACGGCGTCGTACGTCGAGGTCTGGCCGTTCCCGTCGGTGACGTGGACGCCGTCCTCGGTCTCGAGGACGGAGGTGACCTTGCTGCCGACCCGCACGTCGTCGAGGCCGGCCGCCACCCGCTCGACGTACTCGCGCGAGCCGCCGACGACCGTGCGCCACTGCGGCGAGCCGGTGACCGACAGCATCCCGTGGTGGTCGAGGAACTCGAAGAGGTAGCGGGCGGGGTAGTCCAGCGCCAAGGCCGGGTCGCACGACCAGACGGATGCGACGAGCGGCTCCATGAAGTGCCGTCGGAAGTACGCCGAGAACCCTCCCGCGTCGAGGAAGTCCCGGAGAGTGGTGTCCTCGGCGCGGGACCGTCCGGTGAGCTGTGCGCGCGCTCTCCGGTGGAAGCGCAGGATCTCGGTCAGCATCCGCAGGTACGCCGGCCGGCCGAGGTTGCGCAGGCGCGGGAACAGTCCGCGCAGCCCCAGCGCACCGGCGTACTCGAGCCCGGTCTCCTCGTCGCGGACCGACATCGACATCTCCGACGGCTGGGTCGCGACCCCGAGCTCGGCGAAGAGGCGGAGCAGGGTCGGGTACGTGCGCGGGTTGTGCACGATGAAGCCGGTGTCGATCGCGAGGCCACCCACCTCGTGCGTGTCCGCATGACCGCCGAGCCGGGCGTCGGCCTCGTAGAGGGTGACGTGGGCGGTCCGGGCCGCGACGTGCGCGGCCGTGAGACCCGCGACGCCGGATCCGATCACCGCGACCCGCCGGCGGAGGCGCGAGGGGATGGTCATCTGGAGCCGTCACCCCCGCCCGGCGATGTCAACGAGAAGACCGCCACCACCTGCGTGGAGGGGTGGTCCGATCCGCCCGCGGGCTCGATGCTGACGGCAGCCGCCTTCGCCGACGCCGCGTCTCCGGACAGGACGGTCGGGCGGTCGGGGTCCGGCATCAGCCCGGCCGAGACCATCTGCTGGCCCGGCTGCTGCAGCCACATCTGGTAGGTCTTCCCGGCCGAAGGGTCGGGCACGTGGTCGCCGACCATCACGGCGCGGCCCAGCGACGCCGAGCGGACCAGCCTGATCTCGCCGGCCCCGCCGGGCAGCTGCTGGGTCACGCTCACGGCGTCGCGGGCGTGCAGGATCCGGTCGGCCAGCGTGGTGTGGTCGCGCTGCCAGGGGTGCCAGACGACCGCACCGAGAGCCAGCAGGACGACCGCCGCGGCGGCGGCCAGGATCTGCGGCAGCCGGCGACGGCGTACGCCGGCCGGCTCCTCGCGGCTCGGCTGCTGCGGAGGCAGCGGCCGGATCTGGCGGATCCCGCTCAGCACGCCCTCGCGCAGGGATGCCGGCGGGCTCGAGGCCTCGGTCTCGGCGAGTCGAGCCGTCGTCTCGCGGAACGACGCCACCTCGGCCCGGCACGCCGCGCACTCGGCGAGGTGTCGTTCGAACTGGGCGCGGTCGACGTCGTCGAGGGCGTCGACGGCGTAGGCACCCGACAACGCATGGATGTCGCTCATGTCGACGCCACCTCTCCGACGCCCAGTGCGTCTCTCAGCCGGATCAGGCCGTCCCGAATACGGGTCTTGGCGGTGCCGACCGGGAGGTCGAGCATCGTGGCCACCTCGCTGTGCGTGTAGCCGCCGAGGAAGGCCAGCTCCACGGCCTCCCGCTGCTTCGAGGTCAGGTCCGACAGCGCGGCTCGGACGCGGGTCGCCTCCATCGACGCCGTGGCAGTCTCGGCCGTCTCGTCGTGCGCGACGCTCACCTCGCGCCGTCCGTACGCCGTGTCGCGCCGCTCGGACGCCTCGGCCGAGCGCACCCGGTCGACGGCCTTGCGGTGCACGATCGTCAGCAGCCAGGACACCGCGCTGCCCTTGGAGGCGTCGAAGCGCGAGGCATGCCGCCAGCAGTCGAGGTACGACTCCTGGGTGACCTCCTCGGCCTGCGCCCGGTCGCGGAGCACCCGCACGGCGAGCCCGAACGCCCGCGCCGAGGTGGCGTCGTACCACTCGGCGAAGGCGGCCTCGTCCCCGCGGGCCGCGCGCCTGAGCAGCGCGGCCAGGCGTGCGCCCACCGGCTCGCCGTCGTCCGAGGGCGAGCCGGACGGCACCGGACTCAGGTGGCTCACGGCTCGATCCTCGCCTCTCCCGACTCGGCTGTCAGCGTCTGTCGACGCTCGGTCACGCGGGGGATTCGGCGCGCTGGGGTGTGTGGATGGGTCGGGGGGCCGCCGTGGGGACGGTTCATCACGTCGGGTAGGTGGGCGGGCACTGGGCCAGGTGAACTCCGCTGGCCCAGTGCCGGTTCGACCACCCAGCGTGATGAACCGTCCACCCGGCATCCCCACCCCCGACGCCTGGCAGGATGCCGGGCATGCCGGACCCTTCGACAGGCTCAGGACGGGGCGAGCTCGTGCACTACGCCGTCTCAGGTGCGGTCGCCACGATCACCCTCGACTCCCCGCACAACCGGAACGCGCTCTCGCGGCAGCTGGTGGGCGAGCTGGTCGAGCGCCTCGAGCGGGCCGGCTCCGACGCCGAGGTGAAGGTCGTGCTGGTCCGGCAGGAGGGGAAGGTGTTCTGCTCCGGCGCCGACCTGTCCGAGGCCACCTCGGTCGGCATGGAGGAGGGAGCACAGCGGATCGTCGCGCTCCAGCGCCTGATCGTGACCATGGACAAGCCGGTGGTGACCCGGATCGAGGGCGCGGTGAGGGCCGGCGGCATCGGGATCGTCGCCGCCAGTGACGTCGCGATCAGCGCCGAGGACGCGACGTACGCCCTGACCGAGGTGAAGCTGGGCCTCGCCGCCGCGATCATCTCGCTGACCGTGCACGCCCGCATGAACCCCCGCGCGGCCGCGCTGACGACGCTCGGCGGCGAGGTGTTCTCCGGCGCCGACGCGGCGGCGTACGGCCTGGTCACCGGTGCCGTCCCCGCCGACCAGCTGGACGACGCCGTCGCGACGGTCTGCGCGCAGCTCGCGAGCGGTGCGGCCCAGGGTCTGCGCGAGTCGAAGAAGATCCTCAACGCCGACCTGGTCGGCCGCATCGACGACCTCGGCGCGGACATGGCCGCCCTCAGCGCCCGGCTGTTCGCCTCGGACGAGGCGAGGGAGGCGATGACGGCCTTCTTGAACCAGAAGAGGTAGCCGGCTCAGCGACCCGCGTGCAGGCCGAGTGCCTCGAGCAGCGGCGGACTCGCGAAGCCGAGTCGATCGACATGCCCCCCGCCGCGGTAGAAGGTGACGATGCCGACGCGGCCGGTGACGGTGAACGTGCGCCAGGTGTCGGTCTTGTCGCGCAGGGTCACCAGGTACTCGCTGGGCGGCACGGGATGATCCCTCCCGCCCCAGGCGTTGGCGTAGTCACCAGGGTTGTCGAGGTACCAGCCGGACGCGGACGTCAGGAGCAGTCGTTCCGGGTCGAGGTCGCGACGCGTCTCGACGAGCCGACCGCCGTCGTACCGGCAGACCAGAGCCTCATCCGCGGACAGGTCCAGCAGGGCGCCCGTCGTGTCGAGAGTGCGGGCGGACCGACCGTCGATGTTCATGGCAGCCGGGTTCGAGAGGTCAGGTGGGCACTGAGGGGGAGGTCGCGTGGGGCGGTAGCGGCGGTGTCGATCGTCGTTCTGGCGCTGTAGGTCGGACGCGAGCAGGTCCGCGAAGTCGAGGAAGTACTCGTTGACCGCTTGGTTCCCGGGACTGACGGTGCCGCCACAGCCGCTGAGGCCGACCGCGGCGACGGTGCCATCCGTGAACCCGACCTGGAAGCCGATGCCCGGGTAGTTGGCGGAGGGGCAGCCCTGGGGGTATGCGTCGTAGGCCTTGGCCTGCAGCGTCCTGACCAGCGACGCGGCTGCCCGTCCGCGCAGCACTCCGGATGGCATGGGGATGTCCATGTCGAGGCGCTCGGGGCCCGTGCACGGGATCACCCAGGCAGCCGTGCCGACCCGGAAGTCCTGGTGGTCGAGGCGGGTGTCCCGAACGCAGTGCGCCGGGGCGGGCTGCGGTGTCGTGGGCGGATTCTCATGTCCGCCGGCCAGTTGTGGGACGACGATCACGGCGGCGACCGCGGCCGCTGCTGCGACAAGGACGCCGACCCGGCGGGTGCGACGTACCCTGCGGGCGCGCGTCTCGGCACGCGGGGCCAGGTCGACGAGCTCGGGTGCCTCGGGAACGGCGTCATGCAGCCGGGTCATCAACCCGGTCCGCTCACCGGGGGTCAGGTCGGTCATCGGGCCTCCTCACGCTCGTCGGGGCGGAGGAGGCCGGAGGTGCGCAGGGCGGCGATGGCCCGGGCGTGGTGGGCCTTGACGGTGCCGGCGGAACACCCGAGGGCCGCGGCGGTGTCGGCCTCGGTCAGGTCTGCGAAGTATCGCAGCACCACGACCGCACGCTGCTGCCGCGACAGCGAGTCCAGTGCACGCAACAGGTCGACGTCGGCATGCTCGTCGCTGACACCGTCCTCCGGCGGGTCGGCGCTCGGGACCTCGCCGATCCACCGCCGACCTCGCCACGAGAGATACGTCCTCAGCATCGCTCGCCGCACGTAGGTCTCGAACGAGCCGTTCGCGGCCACCCGCTCGTCGTGCGGCCAGGCCTTCGCAAGGGAGGTCTGCACCAGGTCCTCCGCGAGGTGGCTGTCGCCGGTGAGCAGCCACGCGGCACGCCAGAGCGCGCGCCCGCGCGCGGCGACGTACTCGCTGAAGTCCACCGGACCTCCTCCCCGCCTCAACCGGCCGAGCCCGGAGGAAGGTTGACACGTCGGGGCTCGACGCGCCGGGAGATCAGCGCGTCTCGACCAGGCTGCGGGTCAGGAACACCAGGGTCATGAACCTCCGGTAGAGCCTCATCGGGTCGTCGTCCTCGCACCGGACGGTCGTCGAGGTGAGACGTTCGACGCCGCGGAGCCAGGTCGCCTGCTCGGCCATGTCGGGCGACATCAGCTGGATCTCGAGCGTCGCCGGCAGGTGCATCACGGGAGCTCCGGCGGACGGCTCGGAGAGCGCTTGGTAGACGCCCTCACGGATGCGTTGCTGGGCGATGTGGGGGTGCAGGTGCTCGGCGGCGTACCGGCTGATCGAGGTCTTCACCTCGATCGCGTTGATGCCGGGGCAGAACGGCGCGGCCTCGGGCCCGACGTACTGGTCGCCGGTGATCACCTCGATCGGCACGCTGTGGTGCATCGCGACGAGCGCGTTGATGCCGGCCTCGCCGGTGACGGTGCCGTTGAGGGTCACGTTGGCGATCGCGCGCGGGTTGTAGGTGTGCGACAGGATGCCCGGCGTCGGCATCGCGGCGTGGTAGCCGAGGAAGAGCGCGACGTCGAACGACGCGTCGAGGCCCTCCATCATGTACAGCGGCTTGAAGCGCCCGGAGAGGTACGACGCGTGGCCCGCGAGCTCGCCGGGCGGCAGGTTGCGCATGAACGAGTGGCTGTCGTTCACCAGGATCTGCTCGGCGCCGGCCTCGATCGCGCCGTCGATCGACGCGTTGACCTCGCCCAGCGCCAGGTCGCGACCGAGCGCGTAGTCGTCGCCCCGGGCGACGCACTGCTCCCAGTCTGCGATGCCGGCGACGCCCTCCAGGTCGACCGAGATGTAGACCTTCACGGGCCGAGCCTGTCACAGACGACCCGCGTCCGATCTGCCCGATCCGGACGTCGACGGCCGAGTCCGGCCGATACGATGGGCGACTTGCAGATTTTCCGTCCCGGGCCCCGGGATGGTCGGGGATCCGAGGGAGTAGTCGTCACGTGGCTGACGAGGTGCTGACCGCCGAGCTCGCTGCCGAGCAGGCGTTCGTCGACCGGGTGTACGTACAGCTGGAGAAGTCCGCGCGCAACGCCCAGGCGCTGGCCCGCGAGGGACACGGTCGCGGGGCGCTCGGGCACGAGGGCGGGCTGGTCGAGCGGGACGCGATGGTCTTCCAGGCCGCGCGCCGGATCGCGCAGCTCGACGCCGCGCACGAGGGTCTGGTGTTCGGCCGGCTCGACCTGCAGGAGCGGGTCGACCCCGAGCCCCGCTACATCGGCCGGATCGGGCTCCGCGACGACAACCGCGACTCCCTGCTCATCGACTGGCGCGCGCCGGCCGCGGCGGTGTTCTACCAGGCGACCGCCGCCGAGCCCCACGACGTGATCCGGCGGCGGGTGCTCCGCTGCTCGGGCCCGAAGGTGGTCGGCGTCGAGGACGAGCTGCTCGATGCCGAGGCCGAGACGGACCTGCCGATCGTCGGCGAGGGCGCGCTGATGGCACAGCTCTCGCGCGCACGCGACCGCTCCATGCACTCCATCGTGGCGACGATCCAGGCCGAGCAGGACCGGGCGATCCGGGCACCCGCCAAGGGTGTGGTCGCGATCAGTGGTGGTCCCGGAACGGGGAAGACGGTCGTGGCGCTGCACCGCGCGGCGTACCTGCTCTACACCGACCGCCGCCGCTACGAGACCGGCGGCGTCCTCGTCGTCGGCCCGTCGGGTGTCTTCATGCGCTACATCGAGCGGGTGCTGCCGTCGCTGGGGGAGACCGCGGTGGCTCTGCGGTCGCTGGGTGAGGTCGTCGGTGGTCTGCGGGCGACGCGGCACGACGCCCCGGCGGTCGCGGCGGTCAAGGGCTCCGCGCGGATGGCCGAGCTGATGCGTCGTACGGCGCGCCAGCAGGCGCCGGGCTCCCCCAAGGAGTTCCGGGTCTTCTGGCGTGACGACGTGATCCACCTCGACCGCGGCTCGCTCGGCAGGCTGCGCCGGCAGCTGATGGGTCAGGGCCGTCGCAACCGTCAGCTGCCGCGGATAGCCTCGTCGCTGCTCGACGTGATGTGGCGCCAGGTGCGTGGCGAGCGTGGCCGGGAGCGGGGGCGCGAGGCCTTCGACGACGACATGCTGTCGTCCCCGGCGTTCGTCGACTTCGCGATGTCCTGGTGGCCGCCGCTGGGGGCGTCCGAGGTGCTCGCGTGGCTCCGCGATCCGGAGTTCCTGGCGCGGGTCGGCGAGGGCGTCGTGACCCCCGACGAGCAGCGGCTGCTGGTGAAGTCGTGGCAGGCCGGCGACCTGTCGGTCGACGACATCCCGCTGGTCGACGAGCTCCGCTACGCGCTCGGCGACGTGCCCGACCGCACCCGCGAGGAGGACCACGAGCTCGACGACTTCCTCGGCGGCGACCTGCAGGAGCTCTCGACGGCGGCGGACCGGGAGTTCGGGCCCGGGGCGGGGCCGTGGCAGCCGCCGACGCACCGGATCCAGGACGACGGCTACGCCCACATCCTCGTCGACGAGGCCCAGGACCTCACCCCGATGCAGTGGCGGATGGTCGGCCGACGCGGCCGCTCGGCGACGTGGACGATCGTCGGCGACGCGGCCCAGTCGTCGTGGCCGGAGCCCACTGAGTCGGCAGCCGCACGCGCGGCCGCGGTCGAGGGCAAGGAGCTGCACGAGTTCCACCTGTCGACCAACTACCGGAACTCCGCCGAGATCTACGAGTACGCCGCGGCGTACGCCGAGCGGGTCGGCCTCGACGCCGACCTGCCCACCGCTGTCCGCTCCACCGGGGTCTCGCCGCAGGAGGTGCCCGCGGGTCCCGACCTCGCCGCCACCGTGCGGTCCTCGCTCGCCGAGGTGTCCGGTCAGGTCGGTGGGACCGTCGGGGTCGTCGTACCGCTCGCTCGACGACCCGAGGTGTCGCGGTGGCTGGCGTCGTGGCCGGAGTACGCCGACGACGCGCCGCACGCGAGCAACCCCGCCGCCGCCGGCGACGACCGGATCGTCGTGCTCACCGGCATCGACACCAAGGGCCTGGAGTTCGACGGCATCGTCGTCGTCGACCCGGACGCCATCGAGGCCGAGTCGCCGACCGGCCGCGCCACCCTCTACGTCGTCCTGACCCGCGCGACCCAGTTGATTTGCGTGATCCGGCGGCACTGAGTCTCGCGCGCGCATCATTCAGTCGTCGGTTTCGACCGCCGCGCGCACGAGCCTCAGCAGGGATGCCGCCGGATCCCGCGTGCTCGCTTCGCTCGCGTTTGTGCTTGTCGAGCTTGCCCAGACCTGGTTGTCGGGCTGGATCAGGCAGCGACTGGGTCCTGCTCGGCGAGGTCGCGTTCGAGGGCTTCGTGGTGGGCATGGACCTGCGCGCGGGAGGGGAGCAGCAGGCTGGCGAGGGCGGAGAGGGCGTAGCCGCCGGCGGCGACCCAGCACGCGGCGAGCAGGCCCGACCGCAGCGAGGCCGCGTCGTACGACGTGCCGACGACGCCGAAGAACACGGTCCCGGTGATCGCCACTCCGAGGGCGGCGCCGACCTGCTGGACGGTGCCGTAGGTGCCGGACGCCGCGCCGGCCTCGGTCGTCGGGATCGTCGCCAACGCCACGTCGACCAGCGGCGCGACCAGCAGTCCGAGCCCGATCCCCGACACCACCAGCGCCGGCACCAGGTTCCACGTGGAGAGCGCGTCGCCCTGGCCGTGGACGACCGCCAGCACCCAGACCGTGGCCGCCGACTGCAGGGCGGCGCCGGCCACCATCACGACCTTGCCGAGCTCGGTCCCCAGCGGCACCGACACGCCCGTGCCGACGAAAGCACCGAGGCTGAACGGCAGCAGCGTGAACCCGGCGTGCACGGCCGACCAGCCGAGCCCGGTCTGCAGGTACACCGTCAACACGAGCGCGAACCCGGCCAGCGACCCCTGGAACGTGCCCTGGGTGACCAGACCGGCCGAGAAGCCACGGTCGGCGAAGAGCCGCATCGGCAGCAGCGCCGAACCGGTGGCGCGCTCACGGCGTATCTGCTGTACGACGAACGCCGCGAGCACCAGGACACCGGCCACGCCCACGCCCCAGACCCACGCAGCCCAGTCCTGCTGACGGCCTTCGACGAGCGCGTAGACCACGCCGAGCAGACCCACGGTGGCCAGGACGAGCCCGAGCGGGTCGAGCCGGAGCGGATGCTCCGAGAGGGTCTCCGGCACCCAACGCAGCGCGAGAGCGACCAGCGCGACGCCCACCGGCAGGTTGATCAGGAAGATGCTGCGCCAGCCGATGCCGAAGGCGTCGCTGCTGACCAGCCAGCCGCCGAGCACGGGGCCGATCACCGCGGAGACGCCGGAGACCGCACCGATCACGCCGAGCATCGCGGCGCGCTCGCGTGGCGCGTACAGCGCCTGCAGCGACGACAGCACCTGCGGCACCATCATCGCCGCGAACCCGCCCTGGACGAGGCGGGCGAGCAGCAGGACACCGATCGTCGGCGCGACGCAGGCGAGCGCCGAGCCGATGGTGAAGCCGACGACGCCGGCCACGAACAGTCGCTTGCGGCCGAGGATGTCGCCGAGTCGCCCGCCGGTGATCATCAGCACGGCGAAGGCCAGCAGGTAGCCGCCGACGGTCCACTCGAGCTGAGCGCCGCTGGCGTCGAGGTCGGTCCGGATCGACGGGAGCGCGACGTTGACGATCGTCGCGTCGAGCAGGTCCATGAACGACGCGAAGATGAGCACGCCCATGGCGAGCCCGCGCTTCTCGGCCATCGTGTCACTCCTCCGTGTGAGGTAATCTGTGATGTGAGAAGTCCCTGATCAGGATTTCTCTGTAGCGGGATAGCTCCGATCTGGAGAGAATAGCGAGGTGCGCAGGCCTTGTCCACCCGGAAACAGCTCGGCGACCAGCTCGCTCTGGCGATGCAGGAGGTCATCGCCTCCGCGGTGCTCACCAACGAGCGCATCGCGCGTTCGATCGGCCTCAACGTCGTGGACTTCCAGACGTACGGCGTCCTGGTGCGCCACGGCGAGCCGATGACGCCCGGCCAGGTGTCACAGGTGACCGAGCTGCCGTCCAGCACCACGACCCGGGTGCTCGACCGGCTCGAGGCCAAGGGAATGATCGAACGGCGTCCCGACCCGTCCGACCGGCGCAAGCTCTGGGTGCACGCGCGACCGTTCGACGAGGAGCAGGTGATGGCGGCGTACGGCGAGATCCTGCGGCAGCTGGAGAAGGTGCACGCCGGCTTCACCGTCGCCGAGCTGCGGACGGTGCTCCGCTACCTGAATGCGATCCAGGACGTCCGCTGAGAGCCATGGTGTACTCGAGACGGCCGCAGGATGGCCGCCCTCCACCACCGGAGCACGGTCACCCGGCAGATGCCGATGAGGACGCGAGCGCGAGCTCGAGGGCGTCGGCGAGCGGGAGCTCGCGGCCGCGGTGCCATTCCGCTGACCACGCCTCCGAGCCGAGCAGCTGCTTCGCCGACGAGAGGTAGCGCGCGGTCGTCCGCCGCTCCAGCGGCAAGGCGCGACCGGCGTGGCTCTCGAACAGACGCTCGCCGGCGCCGGCGAGCAACGCGGCACGGGCCGCGTGACTCAGGGAGGCCTCGACGGCAGCCATGCCGGCCAGGCCCTCAGCCGTCCCGCCCGGCTCGGCCAGCCTCCCGAACACGGCGAGGCTCTGCTGGTAGAGGGCACGAGCCCTCACCGGATCGTTCTCGAGCAGGGAGACGAGGCCGAGGTAGCCCAGACATCGGGCTCGGAAGCGTTCATCCGCCAAGTCCTCGTACGCCGCGAGCGCCTCGGCCAGCCTCCGCCGCGCCTGCTCGGTCTCGACGGCGGCGAGGTGAGCCAGACCCAGGTTCAGCAGCGACGTTGCGAGGATCCAACCGGACCCGAGGCCTTGAGCGATGCTCAGGGCCTCACCGAGCAGCCGTGAGGCATCCGCTGTGGTCTCGCGGGCGATCGCGACCATGCCGTGGATCGTGAGCGCATTGCGAAGCGCACCGGCGTCCTGATGTCGGTGCGCCAGTTCTTCGAGTTCCTGAGCCGCTGCCTCGGCGGCTGTGTCATCGCCCTGGTGGTAGGCGAGCCAGCCGACGCCCCACCAAGCCGTCATGCGGGTGACGGCCTCAGCGGGTGGCGTCATGGACAGACCTGTGCCGAGCCACTCGCGGCCTTCGGCCAGGCCTCCCCGCGCTTGCCAGAAGTGCCACACACCCCCGGCCAGCCGCAGCACGGATTCGGCGTCCCGCGCTTCCGCTGCCCAGGTCAACGCCGTCCGGATGTTCGGCTCTTCCGTGGCGAGCAGCTGGAACCATTCGTGCTCGCGCCCGAGGTGTTGCTGCACGTGGGCGACCAGCTCGACGTAGAAGTCCACGTATGTCCGGCGAAGATCCGCCGGCACGGCCTGAGAGTCCTGACCCCGCACGAACTCGCGGACCACGTCCAGCATGCGCCACCGGGGGACGTCGACGGGTCCCTCCGGTGAGCGGTCGAGCATCACCAGACTCCGATCGACCAAGCCGCTGGTCGCGCGGACCACGTCCAGGTGCTCACCGCACAGTCGCGCAGCGGCATCGAGCCGCCAACCGGCCACGAACAGTGATGCGACGCGCAGCACCAGCCTCTCGTCCGCGTTCAACGTCGCGATGCTCCATGCGAGGACCTGTGCCATGGATCGCTGTCGATCCGCGCCGCGTCCTGCGTCCTCCAGGTCGCCGACCCCGCGCCGAAGTCGGTCGCGCAGCACGGTCGGCGGCAGATGACGGACGCGAGCGGCGGCCAACTCGAGCGCTAGGGGAACGCCGCTGACGCGGCGACAGACGTCGATGACGACCTCTGCGTCGATCCGGAGCTGGGGACTGTGCGCCCGCACCCGCTCGAGGAACAGGGCCGTGGCCGGGCTCTCGGCCCAACGTGGATCTGACGGGTCGGGAACGGTGAATGGCATCAGCGCGATCTCGCGCTCCCCGGCGATCCCGAGTCGTTGCCGGCTCGTAGCCAGGATCCGTAGGTCGGGGACCGCCATCAGTGCAACCTCGAGGTCATCGGCCGCCACGAGGACGTGCTCGAGCGAATCGAGCAGCAGGAGGGTGGGGCCTCCCGAGAGGTGAGCGCCCACGTCAGCGAGGGACGCCCGATCGGACACTCCGAGCGACCTCGCCAGGGCGCCCAGCAGGTGCTCCGGCTCTTGGTTGGCGACGACCGGGAGCATGTGGATGCGCCCGCCGTAGAGCGGTTCCAACTCTGTGGCGGCAGCCAGCGCCAACCTGGATTTGCCGACACCGCCGAGTCCCGTGATGGTGACGAGTCGGATCGCTGAGGCGGGGTCCAGATCCCTGACGAGCTCGCTGAGCTCCTGCTCGCGACCGAGCAGCGCCGTCAACGGCCGGGGCACGCCCGGCTGCGTGACCGGGATTTCCCGCGACACCACCCGCCGACCGCGCGCGACGTCGACGAAAGTCTCGAGCTCGGGCTTCCCAAGCTCCAGTGCGACGCTCAGGCGCCGGGCGGTGTCGGGATAGACGCGGGACCGCACGCCGCGCTCGATGTCGCTGATCGTGCGCGCGCTGAGCTGGGCCCGATCGGCCAGTTCCTCCTGTGTGAGACCTACAGCCTCGCGGTGTCGTCTCAGCAGCTGTGCAAGGCCGGACATCAGCTGTCGATGCTAGTCGGTGAGAAACTCGGTGACCTCCGTGTCGTGGTCTTCGAGGAACCGGTGCGCCACTGTGAGAGGCATCTCGAAGGGCACGTACGAGGAGGCGTCATGACTGTCGAGGGGAACAAGGAGTCGGTGCTCCGGCTGTACGAACTGCTCAACCAGGGTGACGTGGACGCCGTCGGCGATCTGGCGGTCGACGACTACGAGGAGCACGACCCGGTGCCCGGACAGGGCACCGGCAAGGAGGGGGCGATCGACAGGTTCTCCCTGATCACCGGGGCGCTGGCTCCGCACTTCACCATCGAGGACCTGGTGGCGGAGGGCGACCGCGTGGTGGTCCGTTGGACCAACTCCGGGACACATGTCGGCGAGTTCGCCGGCATCCCCGCGACCGGCCGGGCGTTCACGATCGCCGGGATCGACGTCTACCGCCTGGTCGACGGCAGGCTCTGCGAGCACTGGCACGTCATCGACCAGCTCGCGATGCTGGGACAGCTCGGCCTGCTTCCGGAGCCCGCCGGCGCGTGAGCCCGGGGTCGGCTTCGGCCTCCTCGATCACCGGTGGTGCCGAGCGTCGGTAGATTCGGGCGCCATGACCGCCGACCTCCCCTCGAGCAACGCCCGGGATGCGATCGCCGCGCTCCAGGGGCACGAGGCCTGGGCGATCATCCGGCGGTCGACCCGGGTCGGTGACCGCCAGACCGTCGGGCTGGTCGGGGGACGGCGCCGTGTCGTCGAGTCGTTGCTGGACATCCCCATCGAGGAGGGCGTCCCCGAGGGCGGGCACATCGCCGACCGGTTGGTCGCGGTGCCGTTCCAACAGGTGCGGGAGCGGGGGTTCGCTGCTCACGACGACGGCACGCCGCTGGTCGTGGTCGACGTCGAGACCGAGCTGGAGTTCAGCGTCGACGAGGTGATCGAGGCGATCGACGACAGCGGCGTCGAGTTCGCGGACCGAGGCGGCTTCGACGTCGACGACACGGCGTACGCCGATCTCGTCGGGGCGATCATCCGCGACGAGATCGGCCAGGGTGAGGGCGCGAACCTCGTGATCGGCCGCCACTACCGCGCCCAGGTCGCCGACTGGAGCTCAGCCACGGCGCTCACCGTCTTCCGCCGGCTGCTCGAGCGCGAGCACGGCGCGTACTGGACCTTCGTGTTCTTCACCGGCGACCGCTACCTGATCGGCGCGAGCCCCGAGCGGCACGTGTCGATCCACGGCGACGACGTGCGGATGAACCCGATCAGCGGCACGTTCCGGCTGCCGCAGGACGGCGACGTGCGAGGAGCGCTGCTCGACTTCCTGGAGGACGAGAAGGAGATCTTCGAGCTCTTCATGGTCGTCGACGAGGAGCTGAAGATGATGTGCGACATCTGCGACAAGGGCGGCCAGGTGCTCGGGCCGTTCCTGAAGCCGATGAGCCGGCTCATCCACACCGAGTACTTCCTGGCCGGCCGCACCAGCCGCGACCCGCGCGAGGTGCTGCGCGACACGATGTACGCCGCCACGGTCACCGGCAGCCCGGTGCAGAACGCCTGCCGGTTGATCACGCAGTACGAGCCCGAGGGCCGGGGCTACTACGGCGCGGCGCTCGCGATCTTCGGTCGCGACGCCGACGGCACTCCCGTGGTCGACAGCCCGATCGTGATCCGCACCGCCGACGTCGACCTGGAGGGCCGGCTGACGGTCACGGCCGGTGCCACCCTGGTGCGCGACTCGGACCCGGCCTACGAGGTCGCCGAGACGCACGCGAAGGCGGGCGGCATCCTCTCGGCGTTCGGGCTCGCCTCGCCGGCGCCGGTCCCGAGCGTGAACGTCGCCGAGCTGGTCAACGACGAGGACGTCCTGCTCTCGCTCAACGCCCGCAACCGACGCCTCGCGTCGTTCTGGCTGACCGACCAGTCCGGCACCCCTGCCGACCCGGCGCTGACCGGCAGACGGGTCGCGATCCTCGACGGCGAGGACGACTTCGTCAACATGCTCCGCCACGTGCTCGGCGTCGCCGGCATGACGAGCACCGTCGTCCCGCACACGGCGTACGACGAGAGGTCGCTCGCCGACGCGGACCTGGTGATCGTCGGCCCGGGGCCGGGCGACCCGCGCGACGACGGCGACCCGAAGATCGCGACGTTCCGTCGCGTGGTCGAGGGTCTGCTGGCGAGCCACCGGCCGTTCCTCGCGGTATGCCTTGGGCACCAGGTGCTGTGCGACCGGCTCGGGATCCCGCTGGTCTACAAGGACATCGTCTTCCAGGGCACTCAGGACGAGATCACCGTCCAGGGCCGCCGCGAGCGGGTCGGGTTCTACAACACCTTCGTCGGACGCGTGTCCGGGGAGCTGCGCCTGCCCGACGGAGTCGCGGTGGACGCCGACCCCTCGACGGGCGACGTCCACCTGGTGCGGGGTCCGCACTTCCGCGGCATCCAGTTCCACGCCGAGTCGATCCTGACCCAGCACGGTGCGGACCTCATCCACCGCCTGGCGGCCGACCTGCTGGGTTGACCGGCAGCGCTGACGTGTGACGCGGCGGACATCGGCGTCAGGAACGCGTCAAGACCGGCGAGTGCCGCGCCCGCGCGCAGCAGGCTGAAGGCGTGAGCATCCATGCGCCGGTGCGCCACGGCGATGGCGTCGACCTCGCCGAGATCCCGTGGCGTCGCCTGTCCGGGGTCCGCGTCGGGATCGTCCTGTGGGGCGGCCTCGCCGTGGTCGACGTGGGAAGCCTCGCCCACGCACCGGCGTACGCCGAGCTGGGCGCGGTGGCGGTGCTCGTCAGCGTCGCCTCCTTCGGGGTCCGCCTGCCGACCGCCACGGCCGCGGCACTGGTCGGGTGGCTGGTGGTCGACGGCTTCGTGATCCATCGCTTCGGCGTGCTCGGGTTCGACGGGACCCCCGACGTCGCGCGCCTCGCCGTCCTGGTGGTGCTCGCGACGGCCGCGGCCCGAGCACGCCGATGACCACGGCGCCCAGCCGGCCGCTCGGCCGACGGGCCCGCGAGTGGCTGGTGACCGAGGGCGAGGTCGGTCACGCCGACACCGGCAACTCGTGGTGGAGGGTGATGTGCCTGACCGGCGTCGACTACTTCTCGACGCTCGGTTACCAGCCGGGGATCGCCGCCCTCGCCGCCGGGCTGCTCTCCCCGATCGCCACGCTGGTGCTGGTGGCGCTCACGCTCTTCGGCGCACTTCCGGTCTACCGACGTGTCGCGGAGGAGAGTCCGCACGGTGAAGGCTCGATCGCGATGCTCGAGCGGCTGCTCAGCTTCTGGAAGGGCAAGCTGTTCGTGCTGGCCCTGCTCGGCTTCGCGCTCACCGACTTCATCATCACCATCACCCTGTCGGCCGCCGACGCCAGTGCCCACCTGATCGAGAACCCCAACCTCCGCCCCTACCTGTCCGGTCACCAGGTGGTGATCACGCTGGTCCTGGTCGCGCTGCTCGGCGCGGTGTTCCTGCGGGGCTTCACGGAGGCGATCGGCGTCGCCGTCGCGCTGGTCGTGACCTACCTGACCCTCAACACCGTCGTGATCCTGGTCGCGCTGGGTCGCGTGCTCTCGCATCCCCAGCTGGTGCCGGACTGGCGACACGCTCTCGTCGCCGAGCACGGCAACCCGCTCGCGATGCTGGCCGTCGCGGTCCTGGTCTTCCCGAAGCTGGCCCTCGGCATGTCCGGGTTCGAGACCGGGGTGGCGGTGATGCCGCACGTCCGCGGCGACTCCACCGATACGGAGCGCCGCCCGAGCGGCCGCATCCGCGACACGAAACGGCTGCTGACGACCGCCGCGGTGGTGATGAGCGTCTTCCTGGTGACCAGCTCGTTCGCGACCACCCTGCTGATCCCGGCCCACGAGTTCGAGCCGGGTGGCCACGCCAACGGGCGGGCGCTGGCCTACCTGGCGCACGAGTACCTCGGCAACGCCTTCGGCACGACGTACGACGCCTCCACGATCGCGATCCTCTGGTTCGCCGGGGCCTCGGCCATGGCCGGGATGCTGAACCTGATCCCGCGCTACCTGCCCCGCTACGGCATGTCCCCGGAATGGGCCGGAGCCGTGCGGCCGCTGGTGCTGATCCTGACCGGCGCGGCGTTCCTGATCACGTGGCTGTTCGACGCCAGCGTCGACGGGCAGGGCGGCGCCTATGCCACCGGCGTCCTCGTGCTCTTCACCAGCGCCGCCACCGCCGTCACCTTGGCCGCGCGTCGCGCCGGGCAGCGGTGGCGCACCATCGGCTTCGCGGTGACCACCGTGGTGCTGGCGTACACGACCGCGAGCAACGTCGTGGAGCGCCCGGACGGGGTCAAGATCGGCGGCGGCTTCATCGCCGCGATCGTGGTCGTCTCGCTCGCGTCCCGGGTGAAGCGGGTCTTCGAGCTGCGCGCCCGGGAGATCGAGTTCGACGCGACCAGCCGGGTCTTCCTCCGCGACTGCGCGCGCCGCACCATCCGGCTCGTGGCCCACAAGACGGAGACGCGGGACGTCGAGGAGTACGTCGACAAGCTCCGCCGGCTGCGCCGCGACCACGACCTGCCGTCCGACCCCGACGTGATCTTCGTGGAGGTCACCGTCGTCGACCCCAGCGACTTCGAGGGACGGCTGCACGTGCACGGCGAGGTGCTCCACCAGCGCTATCGCGTGATGAGCGTCAGCGCTCCGTCGGTGGCGAACGCCCTGGCGGCACTGGCGCTGCGCATCCGTGACGACACCGGCGTGAACCCGCACGTCTACTTCGAGTGGACGGAGGGCAACCCGCTCCAGCAGCTCCTGCGCTTCCTGCTCTTCGGCTCCGGTGAGATCGCGCCGGTCACCCGCGAGGTGCTGCGACGCGCCGAACCCGACCCCACGCGGCGACCGCACGTGCACGTGGGGTGAGGAGCAGGTCGCGGGAGGACCTGGCCTCGCTGGTGGACACTGCTCGCTGATGGACACTGGGCCCGTGGACAGCCACGATGCCGGCCGGCTCGGCCGGTGGCGGGTCGCCGGCGGATGGCTGCTGGTGGTCGTCGGCCTCCCGGTGCTCACCGCCGTGCTGGTCGCGGCCCGGGGGAGCCGGTCGGGTCTGTCCTTGCAGAGCATGTGCTTCCTGAGCCTGACCGTGCTCGCGGCGCTCGTCGGCGGCCGCTGGCCGGGCCTCACGGGCGCCCTGGCTGCCGCGCTCCTGCTCAACTACTTCTTCACACCGCCGGTCCACACCCTCACCATCGACCGCGCGTCCGACCTGCTCACGCTGGTCGTGTTCCTGCTGACCGCGATCGCCGTCTCGGCCGTGGTCGACGCCGCGGCACGGCGCCGGGCCGAGGCCAGGGCTGCGGCGCGGGAGGCCGGCACGCTGGCGATGCTGAACCGTCAGGTCCTCGGCGGCGAGTACGACGTACCCCGGCTGCTCGACCTGGCCCGGCACACGTTCGGGGCGCAGGCCGCCGAGCTCGTGACCGAGGAGTCCGCGCCCCACCCCGGCACGATCGTCCTACCCGCCGGCGCCGGCGGGTGGCTGGTCCTCCGCGGCACCTCGCTCGGGCCGCGTGAGCGATCGGTGGCCGCGGCGTTCGCCTCGCACGTCGGCGTGCTGCGCGAGCGGGAGGAGCTGGCGCGACAGTCGATGGCGGCCCGGCAGCTCGAGGCCGGGAACCGCACGCGTACGGCCCTGCTCGCGGCCGTCTCCCACGACCTGCGTACGCCGCTGGCCGGGCTGCGCTCGGCGACAGAGACCCTGCAGACCCATGATCGTCGGCTGGACGAGGCCGAGCGCCGCGAGCTGCTCGGGGCCATGGACACGTCCATCTCGCGGCTCACCACGATGGTCAGCGACCTGCTGGACATGAGCCGCCTCGAGACGGGCGCGGTCACACCGATCGCCGACGAGGTCCCGCTCGGCGAGGTCGTACGCCGTGCACTCGCCGGTCTCGACCACGCCGACCGGGTGCGCGTCGGCGAGCTCCCCACGGCGTACGTCGACCCCGGGCTGCTGGAGCGTGTCGTCGCCAACCTGGTGGCGAACGCGCTGCGCTACAGCGAGGTCGTGGGGATCGAGGCTGACGTGCGGGGCGCCCGCGTCGAGCTGCGGGTCGTCGACCACGGACCCGGGGTGGACGCGGCGTTGCGCAGCCGGATCTTCGAGCCGTTCCAGCGGCACGGCGACGTCGGCACGGGGGTCGGTCTGGGCCTGGCCGTCGCCCGTGGCCTCACCGAGGCACAGGGCGGGACCCTCGAGGCCGTGGACACTCCGGGTGGCGGTCTCACCATGGTGCTCGACCTCCCGGGAGACACGACCTCGTGAAGGTGCTGCTGGTCGACGACGATGCGACCCTCCGCCGGGCGCTCGGCATCGGCCTGCGCGCGGAGGACCACGAGGTGCTGATCGCCGCCGACGGCCGCTCCGCGCTGCAGGCGGTGCGCGAGGACCGGCCCGACGTGGTGGTGCTCGACCTCGGTCTTCCCGACGTCACCGGCGTCGAGGTGCTCCGGCAGCTGCGCGCGTGGAGCACCGTCCCGGTCGTGGTCCTGTCGGCCCGCGCCGAGTCGACCGAGAAGGTGCAGGCGCTCGACCTCGGCGCCGACGACTACGTCACGAAGCCCTTCGGGATGGAGGAGCTGCTGGCCCGCATCCGGGCCGCGGCACGCCGTGCCGGCTCCGACATCCCGGTCCTCGAGGCCGGTGACCTGGTGATCGACCTCCCCGCCAGACGGGTCACCCGTCGTGGCGACGTGGTGCGGCTGACCCCGACCGAGTGGGGGCTGCTGGAGATGCTGGTGCGGACGCCCGGCCGCCTGGTCAGCCAGCGCGACCTCCTGCACGAGGTGTGGGGTCCGGCGTACGGCCGGGAGACCAACTACCTGCGGGTGTACGTCGGTGGCCTCCGCAAGAAGCTCGAGGACGACCCCGCACAGCCGCGGCACCTGATCACCGAGGCCGGCATGGGCTACCGCTTCGAGATCTGAGAGCTCACGCCGTCTACGGTGAACCCGGAGGTGCCATGGGACGACGGTGGGACGCGGCGGTACGCCGGTCGCGCGAGGAGCCCAACGCGTTCGCCCGGGACCTCTTCGACGGTCTGCCTGCTCGGTACGACGTGCTCGAGGAGCTGTTGTCCCTCGGGCAGAACCGCCGGTGGCGGACCGCGATGGTCGACGCCGTCGCCGAGGACCGGCCAGGCAGCGTGCTCGACGTGGCCACCGGCACCGCGGGCGTGGCGCTGATGCTGGCCCGGCGTACGGACGCGCGGATCACCGGCGTCGACCTGACCGAGCAGATGCTGCGCCGCGGGCGTGACCGGGTGGGGCAGGCGGGGGAGCGACGCGTCTCGCTGGCGGTGGGGCGGGCCGAGCAGCTGCCGTTCGCGGACTCGACGTTCGACGCGCTGACCTTCACGTATCTGCTGCGGTACGTCGCCGACCCCGCCGCGACGCTGCGCGAGCTGGCCCGGGTGGTGCGACCGGGCGGGACCGTCGCGAGCCTGGAGTTCGCCGTACCGCGGGCTCCGGTCTGGCTGCCCGCCTGGCGGCTGTACACCCGCGTGGTGCTGCCCAGCGCGGGGTTGGTGGCGGGTGGCCGCGAGTGGGCGGAGGTCGGGCGTTTCCTGGGACCGTCGATCGAGGCGCACTACCGCCGCTACCCGGTGGAGCGGCACGTGGAGATGTGGCGCGAGGCGGGGTTCGAGGACGTGCTGACGCGGAGGATGAGCCTGGGCGGGGGGTTGGTCATGTGTGGCCGCCGGACGCGTGGCTGAGCAGCCCGCGTACTACGCGCGGCGCGGTGGTCCGCTGGCGGACGGCTGGACGCTGCTCCACCCGCCGTACACGCTGTGGCACCTCAGCTACGCGGTGCTCGGCGCCGCGCTCGCGCCGGACCTCGCCTGGACCGCGCTCGGGCTGACCGTGCTCGCCTTCTTCCTCGCCGTCGGCATCGCCGCCCACGCGCTGGACGAGCGGGCCGGGCACCCGCTCCGCACGGCGTTCGGCGACCGGGCTCTGCTCCTGACCGCGACCCTCGCGCTGTTCGGGGCCGTCGCCCTGGGTGCGTACGGCGCCTTCTGGTGGCGCGGCACGAACTGGTCCGTCGCGGTGGCCGTCCCCGTGGGCGTCGCGGTCGTGGTGGGCTACAACCTCGAGCTGGCCGGCGGCCGGCTGCACAACGACCTGACCTTCGGCCTGGGATGGGGCGGGTTCCCGGTGGTGGTCGGCTACCTCGCGCAGCAGCCGGGGCTCGGGAGCGCACGCGATCTCGCGGCGGTCGCCGCGACGGGGGCCGCGGTCGCGTTGACGTACACGCAGCGTCGGCTGAGCACGCCCGCCCGCGAGCTGCGCCGGCGGACCCTCGACCTGGACGGCACCCTGCGCCGGGCCGACGGCACCGACGTACCTCTGACCCGGGCGAACCTGCTCGACCCGCTGGAGGGTGCGCTGCGGGCGCTGTCGTGGGGCGTGCCACTGGTCGCCCTGGCCGCCCTCCTCACCCACGCCTGAGCCACGACCACGCCGTGACTTCGTGCCCCTCCTCGACACTTGTTGGGGCAGGTCTCCCCCTGCAAGTGCAGAATTCCCCGCCTGGGCGGGGAATTCGCCACGCCCCGCCTCAGCCGGCGAGCAGCGGGGCGCCGGGCAGCTGCAACACCATCCGGGTGCCGCCGCGGTCGTTCTCGTCCACCCGGACGTTCCCGGCGTGACGCTCGATGACCTGCCGGACGATCGAGAGCCCGAGCCCGGACCCCGGCATCGACCGCGACTCCTCCGACCGGTAGAAGCGCTCGAAGACCTGCTCACGGTCGCCCGGGGCGATGCCGGGGCCCTCGTCGTCGACCGTCAGAGTCCCGTGGTTGAGCCGGATCCGCACGGTTCCACCCTGCGGGCTCCACTTCACGGCGTTGTCCAGCAGGTTGGTCACGGCGCGCTCGAGCGAGGCGGACTCGCCGGCCACCCACCAGGGCTCGGTGTCGACCTCGAACGCCAGGTCGGCCCCTCGTCGGCGGGCCCGTGCGACCGCGCGATCCACCACCTCGGCCAGGTCGACCTGCTCCACGACGGGACGCAGCGGCTCGTCACGCGCCAACTCGACCAGGTCGCCGACCAGGGTCGACAGCTCCTCGATCTGCGCGCGTACGTCGTCCAGCAGCTCGGCGCGGGCGGCGGCGTCGAGACCGCCCGTTGCGTCGGCCTGCAGCAGGAGGTCGAGGTTGGTGCGCAGCGAGGTCAGCGGCGTACGGAGCTCGTGTCCCGCGTCGGCGACCAGGCGGCGTTGTCGGTCGCGCGACGCCGACAACGCGACCAGCATGTCGTTGAACGCCGTGGCGAGCCGCGCGATCTCGTCGTCGCCCTCGACCGGCAGCGGCTGGAGGTCCTCGGTACGCGCGATCCGCTCGACGTTGCGGGTGAGCTGGCGTACCGGACGTAGTCCGTTGCGGGCGACCGCCCAGCCGGCGGCGGCCGCGCCGATCACCCCGGCCAGGCCGAAGAGCAGCATCACCGCACCCAGTCGCTTCAGCACCCGCTCCTGGGTCGCCATGTTCTGGACGAGGACGACGGCGAAGCCCCGCTCGCGGAAGGGAACCGCGACGACGCGGTAGTCCTCGCCGTTCTCTGCGACGGTCCGCACGCTGCTGGCGCTGTCACCGCTCGCCACGGCGATCTCCGGCTCTCCGAGGGGAACCGCCGACGAGTCGCCCTTGCTCGTGGTGATCGCGTGGCCGTCGGCCGCCAGGACGAAGAGCCGAACGTCGGCGACACCGGCGGCATACGACGGGATCGGCTGGCTCTGGACCGCGTCGAGCGGAGCACTCGCCGCCGTCTGGTGGGCGCGATCGAGCAGGGAGTTGTCCAGGGAGTTCTCCAGGGACATCTTCACAGTGACGTAGGCGCCGAGCGCCACGAGCGCGACCGAGAAGCAGACCGCCATGGTCGTCATCAGGATGACGCGGCTGGCGAGGGACCTGCGGTAGTGCCACCGCGGCTCGTCCCACGTCGGCGATCCGGATGCCGTGCCGGTCGCCTGGGAGGGCATGGCGGTGGAGCTCACTGTTCCTTGAGGACGTAACCGACGCCCCGGACGGTGTGGATCAGTCGGGGCTCACCCTCGGCCTCGGTCTTGCGACGGAGGTAGCCGACGTACACCTCGAGCGAGTTGGCGGTGGTGGGGAAGTCGTAGCCCCAGACCTCCTCGAGGATGAACGACCGCTCGAGCACGCGCCGTGGTCGCCGCAGGAACATCTCCAGCAACGTGAACTCGGTGCGGGTCAGCTCCATCGACCGCGTGCCCCGCTTCACCTCCCGGGTGGCGAGGTCCATGGAGAGGTCGGCGAAGGCGAGCACCTCGAAGTCGTCGTCCCCGGGCGGGACGACGCGCCGCAGCAGCGCCCGGAGCCGGGCCAGCAGCTCCTGCAGCGCGAACGGCTTGGTCAGGTAGTCGTCGGCGCCGGCGTCCAGTCCCTCGACGCGGTCGCCGACGGCGTCGCGTGCCGTCAGCACGAGGATGGGTACGTCGTTGCCCGCCTTGCGGAGCGACTTGGTCGCCTCGATGCCGTCGAGCCGCGGCATCATCACGTCCATCACGACCACGTCGGGACCTTGCCCCTGGCCCAGACCGCCGATGCCGGCCAGCGCCTCGGCGCCGTCGGCGGCCAGCGACACGGCGTACCCGTTGAACTCGAGGCTGCGTCGCAGGGACTCGCGCACCGCCTTGTCGTCGTCGACGACGAGCACGTGCGGCTTCGCGCTCGCGGGCGTCGACGTTGCAGGCGGTGTCACGTCCCTACTGTGCCAAACCGTCCTGAGCCACGCCTGAGAACGCCGAGGTGCAGAGCCGACGTCGGCGAGCGGTCAGGCGTAGCGGGAGGCGACCTCCGCCGCTCGCGCGCCGTACCCTCCGCCGAACAGGCTGGCGTGGACCAGCAGGGGATGGAGCTGGTGGAGGCCGACCCGGTCGGGCCAGCCGTCGGCGAGCGGCGAGACCTCCTCGTAGGCCTGGAGCACGCGCGGCAGATGAGGCAGCCCGAAGAGGGCGAGCATCGCAAGGTCGGTCTCGCGGTGGCCGCCGTGCGCGGCGGGGTCAATCACGCAGCAGCCGGCGTCGTGCGTCCAGATGACGTTGCCGTTCCACAGGTCGCCGTGGAGCCTGCGCGGACCCTCCTCGGGCACGAGGTCGGGAAGCTTGCCGATGATGCTCTCGACGAGGTCCGCGCCCTCGGGGGTGACGGAGCCGCGGTCGCGGGCCAGCTTGAGGTAGGGCAGCACGCGCTTGGTGGCGTAGAACTCGGCCCAGGTCGGGGCGGTCTTGTTGGGCAGGGGGAGCCGGCCGATGAACCCGTCGCGCTCGAGGCCGTACGCCGGCGCCCCGGCGTCGTGGGTCTTCGCCAGTGCCCGACCGAAGTCGGTGGCCGCCTCGGTGGTGAGCTTCCCGGGCTCGACCCACTCCAGGATCAGGCAGTCGGACTCGACGGCGAGCACCTCGGGCACCTGGACCCCGCCGGCCTCGCCGAGCCACCGCAGACCCGCCGCCTCGGCCTCGAAGAACCCGGCCGGCGCGTTGGTCAGCGTCTTCATGAACGCCGAGCGCCCGCTGCTGAGCCGGAGCTTGGTGGCGGTGGAGATGTCGCCACCGGCGACCGGGGCCGTGGCCGCGACCGCCGAGCCCAACAGCTCCTCGGCCCGGCGAGCGATGTGCGGCTGACGCGTCATCGCCACCCCCTTCGCATCCGGCAGGTCTCACCGTAGTACGGCGTCGTACCTCGCACATCCGGGTCGTCCGCCTGGCAGGAGGTCCTGACTGCTCCTGATGCGGACGACCCCGTCAGGGGGTGCTGGGTCAGTCGATCTCCCAGCCGTGCCAGTGGGCGATCTCGAACCAGGCGCTGACCCGTCTCGCTGTGCGGTTGCGGAAGTCGCGGCCGGAGTAGTGGCGGGAGAGCCGGTCGATGTCCGCCAGCGCCCGCTGCTCGTCGTACTCCCACCGCACGACGGGGCCGCGAACGCTCAGGTGGGAGTACCACTCGTCCTGCTTCAGCGCCGTCAGCGAGACGTGAGGATGCTGCTCGATCCAGCGCAGCCGTGCCCGCCCGGCGTCCATGTTCACCAGGACCGTGTCGTCGTCCTCGACGAGGTACCAGGTCGCCACCGACATCGGGTGCCCGCTCGGCATCACCACCGAGATCACCGCCGGGTTGGGCTCGCGCAGCAGCGTCATCGCCGCCTCGGGCAGTGGGGCCTTCGGCATCGGTCCTCGCCAGCCTTCCTCGCTACTCCCCGTCGGTCCGCTCCACTCCTGCTGCCCGAGAGCAACCAGAACGTCGGGGACTATCCGTCCGGAAGCGCCGCCAGCTCGACCACGAGGGCGTCCGCAGTGCGCTCCACGATGGTGAGCACCTCGGCGAAGATGTCTGTTCCCGCGTAGTAGGGGTCCGGGACGTCGGCGCCCGGGTCGCCCGGGTCGAAGTCGCGGAACATCGCGACCCGTTCGGACCGTCCGCCGAGATCTGCGAGGTTCTCGCGGTCCATGGCCAGCACCAGGTCGTGCGAGGCGAGCCAGGAGTCGTCGTACTGCCGTGCCCGATGGCGGCTCGGGTCGTAGCCCGCGCCCGTCAGGGTGGCGGCGGCCCGGCGGTTCATCGCCTGACCCACGTGCCAGTCGCCGGTGCCGCTGCTGTGCACGACCACGCGGTCGTCCAGCCCGGCTTCGGCCAGACGCTCCTCGAGCACCACCTGTGCCGTGGGTGAGCGGCAGATGTTGCCGAGGCAGACGAGAGCGACGGCGTAGCGGCCCGGCTCCCGGGGAGGCGGCAACACTGTCAGTGGTCGTCCTTCAGGACCGATGCGGTGCCCCAGTTGACGAGCGTGATGACGATCGAGCCGAGCAGGGCGACCCAGAACCCCTCGACATGGAACCCGACACCCACGCCGCCGGCGATCCAGGCCGTGAGCATCAGCATCAGCGCGTTGATCACGAGCAGGAAGAGCCCGAGCGTGACGATGATGAACGGGATCGAGAGGAACGTGACGACCGGGCGCACGAAGTTGCTGACGATCCCGAGGATCAGCGCGACCACCAGCAGCGGTACGGCCTTGTGGTTGAACTCCTCCTGACCCGACGAGGGCCCGGAGAAGGAGATGCCGTTGAACAGCCAGGTGGCCACCGCGACGCCCGCTGCGGTGGTCAGCAGCCAGGTCACGAAGCGCACGTGGGGAGCATAGGGGGCGGGTGTCAGGCCGCCTTGCCGCAAGCGGCGGCGGCGCTCCCTCGACTGAGGCGTCGCGGGCTCCGCCGCGCCGCCTCAGTCGAGCTCGAGCCGCTCGATGATCGCGTCCTCGGCACCGTGCAGGTGGTCGCCGAGCTCGGCGACGGCCGCATCGACGTCACCGGACTCGAGCAGGTCCAGCAGGTGGTGGTGGCTGCCCGCCTGGTCGCGCGCGTTGCGGCGTACCCGGTCGATCTGAGCCAGCGCCAGTCGCAGCTCGGCCACGACGGACTCCGCCATCGACACCAGCCGCGGCGACCCGGTCAGCCCGACCAGGCTCAGGTGGATCGCGAGATGGCGCTGGTTGAGCTCCTGGTACGACGCGCCGGCCGCCACCGCCTGCTCGTAGGCGGTGAGTGCGTGTCGTACCGCCTCACGCGCCTCCTCCGAGGCGTGCGGCCAGTTCCGCATGCCGGCGGTCTCGAGCACGGTCCGTGCCGTCGAGACGTCCCGGACCGACTCCGGGTCGGGACTCGCCACGCTCACGCCACGGTTGGGCTCCCGGGTCGCGAGACCCTCCGCGACCAGCAGGGCCAGCGCCTCGCGCAGGGTTGGCCGCGAGACACCCAGGGACTCGGCCAGCGCGACCTCGCGCAGCGGTGTTCCGGACTCCAGCTCCCCCTCGAACACGGCTCGCCGGAGCTCCTCGGCCACGCGGTCGACGGTCGAGGAGTGCTCCAGGCTCAGCCCGTCGAACGGACCTGCGGGGGCGTCGGTCGAAGTCTCGCCCGGGTGCATGGAGGCCATTGTCCGACAACGACTTGCCCGGCGTCCCCTCCTGCTCCATACTCTGAGTTGTCAGATTGTCTGACAATCATCGGGAGGAGACGGCGCTGTGGCGAGCAGCCGACCGCTGGCGTGGGGTCGTCGGTACGTGATGGTCCGCCCGGACCACTTCCGGATCGACTACGCGATCAACCCCTTCATGGACCCCGCCGACCAGCCCGACCCTCACCGAGCGATGGCGCAGTGGGTCGACCTGGTCTCGACCATCGAGCGGCTGGGCGGCACCGTCGAGGTCGTCCCGCAGCGCCCGGACGCCCCGGACATGGTCTACGCCATGAACCTCGGCCTCGGCGTCCTCCGTCCCGACGGCCCGGACCACCTGCAGGCGCACGTGGTGATGTCACACATGCGGTACGCCGAGCGCCGGATGGAGACGCTGTCCGCGCAGACCTGGTTCGAGCGCAGCGGCCGCTCCACGTCGTACGTCGGGAGCGACGGCGTCGGCGCCCACCTCGAGGCGGGCGATGTGTTCGCGTGGGGCGATGCGCTGGTGGCGGGCTTCGGTCCGCGCACCGAGGAGCTGGCGCTCAAGCACCTCGCCACCGAGCTCGGGGTGCGGGTGCGGGGCGTCCGGATCACGCATCCCGCGATGTACCACCTCGACCTGGCTTTCTGCCCCCTCGACGAGCGCCGCGCCATGGTGGCGCTGGGAGCCTTCGACGACGAGTCGGCCGCCGCCCTGCTCGAGCTCGTGCCCGAGCCGCTGGTGCTCACCGACGACGAGGCGCTGACGACGTTCTGCGCCAACTCGATCGTTCTCGACCGCACGGTCGTGATGCCGGCCGGCGCCCCGGAGCGGGTGGCGACGCAGCTCGTCGCCTGGGGCTTCGACGTCGTCGAGGTCGACGTCAGCGAGTTCCACAAGGGCGGCGGCTCGGTCCGATGCCTGACCAATCCCGTGGACGTCACCCTCGGCCGCGACCTCCCGCTCGTCGCGGGCGGCGGGGTGGTCCTGCCGGCTCTGGTCTGAGTCACTCGCGCCGGCGGTTTCATCACGTCGGGTAGGTGAACCAGCACCTGGCCAGCGGAACTCACCTTGCCCAGCGCCGGCTCGACCACCCAGCGTGATGAACCGTCGACGGGCCGAGCTGGAGACACCACCCGCACCGGCTCTAGGTTCGTCGCCATGGTCTCGATCGGCGGCACCGGCTGGATGCTGCTGTTCGCGGCCGTGGCCGGGTTGTTCGCGCTGGTCGTCGGGCTCGTCCTGGGTCGCCGGATGGGTCCGCTGGCCGGACTCGCATGGTTCGGCCTGGGGTGGAGCATCGCGGTGATCGCGATCGTCACCCTCGTCCCGGCCCAGAACGGCCTCGGCTACATCCCCGCCGACCAGCACGCGACCAGCTGCAGCTGGGACATCGGAGGCCCCGCGCCGGGCGGGTTCTGGATCTTCGGCGGCGGTCAGCAGCTGCTCAACACGGTGCTGTTCGTGCCGGCCGGCTTCTTCCTGGTGCTCGCTCTGGCCCGGTGGCGTGCCGGGTGGCTGCTGGTCCCGCTCGGCCTCGCCGCGCTCGCGGCGTACTCCCTCGGTATCGAGGAGATCCAGCTCCACGTCGCTCGCATCGACCGGGCCTGCGACGTCACCGACATCATCGACAACGTCTCCGGCGCCGTGGTCGGCGTGGTCCTGGGGGTGGCGCTGCTGCCGCTGGTGCGGCCCTGGCGCGCCCGCCGTCGACTCGGCAGCGAAAGATAGGTTGACGGCATGGCCTCTCCCCAGCCACGTGACTGCGTGTCCCAGATCCCGGCGTACGTCGCGGGCAAGCCGCCGCGCCCGCGCGAGGGGCTGACGACGTACAAGCTGAGCAGCAACGAGAACCCCTACCCGCCGCTTCCCGGCGTGGTCGAGGCCGCGACCCGGGCCGCGGAGCAGATGAACCGCTACCCCGACATGGGCAACACCGCGCTCTACCAGGCGCTCTCGGACAAGCTCGGCGTCGGTCCCGACCACCTGGCGCTCGCCACCGGCAGCGTCGCGCTGATCTACCAGCTGGTCCAGGCCTTCTGCGAGCCCGGCGACGAGGTCGTCTACGCGTGGCGGAGCTTCGAGGCGTACCCGATCGCGGTCACCGCCGCCGGCGCCCGCAACGTCCGGGTCCCCGTGCTGCCCGACGGGCGGCACGACCTCGACGCGATGGCCGCGGCGGTCACCGACCGCACCCGGGTGGTCATGGTCTGCACCCCGAACAACCCCACCGGCCCGTCGGTGACCCAGACCGAGCTCGACGCGTTCCTGGCACGCATCCCCGAGCGCGTGCTGGTGGTCGTCGACGAGGCGTACGTCGAGTTCGTGCGGATGAGCGATGCGGTCGACGGCGTCGCGACGATGCGCGCCCACGACAACGTGATCTCCACGCGCACCTTCTCCAAGGCCTACGGATTGGCCGGGTTCCGGGTCGGGTACGCCGTCGCCCCGACGCCGATCGCGACCGCGCTTCGGGCGGTGAGCCTGCCGTTCGGCGTCTCGAACGTCGCGCAGGCCGCCGCGATCGCGTCGCTTGCAGCCGAGCCGCAGCTGCTCAAGCGGGTCGACGCGCTGGTCGCCGAGCGCGAGCGTGTCGTGAAGGGTCTGGCCGACGTCGGACTCGTCGTACCGGAGCCGCAGGGCAACTTCGTCTGGTTCGCCGCCGGCGACCGCACGCTCGACCTGGCGGCGGCCGCCGACGAGCTCGGGATCGTGATCCGCCCCTTCGCCGGAGACGGTGCGCGCGTCTCGGTCGCGGAGACCGAGGCCAACGACCGGATCATCGAGCTGGCGAGGACCTTCCCGCTCAACAACTGAGAGGCTCGCGAGCGACCCGACGTTGCTCAGGCGGCGACCGGCTCCCGCGCCGCGGCCCGCTGCTGCCGGTTCATGCCGCGGAAGCTCGGGATCAGGGCCGGGGCCATGGTGGTGGCGAAGTAGGCGAAACCGACCACCAGCAGCGCCGGCGACAGTCCGATACCGCTGACCAGCACGCCGCCGAGGACGCCACCGAACGGCATCAGCGACCAGCACAGGGCGCTGCTCAGGGACGTCACCCGTCCCACCATCTCGCGAGGGATGCGCTCGAACTGCACGGCGCCGAGCACCGGGTTGAGGAAGCCCGACGACGCGCCACCGACCACACACATCGCGAGGATCGCCCACAGCGGCACGCCGATCGCGAACAGCACGAAGCGCGGCAGACCGGTCACCAGGAACGCGACGAGGTACGTCGCGAACCGCGGCAGCCGCGTGCCGTACGCCGCGGCGACCACCGACCCGAGCATCGAGGCCCCACCCCACACCGCGAACACCAGGCCGATCGCGCCGACGCCGGCGCCGGAGTCCCGCGCCCAGACCGGCAGCAGCACGGCCGACCAGGCGAGGTCGAGCAGGTTGGTCAGCGCGACCATCACGCACAGGCTCATCAGGACGGCGTCACGCCGGAGGAAGTTCCAGCCGTCGCGCAGCTGGGCGGCGTACGACGCGGGCACGTCCTCGACCTCGTCGACTCCGTCGACCGAGCCACGCGGGGCGACCGGTTCGGACCCGCGGGTCTCGAGGCTCCGTGTGGTCACCACGAGCAGCAGCGCGCAGAGCCCGAAGGAGGCCGCGTCGATCGCGACGGCGTTGGCGGCTCCGATGGTCGCGACCAGGCCACCGGCGATCGCAGCACCGATCATCGTGGCGCCGCGCTCGATCGCGGAGGCGAGCCCGGTGGCGCGCTCGTAGGGCACCTCCGCCCGCTCGACCAGGGCCGGGATCAGCGCCGTCGTGGCCGCATCACCGGGACCGCGCAACGCGCCGGCGACGGCGACGAGCCCGAGCAGGATCGGGAAGCTCAGGGTTCCGGTGTGGTGCAGCAGCGGGATCAGGCCGACCGCGAGGAGCGACAGGGTGTCGGCCCCGATCGCCATCCGACGCGGTCCCACCCGGTCGACGAGGGGTCCGCCGAACGCCTTGAGCAGCACCATCGGCGTGATCTCGGCGAAGGCGACCAGACCGGTCCGGGTCGGAGAGCCGGTGGTGGTGAGCACCAGCCACGGGATGGCGATCATCGATACCCGGGTGCCGAGCAGCGAGATCGCCTCGGAGGTCAGCCAGCCGTAGAGAGGGATGCGTCGGGCCGTCGGCCGCGCCAGTGGGAAGGTCATTCCTCACTCCCCTCGAGGACGACGGTGCCGGGCCGGGGGAAGGCGTTGAGGTTGACGACGAAGTCGGCGGTGCCCTGGCTGTCCCGGGGCTCCTCGGTGTCCCAGAAGCGGGAGATGACGGCCTCGAGGGCGTCGAGGAGCTCCTCGGCGCGAGTGGGGGTGAGCCGGATGTGCCAGTCGCTGGTCGTGCTTGCCGCCTGCCAGGCGGCCGGCAGGAACCGACGCTCGGCGACGGCCTGCATGAGCGTCTCGGTGTACATCAAGGCGACCGTTTGCAGATAGGCCTCGGCATCCTCCGCCTCCTCCTCCGGCCGTGTCGCCATGCCCATGTGGGTGCTCTGGTGAGCGGCCCGCCACCAGCGGTCCCTCGCGTCGCCGCGCTCGTGGTCCTCGACGATGAACCCGTGCTCGGCCAGCTGGCGCAGGTGGTACGACGTGGCGCCGGTGTTGAGCGCGAGCTTCTGCGCGAGCTGGGTCGCCGTCGCCGGCCCCTCCGACCGGAGCAGCATCAGCATCTTCAGCCGGGTCGGATGTGACAGCGCGCGCAGTCCGGCGGCGGACGGGGTGATCGCGGAGGAGGCCATGTTCCGCAACATACCTTTGCAAAGATAATTTTGCAAACAAAGCTGTGGAATTGAATAGTACGGATCGCACAGCCGCCGAGCCCGCGTCCCGGACCGGTCTGCCGATCCGTACTATCCGGAAGGCGGATGGGTACGGCCCAGAGATGGCTGCATTCGAGCGCGACACCGACTACATCCCCGACCGGATCACCGTCGAGCAGGCCCGGTCGCAGGACTCCTACGAGAAGCCGCTCGAGGTGCCCACCTGGCCGGCCGAGCCGGGGCGCTACCGACTGGTCGCAGCGTGGGCCTGTCCGTGGGCGAACCGCTCGATCATCGTCCGGCAGCTGCTCGGCCTCGAGGACGTGATCTCGATGGGGGTCTGCGGCCCGACCCACGACGAGCGGAGCTGGACCTTCGACCTCGACCCGGACGGGCGCGACCCGGTCCTCGACATGGAGCGCCTGCAGGAGGCCTACCGGCAGCGCGATCCCGACTACGCCAAAGGCATCACCGTCCCGGCGATGGTCGACATCGGCTCCCGCCAGGTCGTGACCAACGACTTCCCCTGGATCACCCACGACCTGTTCTTCGAGTGGCGCGACCACCACCGCCCGGACGCCCCCGACCTCTGGCCCGACGACGTCCGCGACGAGATGGACGAGGTCATGGAGCGGGTCTACACCGAGGTCAACAACGGCGTGTACCGCTGTGGCTTCGCCGACGACCAGGCGTCGTACGACGAGGCCTACGACCGGCTGTGGATCATGATGGACTGGCTCGAGGAGCGGCTCACCGACCGCCGCTACCTGATGGGCGACGCGATCACCGAGGCCGATGTACGGCTGTTCACGACGCTGGCCCGGTTCGACGCCGTCTACCACGGGCACTTCAAGTGCAACCGGAACAAGCTCACCGAGATGCCGGCCCTGTGGGGCTACGCGCGTGATCTGTTCCAGACCCCCGGCTTCGGCGACAACACGGTGTTCGGCCAGATCAAGCAGCACTACTACCGCGTGCACACCCACCTGAACCCGTCGGGGATCGTGCCCGACGGTCCCGACCTCGACGTCTGGCTGACCCCGCACGGCCGCACGAGCCTCTAGCGTTCCGGAGGTGGGTGGTCAGGTCCGGGTCGGCATCTCCGGCTGGCGCTACCCCGCGTGGCGCGGTGACTTCTACCCGAAGGGCCTCCCGCAGCGGCGCGAGCTGGAGTACGCCGCGGAGCACCTGACCTCGATCGAGATCAACGGTTCGTTCTACTCCCTGCAGCGCCCGACGTCGTACGCCGCGTGGCGGGCCGAGGCGACGGCCGTCCGGGCGGACTTCGTGTTCGCGGTCAAGGGCGGCCGGTTCGTCACCCACATGAAGCGGCTGAGGGACGTCGAGGCGCCCCTGGCCAACTTCTTCGCCAGCGGCGTGCTCGCTCTCGGCCCGGCGTTCGGTCCGGTGCTGTGGCAGCTGCCCGAGAACTTGCGCTTCGACCGCGACGTGCTCGATTCGTTCCTCGCCGGGCTGCCGCGCACCACCGCGGCTGCCGCCGAGCTCTCCACCAGGCACGACGACAAGGTCCGCGACGACCGCATCCTCACCGCGGCGGAGGACGAGCGGCCGCTGCACCACGCGCTGGAGTTCCGCAGCCCGTCCTTCGCGACCCCGGAGGCGACGGAGGTGCTGCGGCACCACGACATCGCGACCGTGCTCGCCGACACCGCCGGTCGGTGGCCGAAGGTCGACGAGGACACCGGGCCGATCCGCTACGTGCGACTCCACGGCGACCGTGAGCTCTACGCCAGCGGCTACACCGACTGCTCCCTCGACGAGTGGGCCACACGGTGCCGTGCCTGGGCGGACGCCGGGAAGGACGTCTTCGTCTACTTCGACAACGACATGAAGGGCTACGCCCCCCACGACGCGATGCGCCTCATCCAGCGCCTGGGCGGGTGAGCCGCGACGTCCGAGGGACTCATCACCGGGCTGCGCCTGTGCCACGATGGCCGGCGTGGACCTGCCGACCGGTCGAGTGCGCGTCCTGCTGGCCGAGGACCAGTACCTCACTCGGGAGGGGACCCGACTGCTCCTGGCGGACCGACCCGAGATCGAGGTGGTCGGCACGGCCGCGGACTTCCAGGAGGTGGTCGACCGGTTCCGCGAGCTGGCTCCCGACGTCGTGCTGATGGATGTCAAGATGCCGCCCACACACTCCATGGAAGGCATCGAGGCCGGCCGCGTCATCAAGTGTGAGCGACCCTCCACGGGGGTTCTCATCCTCACGCAGCACGACGACGAGAGCTACGTGTGGGCCGCGCTCGAGCAGGGGGTGGCCGGATACGGCTACCTGCACAAGGTGCGGGTCGGAGACGTCGACCGTCTTGTCCGCGCGCTGGTCGAGGTCGCCGCGGGGGGTTCCGTGCTCGACCCGCGCATCGTGGACACCCTGCTGCGCCAGCGGGCGCGGAAGAAGGGCTCACCCCTCGCGAAGCTCGCGGCGTCGGAGCTGCAGACCCTGCGTGCGATGGCGGAGGGCAGGTCCAACCAGGCGATCGCCGACGAGGCCGGTCTCGCGCTCGGCACGGTCGAGAAGCGCATCGCCGCCGTCTTCGCGAAACTCGGCCTGCGCGCCGAGCCGGACCTCAACCGACGCGTCGCGGCGGTCCTGATCTATCTGCGCGAGTCCGGCTCGAGTCGTCCCCCGGGCTAGGGCGTGCGGTGGGACCAGCAGCATCGGCCTGCGCGAGAGGTACGACGGCTGCCACGGTCGTGCCGACACCGGACCGGCTGTCGACCAGGAGCGTGCCACCGACGGCGGCGATCCGGTCCCGCATGTTGACCAGGCCCGTGCCGGCACCCCGGTCGCCGGCACCCATTCCCGGTCCGTCGTCGCGCACACGGAGGGTCAGACCGTCGGATTCCAGGCTCAGACTGAGCCGCACGCCGGCGTCCGGGGCGTGCTTGGCGGCATTGGTCAGCGCCTCGAGAGCCACGAAGTAGAGCGCCGTCTCGACCGGGGCGGGGTAACGGCGACCGTCGACGTCGGGCTCGACGATCAGCTCCACGGGGAGCGGGCTCCTGCCGGCTTCCGCACGAAGGGCCGGCGTCAGCCCTTGGTCGGTGAGCACCGCCGGAAAGATGCCGCGGGCGAGATCCTGCATCGCGAAGACGGTGTCCTCGGCCGCGTCCGCGAGCGCTTCGCACCCCTCGCCGGTCAGGCCGTCGCGCGTGGACCTGCGCAGTCGCGCTGCGAGGGCGACCAGCTGCTGCTGAACGCCGTCGTGGAGATCACGCTCGATCCGCCGCCGCTCCCCGTCCTGCACGTGCACCAGTCGTTCCCGCGACGCACGAAGAGCCACCGCCTGGGCTTCGACCTCGCGGATCCGCGAGCGCAGATCAGATTCGAGCCGGAGGTTGCGAAGCCCCAGTGCGCACTCTCGCGCGAAGCGTGCCAGCGGCTCCCGGTCGGCCTCGCCCAACGGCGGATCGTGTCGGTCGCCGCACGCGAGCAGGCCTATCAGCTCGCTGCGGCCGGACAGTGCCGCGACCGCTCCGGCCGGTGCCGGCAGCTCCGCCACCATGTCGGACGGGATGTCGGCGCCGATGAGCGGCCCACCCATCGGCCGCGACAGGTCCAGCATCGACGACACAGGGGTGAGCATGGGCGGTGCGTCGACACCGGCGCTTCCGACCGAGACCAGCGCGTCGCCCTCATCGGTCCGGACCAGCAGCCAGACCGCTGCCCAGGCCACCCCCAGCCCCGAGCGCAGCGTCTGCGCCAGCTGCTGGCCCAGGTCGGTCACGTCGGTGGCGGCTCGCAACGACTCGCCGAAGCGGGCGAGCTCACGCAAGCCGCGGCGGCGCTCGCCGAAGAGCCGGGACTCCACGACATCCTGGAGGAAATGTCGCACGGGGTGGAAGGCGACGGTCACGACCAGCGCCACCAGCACGGCGGCAAGAGCCGGACGCCCTCCGACGAGGTACCCGGACGCGGCGGCGGCGACCAGCAGCAGCGCGGACAGGAGCGCCCAGACCACGGCGTACACCACCGTCGCCGACACCAACAGGTCGATGTCCCAGAGCCGGTAGCGCAGAACCGCCACGGCGATCGCGAGCGCGGGGAGCGGCTGTGTCAGGAGCACGACGGCCGTGCCCACCGCATGGCCGGCCCCTGGCTGCCACGTGGGCCGGAGCGGCCCGACCACGCTGACGGCAGCGGTGGCCACCACCGTGACCAGGACGGCCACCAGCACCCACCGGATCTGCTGACGGACGACGGAGTCGCCCCGGCGGTAGCGCCCGGCGAGCGACACGGTCGAAGCGAGGGGCAGGAGGACGCAGAGCTCTGCCGCAGCGTCCAGGTAGCCACGACCGGACCCGGCGAACGGGCCGCCCAGGCCCTCGGGGACGGAGGTCCCACCGAGGATGCCCGGCACCGTCTCGGGTGGGCCGAAGAGATATGCGAGGACTGCGAGCCCGAGCGCCACGGCGCTCGCCGTCCACGCGATGGCCCGCCAGTGGGACGAGGTGAACCGACCGTCCGGGAACCACAGGACGACGAGCATCCAGGGGATGGGCAGCGCGGCCGACAACCAGGCGACTCCCAACGCGACCTGCTGGACCGCCGCCGGAGCGCCGGCCGCCGCCGCGTGGTCCAGGGTGGCCGCGGCCAGCGCGACGACCGAGAACGCCAAGCCGGTGGCCGCCATCACCGTCGCCACGCGCTGTCCCGGCGACCGCAGCAGGACGAGGCATCCGATCACGCTCAGCGCCGGACCGAGCTCGACGGGTGGCAGCGGCACACCGACGACGCCCGAGGCGGTCAGCCAGAGCACCGCGGCGGCGGCCACGAGCGCGAGACTTGCTGCAGCGACCGCCAGCGGCACGCGTGACGGGTGCCCGCCCTGCCATCCCATCTGGCTCACCTCCTCAGCCAGTTTCCCGCCGCGCGCCCCTGACGTGGTCCGTTTCGCGGATGAGGCTCAGGCCCGGGCGGATGCGGCGTCTGTGACCGCGTCGACCCTGGCCGCCGTCCTGCTTGCGTCGTGGAGCATCGTCCGGGCGATGGCGCCGAGACTCACCAGCAGCAGGGCGAAGCCGACGATCGCGAGCACGCTCGAGCCGACCGCGAAGCCGCCGCCCTCGGCGACCGCGCCGACGATCACGCCGGCTACCGCCCAACGAGCAGCCCCGGCTCGCGCGGCGTCGATCGCCAGCACGATGAACGCGATGTCGCCGAGCAAGGCGAACGGGTCGGCGATCTCGGCGCCGCTTCCCATCCGATCGAGGAGGCTCGCGGCGTCGTGGGTGCCGAGGCCGGTTGCAGCGGCGTAGGCGGCAGCACTTGCTCCGTTCGCGAACAGCACCGCCGCGGTGCCGACGACGCCGAGGGCGGCGCCGACGAGCGCAGAACGCGGCGCCGCGGGGCGGAGAGCGGAGGCGAGCCAGAGCACACCGCCGAGCCAGACGAGGATCGCCACAGAGCTCAGCCCGACACCGGCGAACACGGCGTCGTGGTGCGCAGACAGTGCGGCGACCTGGTCCGAGGCGTCCTCGGAGAGCGTGGTTCGGAGCAGGACCGACACCAGGCCGAGCCCGGCGCCCGTGACCAGGCACAGTGCCCCGAGCCGCGCCGTGAGAGTTGTGTGGTTCATGTTGACCTTCCGTTGGGACGTTGGTCCGGTCACGCTAGGTCGGACGAGGGGCCGCCGGGAGCCGGGTGACCCCCCGTTCCGACGGAGGAAATCCCCCTCTGCCGACGGCGCCGGCCGGTCGCACGTCGCACGGCAACGGACCGACCGCTCGCTGCACACGTCTGCGGGCCGGATTGGCGGGGCGTGCGGACCGACCGGTAAGTTTGATGCCAGGAATGTGGTCCCAGTCACATCGGCAACACGTCGCACCACCTCCGCGTCGTACGCCGTCCCGACAGCAGGCAGGCGGCGACCCCGCGAGCCCTGAGCGCAAGGAGCAAACGTGACCCAGCCCGGCTTCGGCCCCGACCTCGCAGAGGTCTTCGGGCCCGCCCACCAGGTCCCAGAATCCGCGGCCCCGAGCCTCGTCCAGCTGCTGACCCCCGAGGGTGAGCGCGTCGAGCACCCCGACTTCTCCTTCGGCGACGACCTGTCCGACGCCGAGCTGGCGGAGGCCGTGCGCGGGTTCTTCCGCGACATGGTCCTGACCCGACGCATCGACGTCGAGGCGACCGCGCTCCAGCGACACGGCGAGCTGGGCATCTGGGCGCAGCTGCTCGGCCAGGAGGCCGCCCAGGTCGGCGCCGGCCGCGCGCTCCGGCCGCAGGACTACGTCTTCCCGACCTACCGCGAGCACGGCGTCGCGTGGTGCAAGGGCGTCGACCCGCTGAAGCTGCTCGGCCTGTTCCGCGGCGTAGACCAGGGAGGCTGGGACCCGCGCGAGAACAACTTCGGTCTCTACACGATCGTGATCGGCGCCCAGACGCTGCACGCCACCGGCTACGCGATGGGCATGCAGCGCGACGGCGTCGTCGGCACCGGCGACCCCGAGCGCGACGCCGCGGTGCTCGCCCACTTCGGCGACGGCGCGTCGAGCCAGGGCGACGTCAACGAGTCGTTCATCTTCGCCGCCTCCTACAACGCCCCGGTCGTGTTCTTCTGCCAGAACAACCAGTGGGCCATCTCCGAGCCGATCGAGCGGCAGAGCCGCATCCCGCTCTACCAGCGGGCCCTGGGCTTCGGCTTCCCGGGCATCCGGGTCGACGGCAACGACGTGCTGGCGACGTACGCCGTCACCCAGGCCGCGCTCCAGCGCGCCCGCGAGGGTCAGGGCCCGACGTTCGTCGAGGCCTACACCTACCGGATGGGTGCCCACACCACGACCGACGACCCGACCCGTTACCGGCTCTCCGACGACGTCGAGCGCTGGAAGCTGAAGGACCCGATCGCCCGCGTCGAGGCCTATCTCAAGCGCAACTCGATGGCCGACCAGGAGTTCTTCGACGCCGTCAGCGCCGAGGCCGAGGACCTCGGACACCGGCTGCGCGAGGGTTGCAAGGCGATGCCCGACCCCGCGCCGTTGAGCATGTTCGACCACGTGTACGCCGAGATGACCGACGAGCTGACCGTCCAGCGCGACGGGTTCGCGGCGTACCTCGAGAGCTTCGAGGGGGCCCACTGATGACTGACACGCAGGGAACGCAGGGAACACAGCCGACGACCCAGAAGGTCACCCTGGCCAAGGCCCTCAACATGGGTCTGCGCAAGGCCATGGACGACGACCCGAAGGTCCTGCTGATGGGCGAGGACGTCGGCAAGCTCGGCGGCGTGTTCCGGATCACCGACGGCCTGCAGAAGGACTTCGGCGAGGACCGCGTCATCGACAGCCCGCTCGCAGAGTCGGGCATCGTCGGCACGGCGATCGGGATGGCGCTGCGCGGCTACAAGCCGGTCGTCGAGATCCAGTTCGACGGCTTCGTCTACCCGGCGTACGACCAGATCGTCTGCCAGGTCGCCAAGATGCACTACCGCTCGCAGGGCAAGCTCCGGATCCCGATGGTGATCCGCATCCCGTTCGGCGGCGGTATCGGCGCGGTCGAGCACCACTCGGAGTCGCCGGAGGCGTACTTCGCGCACACCGCCGGTCTCAAGGTGGTGTCGTGCTCGAACCCGAACGACGCGCACTGGATGATCCAGCAGGCCATCGCCTCCGACGACCCGATCGTCTTTCTGGAGCCGAAACGCCGCTACTGGG
>NZ_DASXWU010000084.1:0-7928 GCF_036503465.1 Nocardioides sp.
GAGTCGTCGGCCGGATCCTTCGTCAACCACCCCGACGACTACCGGATGGGGACCGTCGGCCCGGTCTTCCCGGCGTCCGAGGTGAAGCTCGGCGAGGGCGACGAGATCCTGATCCGGGGCCCGGGCGTGATGGAGGGCTACCACAACCTTCCCGCGGAGACCGCCCAGTCGCTGACCGACGACGGCTGGCTGCGCACCGGCGACAAGGGCGAGCTCGACGGCGACGGGTTCCTGCGGATCACCGGCCGGATCAAGGAGCTGTTCAAGACCTCCGGCGGGAAGTACATCGCGCCGCCCGCGATCGAGTCGAAGTTCAAGGCGATCTGCCCCTACGCCAGCCAGTTCGTGGTCTTCGGCAACGAGCGCAACTTCGTCGTCGCCCTCGTCACCCTCGACCCCGACGCACTCGCGGACTGGGCGAAGGAGAACGACGTGCCCGGCTCGTACGCCGACATCGTCGCCTCCGACGCCTGCCGCCGGATGGTCGCGGGGTACGTCGAGGAGCTGAACTCCCACCTCAACCGGTGGGAGACCATCAAGAAGTGGGAGCTCCTCGACCACGACCTCTCCGTCGACTCCGGCGAGCTCACGCCGTCGATGAAGGTCAAGCGCAACGTGGTCGAGGCCAACTACCGCTCCCTCATCGACGCCTTCTACTCCTGACGTCTCCGGGTCGTCCGCCTGAGAACCGAGCCCTGTCCGCCCGATCGGTGGTTGAGCAGCGAGCCTGGGGTCGTCGGTGGTTGAGGAGCGAGCTGGGCTCGTCGGTGGTTGAGGAGCGAGCTGGGCTCGTCGGTGGTTGAGGAGCGAGCTGGGCTCGTCGGTGGTTGAGGAGCGAGCTCTGCGAGCGTCTCGAAACCACCTCAGGTTCGGGACGGTGGTTTCGAGACAGGCGCCAGGGCGCCTTCCTCAACCCGGAATGGGTGCGGTGGTTGAGGAGCGAGCTCTGCGAGCGTCTCGAAACCGCCGGTGTCAGGGACCTTTCGAGACAGACGCGTCACGAGGGCGAGGGGTCCTCCCACCCTCGTCATCGGGCCGAGCGGCCTTGCTCTGACGTCGTACGAGAGCCTCATGGCTGCGACTGGCCAGAGAGGGCAGTTCGTCGGCGCGGCCCTCGATCAATGCCAAACGTTTGGATCGTCCCCACCCTTGGACCCGCTTCTCGTACGCATATGCCTCGTCGACACGATCGAACGGCAGGCTCCAGACCAAGCGCACCGGTCGGCGCGGCTTCGTGTACTCGGCCCCCTCGCCGTCCTGGTGTTGGCCGAGGCGTCGCTCCAAGTCGGTCGTACTTCCGACATAGAAGGAACCGTCGGAGCATTCGAGTATGTACACCCAGGCCATCCCCCAAGAGTGACGGGATCGACGCGTCCCTGCTCGATCTGGACGGGTACCTGTGGATGACCTCCACCTCACCGGTGCCGGCCGCGCGCTTCGGCGGCGGTTTCGAGACGCTCGCAGAGCTCGCTCCTCAACCACCGGGGTCGCAGCTGAGCTCGCTCCTCAACCACCGGTGCCGGCCGCGCGCTTCCGCGGCGGTTTCGAGACGCTCGCAGAGCTCGCTCCTCAACCACCGGTGCCGGCCGCGCTCTTCGGCGACGGTTTCGAGACGCTCGCAGAGCTCGCTCCTCAACCACCGGGGTCGTCGCTGAGCTCGCTCCTCAACCACCGGGGTCGTCGCTGAGCTCGCTCCTCAACCACCGGGGTCGCAGCTGAGCTCGCTCCTCAACCACCGGGGTCGTCGCTGAGCTCGCTCCTCAACCACCGACCGCCAGACGCGCCACCGAAGCCCAGAGGTCGCTTCTCGACCACCGACCCCATCGGCACACCACGGAAAGCGATCCTTCGTGTCACTGACAGAAAGGCTGCCGTGCCCGTACGCTGACGCTGCTCGGGCCCGAGGGCGGGCAGCCCGACGTGGGACTGGGGGAGGTGCCGTGGGCGAGAGCGTGGCTGTGGCCGAGGAGCGGAGCGGCGGAGTCGTCGGCGCGTTCTTCAAGGAGACCGGGTCGTCGCTGAAGTCGGTCTTCGTCAACCGCAACCTGCGTCGCATGCAGCTGGCCTTCACCGGTTCGCTGATCGGCAACTGGGCCTACGCCACGGCGGTCTCCGTCTGGGCGTACGGCGTGGGCGGGGCGCGCGCGGTCGGGATCTACTACGCGGTCCGCCTGGCCGTGATGGCGGTCGCGACGCCGTTCGTGTCGACCCTGGCGGACAAGTTCTCGCGCAAGCGGGTGATGATGCTGAGCGACCTCTACTGCGCCGTTCTGGTCGCCGCCGCCACCCTCTGCCTGTACGCCGGAACTCCGGCCCTGCCGATCTTCGTGCTGGCCATCCTGACGTCGTTCGGTGGCTCGTCGTTCCGTGCCGCCCAGGGCGCGATCACTCCCCAGCTGGCCAACACCACCGACGAGCTCACCGCCTCCAACGGCACCGCCAGCACCCTGGAGAGCCTGGCGATCTTCGTCGGTCCGGCGATCGGCGCGGGCCTGCTGGCGATCGCCGACGTCGAGATCGTGTTCCTCGTCAACGTCGTCTCGTTCCTGTGGTCGATCCTCATGGTCGCCGGCATCCGGATCTCGCATGGCGACGTCACCGAGGGCGAGGCCGGGACGGACGACGCGCCGCAGGCAGGGCCCGTACCGAAGGTCGTTGCCGAGGCCGAAGAGGTCGTCGCCGAGGCCGAAAAGAAGGCGGAGAGCTTCTTCGCCGAGATGTCGGCCGGGTTCCGCGCGATCTGGCGCGACAAGGACTTGCTGATGACCGTCACCCAGGGCTCCGCGCAGACCGTCGTCGCCGGTGCGACCGCGGTATTCCCGCTGCTGATGGCCGTCGAGATCCTGCACACCGGGGCCAAGGGCGTCGGTCTGCTCGACTCGGTGTCCGGCCTGGCGGCGATCCTGGGCGGCATCGTCGCCATCGCCCGGGCCTCGAAGCACAAGCTCGGCCAGGACCTCGTCGTTGGCGTCTTCCTGTGGTCGTTCCCGCTGATCCTGGTCACCATCTGGCCCTCGCCGGTGACGGCGTTCGCGGTGATGGCGTTCCTCGGCTTTGCAAACCCGCTCGTCGACGTCAATGTCTTCACCGTGATCCAGCGCCTCACGCCGGACGCCGTGCTGGGGCGGGTGTTCGGCGCCTTCGAGACCTGTCTGATCGGCACCATGGCCATCGGCTCCGCGATCACGCCGGTGATGCTCCACTACTGGGGCCTGCGCACGACGTTGGCCGTCCTCGGCCTGGCCATCGGCGCCGTGGCGCTGCTCGGTCTCCCGCAGATGCGCCGCATGGACCGCCGCCTCGAGGCGCCCGCCGGCCTGCCGCTGCTCCAGGCGATCCCGATGTTCGGTCCGCTCAACCCGGTCACTCTCGACGCGCTCGCCCGCGCCCTGATCCGGGTCGAGGTGCCGGCCGGCGACGTCGTGATGCACGAGGGCGACGAGTCCGACCGGTTCTACGTGATCGAGTCCGGGACCGTCCGGGTGACCGCCGCCGACGGCCGCCTGCTCCGCGAGGAGGGACCGGGCGAGTATTTCGGCGAGATCGGCCTGCTCCGCGACGTCCCGCGTACGGCCACGATCACCGCCGACGACGACCTGGTCCTGCTCGCGCTCGAACGTGAGGAGTTCCTCGGCGCCGTGACCGGTCAGGGCGAGGCCCGACGCCTGGCGGAGGACGTCGTCGTACGCCGGCTCAGGGCCTGAGGCGGACCCGATGCCGGGTTGTGCGAGCTGCGGCGCCGACCAGCCGGTCGACGCCCGGTTCTGCAGCCAGTGCGGTACGCCGCTGCAGTCGGCCTGCCCGTCCTGCGGCAGCCCGGCCCAGCCCTCGGCGAGGTTCTGCCAGCAGTGCGGGACCACCCTCGGTGCGACTGCAGCCGGCGTCGACGCAGCCTCGACCCACCCCGTGGCGTCCAGGCGCATCACGAGCGTGCTGTTCGGCGACCTGGTGGGCTTCACGTCGTTGTCGGAGTCGCGTGACCAGGAGGACGTGCGCGAGCTGCTGAGCCGCTACTTCGAGGAGTGCTCACGCATCGTGGCCCGCTACGGCGGGACGGTCGAGAAGTTCATCGGCGACGCCGTGATGGCGGTCTGGGGCGTCCCCACCACGCATGAGGACGACGCCGAGCGGTCGGTGCGGGCCGGCCTGGAGCTGGTCGCCGCCGCGGCCGCCCTGGGAGCCGAGCTCGGCGTTCCGGAGCTTGCGATGCGGGTCGGCATCGTCACCGGCGAGGTCGCCGTGACCGTCGGCGCCGAGCTGCAAGGCATGGTGGCCGGCGACCCCGTGAACACCGCCTCCCGGGTGCAGTCGGTCGCCGCCCCCGGCCAGGTCTGGGTCGACGAGACCACCAGACTGCTGACCTCGGCCGCGATCTCCTACGTCGATGCCGGCGCCCACACCCTCAAGGGCAAGGCGGACCCGATGCCGCTCTGGGCGGCTCGGGCCGTGGTGGCCCAGATCGGCGGGACGGCACGCGCCGACGGTCTCGAGGCGCCGCTGGTCGGCCGAGACCGCGAGCTGCGAATGGTCAAGGAGCTGTACCACAGGGTCGAGGAGACTCACCGTCCAGCACTGCTCCTGGTCGTCGGGGACGCCGGGGTGGGCAAGTCGCGGCTGGGCTGGGAGTTCTCCAAGTACACCGACGGCCTGAGCAACAGCTGCCGCTGGCACGCCGGCAAGTGCGTCTCTTACGGCGAGGGGGTCGCCTACTACGCGTTGGCCGAGGCTGTCCGCAGTCGGCTCGAGACGGGCGTGGGCCCCGAAGCCGATGCCGCGGACCCTCCAGCGCTGATCGCGGGCGGGCTCGCGGCGTACGTCGACTCCGAGGCCGACCGGGAGTGGCTGGCGCCCCGCCTCGCGGCCCTGCTCGGCTCTGCCGGCTCCTTCCCGCGCGAGGACCTCTTCGCGGCGTGGACGACGTTCTTCGAGCGGGTCAGCGGCCGCGCCGAGCCGGTCGTGATGATGCTCGACGACGCCCAGTACGCCGACGACGGGCTGGTGATGTTCGTCGAGCACCTGATGTCGGTGGCCACGTTCCCCTGCTTCGTGATGCTGTTGGCGCGCCCCGAGCTGCTGGCCGCCCACCCGGACCTGGCGACGAACCGCCGGGCCACGGTGCTGAACCTCGAGCAACTCACCGGGGACGACATGTCCCTGCTGGTCGACGGGCTCGTCGAAGGGCTGCCCCCCGGCGTCCGCGACGAGCTGGTCGCCCGGTCCGAGGGCGTGCCGACGTTCGCGGTGGAGACCGTCCGGGCGCTGATCGACCGCGACCTGGTGGTGCCGCGCGGTGGCACCTATGTGCTTCGTGACCCGGACTCGCTGGACCTGGCCGCGATCGGCGCCCCCGCTTCCTTGCAGGCCCTGATCTCCGCGCGTCTCGACATCCTTCCAAATGACCAGCGCCGGGTCGTCGACCGGGCCAGCGTCGCCGGGGACTCCGTGGAGCCGGAGCTGCTGGCGGAGCTGTGTCCCGACGTACCTGACCTGGAGCAGGCGCTGGCCGGGCTGGTCCGCGCCCAGATCCTGCGCGTGGAGGCGAGCCGGCTGAGCAGCGAGCAGGGGCGCTACCAGTTCGTGCAGTCCGCGGTCCGCCAGGTGGCCTACGGCACGCTGTCGCGGCGAGAGCGCAAGCAAGCCCACCTCGACGTACTGTCCGCGATGCTCCGGCGGTGGTCAGACGAGCTCGCGCCGGTCGTCGCGCAGCACTGCATGGCCGCGGTGGAGGCGGTTCCGGACGCCCCCGACGTCGCCGAGCTCAACGCGCAGGCCGTCGGGTTCCTCCGGCAGGCCGCCGATCGCGCGCGTTCGCTGGGGTCGCCCAAGGAGGCCGCCGGACACCTGGAGCGGGCACTGGAGCTGGCATTGGACCCAGCCGTCCGGCCGGGCCTGGAGCTCGATCTGGCCGAGAACTGCCAGGCCATCGGCCGGTACGACGAGTCGATAGCCCGCGCCAGGTCCGCCCAGGCAAGCTTCGCCGCGGCCGGTGATCTCCGCCACGAGGCCCTCGCTGCCGCGCAGCTCTCGAGGTCGCTCTGCATGGGTCCCGAGGAGTACGAGACCGCGGTCAGCGAGATCGAGCCCTACTACAGACGGTTGAAGGACACCCAGGACGAGCTGCTCACCCTCGCCAGCGTCCTGGGGGCCTACCGCCAAGTCCTTGCCCGTCTGGGGCGTCAGGACGTCGCGCTGGGGTTGCGCCAGCTCGACATCGCCGAACGGTTGGACGACCAGTCACAGATCGCGCGGGCCCTCATGGGAATTTCCGTGGATCTGCTGGGGACCAGCGGCCGGTTGTTGGGGGTTCTGGCGTTGGAGAAGGCGGTCGCGGTCGCCAGGGACTCGCACGACCTGGTCGTCGAGGCGCACGCGCTGGGCAACTGGTCGTCGAACCTGAACGGGGTCGACGCCCGGCGAGCCCTCGAGGTGGGACGCCAGGCGGTCGACGTGGCCACCCGGTCCGGCAACCTCGAGTGGATCAGTCACGCCCGTAACAACCAGGCCCTGGCCCAGTGGGCGGTGGGCGAGTGGGACGAGGTGGTTGCGGCCCTCGCCATGGAGACCTTCCAGACCGACAACGAGGCGTGCATTGGGACGTTGGTCGGTCTGGTGCTGGCGGCCCGGGGACAGGACCCGGCCGCGACGACGACTCTCTCGACTCATCGAACGTTCACCGGCTACTGGTGGACCCTCGGACGGTCGATCACCCAGGCCTACGCGGGAGATCCCGAGGCCACCGGGAGTGCCCGGGCCGCCCTCGACGAGGCATACGAGGAGAACCTTCTAGAGGACGACTTCCCGACGATCGTCGGGGCGGTCATGGACGTCGCGCTCAGGTACGACGATCGCGACCTGCTGGCGCACACCACGCAGATCGTCGAAGCCGCCGGTGCTCGCCCGCCGGCGGGGCTTCGCGGACACCTCGCACTGTGGGCAGTCCTCGCGGCACCGCCGGAGGCGACGGACGAGGTGGTCGAGGAGCAGTATGCGTCTGCACTGCGGGAGTACGGGGCATGGGGCTGCCCGGTCTACGTGGCTCGCGCCCAGGCGGCGTACGGGGTATGGCTCACCCACCGCAGCCGCATCGACGAGGCGGAGCCCCGCCTCGCCGCAGCCCGGACCACGTACGACACGCTGGGCGCCGCCGCCTGGCTCGCCGAGCTCGACCGGGCTCTGTCAGGGGTGACGACCTCGTGACCGCCTGCCTCAGCTGTGGCGTCGACCAGCCGGCGGGCGCCAAGTTCTGCATCGAGTGCGGCGCGGCCCAGCAGACCGGCTGCCCGGCGTGCGGCACCGCGGTGGTCCCCGGCGCGAAGTTCTGCCTGGAGTGCGGCACCGCCCTGGTCGGCCCACGAGCGCCTGCACCGGCCGTCCAGGTCGCGTCCCGTCGGCTCACCAGCGTGTTGTTCGGCGACCTCGTGGGTTTCACGCCGCTGTCGGAGTCGCGCGACCAGGAGGACGTCCGCGAGCTGCTGAGCCGCTACTTCGAGGAGTGCTCTCGCATCGTCGCGCGCTATGGCGGCGTCGTCGAGAAGTTCATCGGGGACGCGGTGATGGCGGTCTGGGGCGTGCCCACCACGAACGAGGACGACGCCGAGCGGTCGGTGCGGGCCGGGCTCGAGCTGGTGGCTGCGGTGACCGCGCTCGGCTCGGAGGTCGGCGTACCGGACCTTCTGATGCGGGTCGGGATCGTCACCGGCGAGGTGGCCGTCACCGCCGGGGCCGAGATGCAAGGCATGGTGGCCGGCGACCCGGTGAACACCGCGAGCCGGGTGCAGTCGGCGGCGGCGCCCGGCCAGGTCTGGGTCGACGAGACGACGCGACTGCTCACCAACGCCTCCATCTCGTACGCCGACGTCGGGTCCCACGCCCTCAAGGGCAAGGCCGACCCGATGCCGTTGTGGGCGGCACGCGCGGTGGTGGCCAAG
>NZ_DASXWU010000085.1:0-8998 GCF_036503465.1 Nocardioides sp.
GACTACCACTGCCAGCACGACCTGGATCGTCGGTGAGGGCGAGATGCGCCCGTGCGCGACCACCAGGGATCCGGTCACCACGACCGTGCCGAGCGTGAGCCAGGTGACCCGGCGCTCCAGTCCTGGCCGGTTCACCGGGCCACCGCTCACGGCCACGGCCATCACGTAGAGGACCACGGCCAGCGTCACCGCCCGGATGCAGGTGACCGTGGCAAGGCTCTCCCCGGGCGCGGACAGGCTGTGTGCCAGCACGCTCGAGGGGAGCGCGATCCCGCCCATGAGCAACATCGCGAGCGCGCGCAGACCGCAGTGCTGCTCACCGGTGATCCGCCAACGCGCCAGTCGGAGGATCCCCGCGACCAGGAACGCCGGCGCTGCGAGCGCCCGGGTCATGGCCGTCGCCTCCGGCAGCGGCAGCGGCGACGCGAGCCGAGCGATGCTCACCGCGCTCACCACCAGCGCGGCTGCAACCACCGCGGCCAGCGCGGCGCCCAGCGGCCCTGAGATCTTCTCCCGTACGGTCACCGACCGATCCCCCCGTGATGTCCCCCGATACATCGGGCTCCGAGGTTGCCGCTCCTCGCCTCCGGAATCAAGCCCACGCCTGTGCAGGACGTCTAGTCAGGATGGGCCAGGTGGCAGGCGATGCGGCGATGGGACCGAGCAGATCTACGGCTCTTGGTACCGCTCCCGCTACTCCCTGCGGTGCGACGTGGCTCGTCGCGCGCCCACCTCGAGGAGGTCGGGCCGTGTGTTGGCGGGATCTTCACCAGCCGTGCCCGGCGGGTGAGGGGAACCTCCGGCGCCGCCGTCGTCGTCGAACCTGCCGACACGAGGCTCCGCTCGGTGGGCTTCGGGGCGCAGGAAAGTGACTGCAGCCACGACCAGCAACACGACACCGAGCCCGATCACGAACAGACCGTGGTGTCCGCCCGACATCCACACGGCCGGGTACCCGACCAGGGGCACGACCCGTGCGACTCGGTAGGCGCTGGCACCGCTGAGCGACGTGACAGCGGGATCGTTGACGGTGTTGGCATCGCCACGGGTCGTGATGACCGTCGTCCCACTTCTGACGCGCAGCTTCACGATGCGGTGGACGGTCAGGCTGTGAGCCTCGTCCGGGGAATGGAACACGATCACGTCGCGCACGTGGAGGTCACTGACCGGCACCCTCTGGGTGATCACGACGTCCCCGGGCTGCAGACCGGGACGCATGCTGCCCGACAACACCGGCGTGGCGTGCCAGCGTCCGGTCGCGGTCTGAAAGCCGCACACAGCGAGCACGCCCAGGGCGAGCACCAGGAGCGCAGCGCTGAACACGCCGCGGACGGGCTGACGTCTCCGTTGTCGGCCGGTCGTCCGTCCGGCTTCTCCCGATGAGCCGCGCATGTCAGTAGTCGTATCCGGTGAAGGCGACCCGCACGATGGTGCGGGCGTTCTGTGCCGCGGGTGGGAGCCCCTGTTCGGCGTCCGCCGGCTGCAGGACGAGCTGGTAGAGGGTCGACTCACCGGCGTGGAGCGGGTAGGGGAGCCGCCGACCGTCGTCCATATGAGCCCGGCGACCGTCGTACCCTGCCGGGGACAGGTCGCCGGCCGCGGAGCACAAGGGACCGTCGTAGACCTGCTGGGAGTGCGTCACGTCCGTCACCGTCACGCGCAGCGAACGGACCAGGGGCGCTCCACTGCTGCCGTCGCAACCGGCGGCCGTGAGGTTCAGGTAGGTCGAGGGCATGTCCAGGGTGCCGGTGTTCTTCAGCAGCAGATCCTTGCTGATGGGCGCGACGTGCGAGCCGAGGTTGCTGCCGTCGACGTCGAGGTGCAGGTGTTGACCCGTCCTGCCGTTGAGCGAGAGTCCGATGTTGCCCGTGCTGAGCGACATGGTGCCGGCCACCTGCGCCGTGAAGGTCGCACCGGCCCCGGCACCGATCAGGCCGAGTCCGGCCACGGCGATGCCGGCAGCCATCATCAGCTTGGGACGAACGGTCATGACCTCGAGTCCTCATCTCCTCGAACGCAAAGTCGGCTGAGGAGCCGCGGGGCCGTCTGGGACGGTCCCCGCAGCTCCCTCGAATGGATCAGCCGGTGAACGAGAAGGTCATGGTCGGCGTGATCGTGCCGCCTTGCGCGTCGTTGTTCAGGCTGGGCGGCGTGCTGTAGGGCCCGCCGGTCTGCCCGGCCCAGGCTGCTGCCGTGTGGGAGCCGTCGCTGTAGATCGGCTTGCAGTACGACGAGTCCTGGCCGGCGTAGAACTCGACCGAGAAGGTCATCGAGTCGCCGGGCTTAAGGACGACCGGGTTCTGCTCGACGGTCGGATTCAGCGCGACGGCCGTGGTCAACGGTCCGTTGCCCTCGGTCCACGGGCCACCGCTGTAGTCAGTGCTCTGGATGCAGACGTTCGTCTCTGAGAAGAGAGCGTTGTTGCTGGGGGTGTCGGCGTGCGACTCGGTCATCTGGATCGCGGCGGCGGTCGCCGGGACCGTTCCCTTGTTCGTGATGGTGATCACGTGCTGGTCGGTCTCGAACGTCGAACCGGTCGGCCCGAAAGCGGGGAGGATGACGGTCTTGCGATCCCCGGACACGGTGCCACCCCCGCCGTTGGTGATCTGCACGTCCACCGTGCCGGCGGTGATGGTCTGCCTCGCGTGCACGGCGTCGGTGAAGCTGGCGCCTGCGCCCGTTCCGATCAGCGCCAGCGCCGCGACGCCCACGGCGCCTGCGGTGATGACCTTGCGGGAGAATGCCATGGGTATTCGGCCCTTTCACGAAGGATGAGGTGCGGCGACCGCGGGTCGCCGCCGCCGGGGCGACCATCCCTCGCATGCCTCCCCGGGGGCATCGACAATTTTGTTGAAACCGAGCGAGACGGGTGAGCGCCGGGTCAGTCCTGGCGGAGCCAGATCGTCGCGAGCGGGGGGAGCACCAGCGTCGCCTGAGCGGGGGAGCCCCCGCCGCCCTCGGCCGCGGTCACCGCTCCGAGGTTGCCGACCCCCGATCCGGTGTACGTCGCCGCGTCGGTGTTCACGAGCTCCCGCCACTCGCCGGCCGCAGGCAGGGCGAGCCGGAAGTCGTTGTGGGGGACGGCCGCGAAGTTCGAGACACACGCGAGGGTGGACCCGTCAACGCCGCGCCGGATGAACGAGAACACGTTCCGCCCGGCGTCGTTGGCGTCGATCCACTGGAACGAGTCCGGCTCGCTGTCCCGGGACCAGATGGCCGGGGAGTCGGCGTACGCCCGGTTGAGGTCCTTCATCAACCGGTGCACGCCCAGGTGCTCTGGGTGGTCGAGCAGCCACCAGTCGAGCTCACGCGACTCGGCCCACTCCGACTCCTGGCCGATCTCGCCGCCCATGAAGAGGAGCTGCTTGCCGGGGTGCGCCCACATGAACGCCAGGTAGGCACGGAGGTTGGCCAGCTGCTGCCAGCGGTCGCCGGGCATCTTCCGGAGCAGCGACCCCTTGCCGTGCACGACCTCGTCATGGCTGAGCGGGAGCACGAAGTTCTCGCTGAAGGCGTAGGTGAGCCCGAAGGTCAGCTCGTTGTGGTGCCAGGAGCGATGGACGGGTTCGCGCTTGAGGTAGTCCAGCGAGTCGTGCATCCAGCCCATGTTCCACTTGAAGCCGAAACCCAGGCCGTCGCTGTCGGTGGTGCGGGTGACGCCGGGCCAGGACGTCGATTCCTCGGCGATCGTCGTGGCGCCGGGGACCCGCTTGTAGACGGTCGCGTTCATCTCCTGCAGGAACTGCACGGCCTCGAGGTTCTCGTTGCCGCCGTACTTGTTCGGGCTCCACTCGCCCTCGGGCCGCGCGTAGTCGAGATAGAGCATGGACGCGACCCCGTCGACGCGCAGGCCGTCGGCGTGGAACTCCTCGAGCCAGTAGAGCGCGTTGGCGTAGAGGAAGTTGCGCACCTCCCGACGGCCGAAGTTGAAGATGTGGGAGCCCCACTCCTTGTGCCAGCCCCGCTGCGGGTTGGGGTCCTCGTAGAGCGGCGTGCCGTCGAAGCGCGCCAGCGCCCAGGCATCGGTGGCGAAGTGGCCCGGCACCCAGTCGAGCAGTACGCCGATCCCGCGCTGGTGGAACGCGTCGACCAGCCGGCGGAAGCCGTCGGGGTCGCCGAACCGGGAGTCCGGGGCGAAGTACGACGTGACGTGGTAGCCCCAGGAACCTCCGAACGGGTGCTGCATGACCGGCATCAGCTCGACGTGGCTGAAGCCGAGGTCGGCGACGTACGGCACGAGCTCGTCGATCAGCTGGTCCCAGGTGAGCACGCTCCCGTGGCGTTTGCGCCAGGAGCCGAGATGCACCTCGTAGACGGACATCGGCTGCGAGATCGGCTGCTTCTCGCCCCGGGCGCGCATCCACGTTTCATCGCCCCACTCGTGACCGGACTCGAAGACCCTGCTGGACGTGGCGGGCGCGACCTCGGCCCAGAACGCCATCGGGTCGGCCTTCTCGCGCCACTCCCCGTCGGCGCCCAGCACGACGTACTTGTAGCCGGCGCCGGACCCGACACCGGGCATGAAGAGCTCCCAGATCCCGGACTCCCCGAGCTCCCGCATCGGGTGCTCACGGCCGTCCCACGAGTTGAAGTCGCCCTCGAGGCGTACGCCGCGCGCCCCGGGCGCCCAGACGGCGAACGACGTGCCGGTCACGTCGCCGGTCGATGCCCGGTAGTGGTGGACCCGCGCCCCGAGCACGGTCCACAACAGCTCGTGCCGCCCCTCGTTGACGAGGTGCAGGTCCACCTCGCCGAGCGTCGGCAGGAAGCGGTAGGGGTCGTCGACGGTGATCGTGCCCTCCCCGTAGTCGACCTCCAGCCGGTAGTCCGGGACGTCGGCCGTGTCTCCGCTCGACGCTCCGACCCAGACCCCCTCGTGCTCGTGCTCGAGGGGCACCCGCGTCCCTTCGGAGGTCACCACCGTGACCGTGCGGGCGAGTGGCTTGTAGACGCGGAACGTCACCCCGTCGGCGTCCGGGTGTGGCCCGAGGACGGCGTGCGGCTGGCCGTACTCGCCGCGGGTGAGCTGCTCGATCTCGGACCTGGGGACCTGCTTCATCGCAACGTCTCCTCCGCCTGGCCTGGGGTCTCGGGCCGACCGCCCTGGAGCGCGGCCATCGGGATGGACAGCCAGGTCGGCCGGTTGCGCGCCTCGTAGACGCACTCGTAGACCGCCTTGTCGGCGACGTACGCCGCGAGGAGCGTCTGCTCGTCAGCGGCGAGGGGGCGCCCGGCGTACGCGTCGAGGAACGCCGCCTGGTTGCGCGCCGACCACTCGGCCGCCCGGAAGGCGCGCTGCTCACGGCCGTCGTCGCCGGTCGCCGCCGCCGTCATCTCCGCCACCCGGGGCGCGTAGTCGAAGGAGCGCAGCATCCCCGCCACGTCGCGCCAGGGGGAGTCGGGCAGCACACGATCGGCCAGCGGCTTGGCCGGCTCGCCCTCGAAGTCCACGATCTTCCAGCCCTTGGACGTGCGCAGGGTCTGGCCGAGGTGCAGGTCGCCGTGGACGCGCTGGATCGTGCCCGACTCGATCGACCCGACGGCAGCGAACAGGTCGCGCAGCGCGGGCGCGTGCTCCGCCAGCTCCGGAACGACGTCCAGCGCCGCCTCGAGCCGCTCGGTCATCGCCTTGGCCAGCTCGGCATGGTCGGACGCCGTGCGCTCGGCGGTGGGGAAGTGCTCGGCGAGCAGCGTGTGGATGTGCCCGACCGCCTCCCCGAGCCGCTGGGCTTCGGCCGCGAAGTCACCGCCGACCTCTCCGGCGTACAGGTCGGCCTCGGCGAAGAGGTTGCGCACCGACGTCAGCGCCAGCTCCCACCCGTCGCTGGCCGTCCGCAGGAACTTCTGCAGCATCCCCAGCTGCAGGTCCTCGCTCTGGATCCACCCCAGCAGCGCCGCGACGTTGTCCGACCCGGCCAGGGTCAGCTGCTCGTGGATCTCGATGTCCGGGTTGGTCCCGGGGGTGACCCGCCGGAACAGCTTCAGCAGCGCGTGCTCGCCGAACGCCACCGACGAGTTCGACTGCTCGCCGGTGAACGGCGTCGAGGGCGCGGTCGGGTCGAGCTCGTCGCCCGGCAAGCGGTGGAACTCCAGCCTCCCGTCGGGCGGGTAGGCGAAGGCACGGAGGTACGCCGCCATCGCCTCGCGGTCGTGGACCGCGTCGTAGGCGTGCACCCAGCCGGCGTCGGGGTCCTCCCACCAGCCGACGAACGCGTGGTCGAGCCGGTGCTCGGGATCGGTGTAGAGGGCCAGCGGCACCTGGTACAGCTCCACCCCGCCGTCGTCGTAGGTCACCTCGGCCAGGTCCACGACGACCCGGGGACCCTCGTCGGCGATCACGCCCAGCCGGCGTACGCCCGACACCCGCAGACCCCGGCCCTTGCCGCCGAACCAGCGGGCGCCCTCGATGTACTCGGAGAGCTGCCGGAGGCCGTCCTCGGTGGCGGTCGACGCAGCGCCCGTCGCATCGCCTGGGCCGTAGCTGGTGGGTGTCTCGTCTGTCACGGGGCGGTGGCCTCCTCGGGTGGGGCGGTCAGCCGGAACCAGTAGAACCCGTACCCACCCAGGGTCAGGAGATACGGGAGCTCGCCGATGGCGGGGAAGGGCACGCCTCCGAGCAGCTCGACGGGCACGTGGCCCTCCCACCGGCGCAGGTCCAGCTCGACCGGCTGTGCGAAGCGCGAGAGGTTGTTGACGCACACGATCGCGTCCGCGCCTCCGGGGGAGTCGAGCTCGCGTGCGTAGGACAGCACGGCCGGATTGGTCCCGCCGAGGTCCAGGAAGTTCCCGAGCCCGAACGCCGGGTGGCCGCGGCGTGCGTGGATCATCCGTCGCGTCCACTGGAGCAGCGAGGACGAGTCCTCGAGCTGCGCCTCGACGTTGACGCTCTGGTAGCCGTAGACCGGGTCCTGGATCGCGGGCAGGTGCAGCTTGCCCGGCGTGGCGGACGAGAAGCCGGCGTTCCGGTCGGGTGTCCACTGCATCGGCGTCCGGACGCCGTCGCGGTCACCGAGCCAGATGTTGTCGCCCATCCCGATCTCGTCGCCGTAGTAGAGCACCGGGCTGCCTGGCAGCGACAGCAGGAGCGCGGTGAACAGCTCCATCCGGTTCACGTCGTTGTCGAGAAGCGGCGCCAGGCGCCGGCGGATGCCGATGTTCGCCTTCATGCGGGGGTCCTTGGCGTACTCGTCCCACATGTAGTCGCGGTCCTCGTCGGTGACCATCTCGAGGGTCAGCTCGTCGTGGTTGCGCAGGAAGATGCCCCACTGGCAGTTGGCCGGGATCGGTGGGGTCTGTTCCATGATCTCGGAGATCGGGAACCGCGACTCGCGTCGGACCGCCATGAAGATGCGCGGCATCACCGGGAAGTGGAAGCACATGTGGCACTCGTCGCCGTCGCCGACGTACTCACCGGTGTCCTCGTCGCGCTTGCCGCCGAAGTAGTCGACGACGTCGGCGGGCCACTGGTTGGCCTCGGCCAGCAGCACCCGGCCCGGGTACTTCTCGTCGATGAACCGCCGGACCTTGCGCAGGAACTCGTGGGTCTCGGGAAGGTTCTCGCCGTTGGTGCCGGGGCGCTCGTAGAGATAGGGCACGGCGTCGAGCCGGAAGCCGTCCAGGCCCATGTCCAGCCAGAACGACATCGCCTCGAGCATCGCGTCGTGGACCTTGGGGTTGTCGAAGTTGAGGTCGGGCTGGTGGGAGAAGAAGCGGTGCCAGAAGTACTGCTGGCGGACCGGGTCCCAGGTCCAGTTCGACGGCTCGGTGTCGACGAAGATGATCCGGGCGTCCTCGTACATCTCGTCGGTGTCGGACCAGACGTAGAAGTCGCCGAACGGTCCGTCGGGGTCGCTGCGCGAGGCCTGGAACCACGGGTGGGCGTCGCTCGTGTGGTTCATGACGAAGTCGATGATCACCTTCAGGCCGCGCTCGTGCGCTGCCGCGACGAAGTCGCTGAAGTCGTCGACCGTGCCGCACTCGGGGAGGATCGAGGTGTAGTCGGCGACGTCGTACCCCCCGTCGCGCAGCGGCGAGGTGAAGAACGGCGGCACCCAGAGGCAGTCGACGCCGAGCCACTTGAGGTAGTCGAGCTTCTCGATCAGGCCCCGGAAGTCGCCCGTGCCGTCGGCGTTGGAGTCCCGGAACGACCGGACCAGCACCTCGTAGAAGACCGCGGTCCTGTACCAGTCCTCGGATCCCTCCCTCGAGCCGGGCTCGTCGGCCGGGCTCGGCCCATCGGCCGGGCCGCTGGACACCACCGTGTCGCTCATGCGGTCCTCCGGACGATGAGCACGTGGGCCGGCTCGGTGTAGGGGTCGAGCCGGACGTAGTTGTGCTGTCCCCAGTGCCAGTCCTGCCCGGTGATCTCGTCATGGACGGCGAGACTGTCGTGCCAGTCGAGCCCGAGCGCGGGAAGGTCGAGGTGCGCCATCGTCTCGCGGGCCGCGTGCGGGTCGAGGTTGATCACCACGATCACCAAGTCGTCGGCCGACTGCTTGCTGAACACCAGCACGTTCTCGTCGTCGCTGGAGTGGATGACGACGTTGCGCAGCAGCTGCAGGGCGGGGTGCGCGCGGCGTACCTCGTTGAGCTTGGTGAGGTACGGCGCCAGGGTGCGGCCCTCCTGCTCCGCGGCGTCCCAGTCGCGCACCCGGATCTGGTACTTCTCCGAGTCGAGGTACTCCTCGCTGCCCGGTCGCACCGCGACGTGCTCGAACAGCTCGTACCCGGCGTACACCCCCCAGCTCGGCGAGCCCATGGCGGCGAGGACGGCCCGGATCTTGAATGCCGCCGGTCCGCCGTACTGCAGGTAGGCGTGCAGGATGTCGGGGGTGTTGACGAAGAAGTTCGGACGCATCAGGTGGCTGGACTCGTGGGAGACCTCGCGGAGGTAGTCCTCGATCTCCCACTTCGCGGTGCGCCAGGTGAAGTAGGTGTAGCTCTGGTGGAAGCCGACCGCGCCGAGGGCGTGCATCATCGCCGGCCGGGTGAAGGCCTC
>NZ_DASXWU010000086.1:0-72176 GCF_036503465.1 Nocardioides sp.
CGGCCACGCAACGACGGCCGCGCCACTGCCACGAGCAGCAGCGCGCCCAGTGCGAGCCGCAGGAACACCACACCGGCGGGACCGGCCCGGTCGAAGAGCTTGTTCGCGACCGCCGCGCCGAATTGCACCGACGCGATTCCGGCCAGCAGCAATACCTGCGGCGGCAACGAGTTGAGCGGCTGGCGCATGACGCCGATCCTGTCAAACGGTTCCGACTGTGTTTGCGCACGTAGCATGGGCAGGCGTGGAATCCCTGTTCGCCCGGCTCGAGCCGCTGCTGCCCCGGGTCAGCAAGCCGATCCAGTACGTCGGCGGCGAACTCAACCAGCGGGTCAAGGACTGGGACTCCGTATCGGTGCACTGGGCGCTGATGTACCCCGACGCGTACGAGGTCGGGGTGCCCAACCAGGGCGTGCAGATCCTCTACGAGGTGCTCAACGAGCGTGACTGGATCCTCGCCGAGCGGTCGTACGCCGTGTGGCCCGACATGGAGCGGATCATGCGCGAGGACGGGATCCCGCAGTTCACCGTCGACGCCCACCGCCCGGTGGGCGACTTCGACCTGTTCGGCATCAGCTTCTCGACCGAGCTCGGCTACACCAACCTGCTCAACGCCCTCGACCTCGCCGGCATCCCCCTGCACGCGGTCGACCGCGGCGACGACGACCCGGTCGTGATCGCGGGCGGCCACGCGGCGTTCAACCCCGAGCCGATCGCGGACTTCCTTGACGCGGCCGTGCTCGGTGACGGCGAGGAGGTCGTGCTCGCGATCTCCGAGGTGGTGCGCGAGTGGAAGGGCGAGGGCGAGCCCGGTGGGCGCGACGAGCTGCTGCGCCGACTGGCCGTCTCCGAGAACGTCTACGTCCCGAGGTTCTACGACGTCGCCTACGCCGCCGACGGCACCATCGAGGCGATCGTGCCCAACCGGCCCGGCATCCCGTTCCGGATCCGCAAGCACACCCTGATGGACCTCGACCAGTGGCCCTACCCCGCGAAGCCGCTGGTACCGCTCGCCGAGACCGTGCACGAGCGGTTCAGCGTCGAGATCTTCCGCGGCTGCACGCGCGGCTGCCGGTTCTGCCAGGCCGGGATGATCACCCGGCCGGTGCGGGAGCGGTCGATCGAGACGATCGGCTCGATGGTCGAGACCGGCATCCGCCGGTCGGGCTTCGAGGAGGTCGGGCTGCTCTCGCTGTCCAGTGCCGACCACACCGAGATCGGCGACATCGCGCACGCGCTCGCCGACCGCTACGAGGGCTCCAACGTCTCGCTCTCGCTGCCGTCGACGCGGGTCGACGCCTTCAACATCACGCTGGCCGACGAGTTCTCCCGCAACGGACGGCGGTCGGGGCTGACGTTCGCGCCCGAGGGCGGCAGCGAGCGGATGCGGAAGGTGATCAACAAGGCGGTCACCGAGGACGACCTGATCCGCACCGTGGCCACGGCGTACTCCCACGGCTGGCGGCAGGTGAAGCTCTACTTCATGTGCGGCCTGCCGACCGAGACCGACGAGGACGTCCTCGGCATCGCCGACCTGGCGACCAAGGTGATCGCCAAGGGCCGCGAGGTCACCGGGCGCAACGACATCCGCTGCACGGTCTCGATCGGCGGCTTCGTGCCCAAGCCACACACGCCGTTCCAGTGGGCGGCTCAGCTCGACCACGAGACGACCGACGAGCGGCTGCGGAAGCTGCGCGAGGTGGTGCGCGCCGACAAGCGGTACGGCCGGGCCATCGGCTTCCGCTACCACGACGGCGAGCCCGGCATCGTCGAAGGACTGCTGTCGCGCGGCGACCGACGTGTCGGCCGGATCATCGAGGAGGTGTGGCGTGACGGCGGCCGCTTCGACGGCTGGAGCGAGCACTTCTCCTACGACCGCTGGGTCGCGGCGTCCGAGCGGGCTCTCGAGGGCACCGGCGTCGACCTCGACTGGTACACGGTCCGCGAGCGCGACTACGACGAGGTCCTGCCGTGGGACCACCTCGACTCCGGCCTCGACAAGGACTGGCTGTGGTCGGACTGGGAGGACGCCCTTGCGGTTGCCGCGGACCCCGACGCCGTCCCCGACGTCGAGGACTGCCGCTGGACCCCCTGCTACGACTGCGGCGTCTGTCCCGAGATGGACACCGAGATCCAGATCGGCCCGACCGGCCGGCAGCTGCTCCCGCTCTCGGTGGTGTGACGCGTCGTGAGCCGCACATGGACCCTCCGGCCCGCCTGGGTGGCGGCCGTCGGTCTCGCCCTCGTCCTCACCGGCTGCGGTGGATCGGACTCGGCGCCGGACGCCGGGCGGGCACCGCAGCCGAAGGTCTCGCACTCGGCCCCCCCGTCCGCGCCCGCCACCACCGCGCCGACGAAGAAGCCCGTCCCGACCGGCCCGCCGATGCTGCTCGACAGCATCGCGCCGCTCAGCGGCACGAGCGTCGGCGTCGCCATGCCGATCTCGATCGTGTTCACCGACCCCGTGAAGCCCTCGGCCCGGCAGGGGATCGAGGAGCACATCGCCCTGCGCACCTCCGTCCCCGTCACCGGGGCCTGGCACTGGTTCGGCGACCGCCGGGTGGACTTCCGCCCGAAGTCGTTCTGGAAGGCCGGCACGAAGGTGTCGATGGTCGCCCGCTTCGCCCACGTCCCTGACGGCTACGGGCGCTACGGCACGCACAGCTACACACGGGACTTCACGATCGGCGCCGACGTCCGCACCCACGTCTACGTGCGTCAGCACAAGACGGTGGTGACGCGCGACGGGAAGGTCCTGCGCACGATGCCGAGCGATGCCGGCAGCCCGCAGTGGCCCTCCTGGGACGGGACGATGGCGGTGGTGAACAAGGAGCGCAAGGTCCGGATGACGTCCTGCAGCGTGCACATCACCTGCGACAAGAACAACCCGGACTACTACGACCTCGTCCTTCCGTGGGACGTGCGGATCACCTGGTCGGGCACCTTCCTGCACTACTCCAGCGGCGACCCGTACCCCGGCCACGCCAACGGCTCCCACGGCTGTGTGCACCTGTCCCTGGCAGACGCCAAGTGGTACTACCGCCTCTCGAAGCAGGGAGACCCGGTGACGGTCACCGGCTCGCCGCGCGGGAAGGCCGCCGCGGACAACGGGTATGCCGCCTACGACCTCCCGTGGAGCCAGTGGCTCGCCGCGAGCGGCAGGAAGCAGTTCACGACCCAGACGTAGGGCCGGACGGCTGGGGGCCGGCCAGGTGGCGCTCGAGATTCTGCTCGACCCGCGCGGCCAGCTGCTTGTCCTGGAACAGCCAGTCGAGGTCGTGGCCGTTGACCACCAGCAGCCGCATGTCGGTCGTGGCCGTCACGGTCGCGGTCCGCGGCCGGTTCTGCAGCACGCCGATGTCGCCGATCATCTCGCCCACGTCGGTCTGCCGGACGACCTCGTCACCGACCCTGACCTCGGCCCTGCCGCCGGCGACGATGAAGGCCTCGCGCGCGGCGTGCCCTTCGGACGTGAGTGTCTGGCCGGGATGCACCTCGACCTCGTCGCAGTGGGAGTCGATGCGCGACAGCACCTTGCGGGGGAGTCCCTCGAACATCGGTACCTTGCCGAGCACGTCGATCCGTGACTTCGGCACGCCGTGTCTGTCGAACATCCCCAACCCCCTCGTGTGCGACCGCCGCACGAGCCGTGCGGAGGTCGTCAGCGTTGAGCCACGGTGACACGCCGTGGCCCTCGAGGCAATGACCGAGCAGCCGCGGCCCTCAGGCGCAGCTGCTCGCGGTCTCGCCGACGAGCTCGGCCTCGGGTGGCTGGACCGGCCGGCCGCCGCGGTTGACCAGGAAGGAACCGGTGACCACGAGCCCGAAGCCGATCACGGTCCAGACCGTGACCGGCTCGCCGAGCACCAACGCGCCGGCGACCACGGCGACGGCGGGGTTGAGATAGGTGATCGTGGTCGCCCGCACCGGACCCACCTCGTTGACCAGCGCGAAGAGGAGCATGAACGCCGCGGCGGTGCAGACCGCGGCGAGCGCGACCACCGACCAGATGACGTCTCCCGAGGGAAGTGCCCCCGGTACGCCGTCGGTCATGAGAACGACCGGCACGTAGACCAGGGCGGAGATCGTCAGGGCGGAGGCCATGATCCCGATCCCGGGCAGTCCCTGGAGCGGCCGGCTGAGGATGGCCGGGCCCGCGGCGTACCCGACCACGACCACGCCGACCTCGGCCACGGCGCCGAGGTCCGAACCGCCGACGTCGAGGCCGACCAGTGCGGCGACGCCGACGATCCCGAGGACCATTCCCACCCACGCGATCGTCGTGAGGCGTTCGGCCCGCCCGGTCACGAACGCGATGGCCACGCCCGCCAAGGGGACCGCGGCGATCAGCAGGCCGGTCGTCGAGCTGGGCAGCCGGGTCTCCGCGCTGCCGAGGAACACCCACGGCACCGCGATCTCGACGGCCGTGAACAGCAGCAGCCAGTGCCAGCGGGCCAGGAGCGGCCGCACTGCGCCGCGGGCGAGGGCGATCGGCATCAGGATGGCCGCGGCGAGGGCGGTCCGGGCGAGCACGAGCTGGGCGGGCGAGATCTCGTCGACCGCCACCTTGATCAGCAGGTACGGGATGCCCCAGGCCATACCGAGGGCGACGAACAGCACGGCCGCGCGACGAGACACGACGACCATCGTGCCGGACGCGCGCGGAGGCCGGGCACAGTGTCCCACGGGGTGTCCCCCGGGCACCGGCGGAGCGACACGGCAGGATGTCCGCGTGGCCAGCCTCGCGGTCGACTCGCCAGGGTCGGCGGCGAGCCGTGCCGCCCAGCGCGCCGCGGTCTTTCCCAGGGTCCGGTGGATGGGGTCGAAGCACCGGCTGCTGCCGCATCTCGCCCGGGTCTTCGACGAGCTCGGCGGCAGGACCGCTCTGGACGCGTTCTCGGGCTCCGGCGTCGTCTCCTACCTCCTCAAGCACCAGGGGTACGCCGTCCACAGCAACGACTACCTCGGGTTCCCCGCCGTCGTGGCCACAGCGGGGGTGGTGAACCACGCGACCAGGCTGTCCGCCCAGGAGGTGGGGCGGATCCTCGGCCCACCGGCGGACGACCGCGACTTCGTCCGGCGTACGTTCTCCGGGGTCTTCTTCACCGACGACGACCTGGCGTTCCTGGACTCCGCGTGGAGCCACATCGACGGCCTGCGCGGGCACCGGCGCGCCGTGGCGATCGCCGCACTCTGCCTGGCCGCCGCGCGGAAGCAGCCACGCGGCGTCTTCACGCTGACCGGCGACCTGAGCCGGTACGACGACGGGCGCCGCGACCTCCGCATCGGTCTGCGCGAGCACTTCGTGGAGCGGGTGGCCGACTACAACAGGGCGGTCTTCAGCAACGGTCGGCCCTGCGTCGCGACCTCCGTCGACGTCGACGAACTCGAGCCCGGGCGGTACGACGTGGTGTACCTCGACCCGCCCTACGCACCGCCGCGTGACGACAACGACTACACCAAGCGGTTCCACTTCCTGGAGGGGTTGTCGCGCTACTGGGCGGGCGACACGATCCTGCACGGCACCAGGAGCAAGAAGCTGCCCAAGCGGGTCACCAGGTTCTCCTCGCGCCGGACGATCGAGGAGGGGCTGCGCGACGTCCTGGAGAAGTTCCACGAGTCGACGATCGTGCTGTCCTACTCCAGCAACGCGCTGCCGGACCGCGACACGCTGCACTCACTGCTGGCCGAGGTGAAGGACCACGTCGAGGTGCGGGCCGTCGAGCACACCTACTCCTACGGGACGCATGCCACGGCCACACGGCGCAGCGTGGACGAGTACATCTTCATCGGACGCTGACCCCGCTCGGCACCGAGGTTCAGCACTGTCCCCGGGGCCGGAGCACCAGGTCGGTCCACACCGCGCGATGGTCGCTCGCGGAGGAGCGCACGACCTGGGTGCTGTCGCGGACGGGCGCGAAGTGGTTGTCGTAGAGGATGTAGTCGATCCGGCTGCGCGGGTCGGCCTCGGGCACGGTGAGGCCCCGGCCTCGGCCGCCGTACTGCTGGGCGTCGAGAAGGTACTGCCGCAGGATCCGCACCGGCAGGTCGCCCGGGCGGGAGTTCAGGTCGCCGGACAGGATCACCGGGTACGGCGAGGTCCGGATCACCCGGGAGATCGTCTCGGCCTGGCGGATGCGCGGCACGGCGCCGCGTCTGCCCTGGCTCAGGTGCACGGCGTAGAACGACACGGATCGGTGGCCGATCCGCAGCGTCGCCTCGAGCAGCCCGCGCGGCTCGGAGTGCGGCCGGTGCGGCAGGCGGGTGTTGTGCGTCTCGCGGATCGGGAAGCGGCTCAGGATCGCGTTGCCGAAGCGGCCGCCGTCGTACCCGAAGAGGTTCGGGCCGTAGACGGCCCGCAGGCCGGTGGCCAGACCGAGGTACGCCGGCTCGTCGACGCGGTCGCTGCGCGTCGTTCCTCTGTCGACCTCGTTCAGGCTGACCACGTCGGGGTGCACCGACCTGATCTCCGCGGCGACCTGAGCCAGGTCGACGGTGCCGGACCGGCTGACGCCCGCGTGGATGTTGAACTGCATCACCCGCACGATGTGCGGCGGACGGATGGGGCATCCCGGGTCGTGGCGGATGACCACCGGCTGGAGCGGGTGGCGCAGGCGGTGACGGTGCTTGCCGTGGTCTCGCGGGCGCTCGGTCGGCGCGCTCGAGGTCGGCGCGGTCACCACGGTCGGCGACGTGCCGGCTCCTCCGGACGGCGAGCCGTCGGAGGAGCCGAGGACCCAGACGGCGGCGGCGACCACGACCGCGATGCCGAGCGCCACACCACTCGCCACCCACGCCGAACGCCGCGAGATGTCGAGGCGCGGCTCACGGGCCCCAGGCTGGTCGTCCGGCACGCGACCACTGTGCCCGACGACGGGTCAGTCCCGGACGGCCGGCTGGAGACGACCCAGCTGGTCCTCCAGGTACGCCGGGCGGCCGACGTACGCACCGACGGCGATGAGCGGCACCACCAGGGCGAGGAGCAGCCACAGCGGAACGGTCCAGCTGTCGGTGGCGCCGTAGATCGTGCCCACCAGGAAGGGGCCCAGTGCCGACAGCAGGTAGCCCAGCGACTGGGTGAAGCCCGAGAGCGCGGCCGTGCCGTCGGCGGTGTGGGTGCGCAGCCCGATCAAGGTGAGCACGAGCGGGAAGATGCAGCAGCCGACGCCGATCAGGATCGCCGCCGGGATCGCGAGTGTGTGGGCGTCGACGAGGAGCATCCCGTAGCCGACCAGGTAGGAGGTCAGTACGCCGACGATCAGCGCCACCTGGCTCTCGAGCCGGGCGCACAGGGCCGGCAGCCACAGGGACAGCGGGATGCTGACGGCGGCGACGATGGCCACGAGCAGCCCGGCCTGCCCGGCGCTGTAGCCGTGGTCGCGCCAGAGCTGGGCGAACCAGCCGAAGATCGAGTAGGCCTGCAGCGACTGCAGCCCGAACATCACTGCCATCGCCCAGCCGAGCCGGGTCCGCCCGACCTCCCCGAACGAGATGGTCCTGCGGTCGCGGTCCAGGTGCCGGTCGTGTGCGGACAGCGCCACCCACGGAGCCAGTGCGAGGAGGGCGGTCAGCGACCACACGCCGAGGCCGCCACGCCAGCTGCCCGTGAGGTCCGCGACCGGGACCGTCAGCAGGAACGCCGAGGTCAGCCCGGTGGCGAGTGCCGTGGTGTAGATCGCGGTCGCCCGCCCGATCCGGTCCGGGAAGTGCAGCTTCACCAGCGACGGGATCAGGACGTTGGCGGTCGCCATGCCGGCCAGGGCCACGGCCGAGAGCCCGAGGAAGGCGATGTCGTCGTGCACGCTCGCCCGGCCGGCGAGCCCGACGACGACGGCGACCAGGCCAGCGCCGGCCGCGCGGTGCAGGCCCGCGGCCCGCGCGAAGGTCGGCGCGAGGGCGCCGAACACCGCGAACGCGAGCACCGGGAGCGAGGTGAGGAGCCCGGCCTCCGGTCCCGAGAGCGCCAGGCCGTCGCGGACCTCCTCGAGCACCGGTCCCACGCTGACCGCGGCCGGACGCAGGTTGAAGGAGAGGAGGACCAGCCCGAGCAGCACCAACCAGGTACGACGGGCGGCGGACACCGCCGGATCGTCGCACCCGGTGCGGCCCGTCGTCACATCGCGGCAGGGTGGCCCGGGAGGGGTGACGGCAGTGTCCGAGCGCTCCGGCAGGATGGCCGGGTGAGTGAGGTGGCGCGGCACATCGACGACGACGAGCGCCGGGCCCGGCTCGGGGTGCGGCACGGGCTCGCCGTACCGGTGGGCGACACCCTGGCCGCGGCCCGGGCCGTGACCTGCCTTCACGCCACCGAGCCGGCCTCGGTGCACCTGGCCGCGTGGGCACGTTCCGGCGCGACGCGCGACGAGGTCGACCGGGCGCTCTACGCCGACCGGTCTGTGGTCAAGCAGCTCGCGATGCGCCGTACGGTCTTCGCCTTCCCGCGCGAGCTGCTCCCCGCAGTCTGGGGGAGCGCCAGCGCCCGTGTCGCCGCCCAGCAGGTGCGGCGGATGGCCAAGGAGATGGAGACCACCGGCATCGCGACCGATGGCGACGCCTGGGCGACCGAGCACCTCGACCTGGTGCGCCGGATGATCGAGGAGGACGGGCCGCTCACGACGGCCCAGGTGCGCACGGCCCTGCCCGCGCTCGACGCGCGGGTCAGCCGCGGCAAGGGGCAGTACCGCGTCGACGTCGCCGTCGCCGCATCCGTCATCGTCACCTTGGCCGCCTCCGGCGCGATCGTCCGGGGCGAGAACGACGGCGGCTGGAAGCTCTCGCGCCCGCGCTGGACCGCGGCCGCCCAGTGGCTGGGGGAGGCGGTCGAGCCGCTCCCCGAGGCCGAGGGGTACGCCGCGCTGGTGGCGGCGTGGCTGCGGTCCTTCGGCCCCGGCACCGAGGCCGACCTGGTCTGGTGGCTCGGTGCCACCAAGGCGGCGGTCCGCCGGGCGATCGCCGACGTGGAGGCCGTCCCGGTCTCGCTCGACGGCGAAGGCGTCGGCTGGGTCCTGCCTGACGACCTCGACCCGGTGGCCGACCCCGGCCCGTGGGCGGCCCTGCTGCCGTCGCTCGACCCGACGACGATGGGCTGGAAGGAGCGCGGCTTCCACCTCGGAGCCCACGCCGACAAGGTGTTCGACCGCAACGGCAACGCCGGCCCGACGGCCTGGTGGAACGGCCGGATCGTCGGGGTCTGGTGCCAGCAGCCCGAGGGCACGGTCGATGTCCTCCTCGCCGAAGGCGTGCCCCGCGACGCCCGGCGCGCGCTGGACGCGAAGGCGGCGGAGCTCACCGCCTGGCTGGACAAGGACGTCGTGCGCTCGATCTATCTCTCGCCGATGGCCCGCGCGCACCTCGCGGCGACAGGGCCTGGTTAGCCTGACCCGGTGCGAGATCAGCCGGAGCAACAGGCGCCGCCGGTCCAGCGGCTGCGTGTCCGCTACGCCAAGCGCGGGCGGCTCCGCTTCACCAGCCATCGCGACTTCATCCGCGCCTTCGAGCGCGCGCTGGTCCGGGCTCGCATCCCGATGGCGTACTCCTCCGGCTTCAACCCACACCCCCGGATCTCCTACGCCGGGGCGTCGCCGACCGGGGCCGCCAGCGAGGCGGAGTACCTCGAGATCGGGCTGGCCGAGACCGTCGACCCGGCGCGGCTCGCCGAGGACCTCGACCGGGCGCTGCCCGAGGGGCTCGACGTGCTGGCGGTGGTGGAGTCAGAGCCCGGCAGCCTCGCCGACCGGCTCGAGGCGAGCCGCTGGCGCATCGACGTGCCCCTCCCACCGGACGCGGTGCGGGCGGCGGCCGAGGCGTTTCTCGCCCAGACGTCGGTCAGCGTCGAACGGATGACCAAGAAGGGGGTCCGGTCCTTCGACAGCCGGGCCGCGGTGCGCGCGCTCGACGTCACGGCGTACGACGCGGGAGCGCGGCTCACGGTCCTGCTCCGGCACACGGTGCCCGCCGTCCGCCCCGACGACGTGCTCGCCGGCCTGCGGCAGGTGGGCGGCCTCGAGGAGCCGGGGGCACCGCTGGTCACCCGCCTCGAGCAGGGACCGCTCGACGAGGCCACCGGGGCCATCGGCGACCCCCTGTTGGCGTGACAGTGCGGGGATCCCGCGTCCGGTGTGCGATACTCGAGTCGATCGGCCGTGCGGCGTGCCGCTGGAGTCGATCCGACGACGTTCTCGCCGGCCCACACCCTCCAGGTCGTGGATCGGCACGCTGAGTCCAGGTCGTCACCCGACCGCGACGCGGCCGGCTGAGTCGGTGACAGCGACGAAGCCCGCAGATGATGCAAGGCCCGGCGACCGCGGTCCGTGACTCCCGGATGACTGCGACGCACCTGCGGAGGGTGTCGCCGCCATACGAAGGCTTTGCGCTGTCGGCCCTGTCCATCCGGGTCGCCGGCGTCGGACACGTCCGGGGCATGCACGCAGCGTCCGGACCGAGGAGCGACATGCTCGACGATCACGCGGACGCATCCGCGACCCCCGACGACTCGGACCGCCAGGACGCCGCGAACGACCCTGCGCCGGCCGCCAAGAAGGCGACCCGGAAGCGGACGACCAAGAAGGCCGCTCCGTCCTCCGCGGGGGCCACCGCCAAGAAGGCCACCGCCAAGAAGGCCGCGGCGAAGAAGGCCGCGGCCCCGGCGGGCGGTGGCGAGGGCGGCGACACGCCCGAGGGGGCCGAGAAACCGAAGAAGCGGTCGCGGAGCTCGAAGGCCACTGCCGCGAAGAAGGCCGCCGCCGACGAGGCACCGGCGGCCCCGGAGGGCGAGGCGTCCGAGGTGCAGGAACGGTCCTCCGTCGCCGCGGTGTTCCAGGCACCCGACACCTCCGCCGCCCGCGGTCGGCGTACCGCGAAGAAGGCCTCGGCCGCCTCGGCCGACGAGGCCGCTGAAGGCTCCGACACGACGAGGCACGACAGCTCCCAGGTGGGGGACGCGGAGGAGTCGGGCGAGACGCCCGCCCGCCGCAAGCGCCGCCGCGGCGGCCGCCGCCGCCGCAAGCCGGGGGGCGAGAGCGGCGAGACCGACGCGGAGTCGACCGACGACGAGGGCGAGGCCGCCGACGCGGCGTCGAGCGACACGCCCGAGGGCGAGTCGACCTCGTCCCGCCGCCGCCGGCGCCGCCGCCGGGCCGGCGAAGACGGCGGCGACGCGGCCGACGACCCGGCCCACACCGTCACCAAGGTGCGCAGCGGGCGTAGCGCGGCCGACGAGATCACCGCGGTCAGCGGGTCGACCCGTCTGGAGGCGAAGAAGCAGCGTCGTCGCGAGGGCCGCGAGGCCGGTCGTCGTCGTGCGCCGATCGTCAGCGAGGCCGAGTTCCTGGCCCGGCGCGAGTCGGTCAACCGGGTCATGGTGATCCGGCAGCACGAGGACGTCACTCAGATCGGCGTGCTCGAGGACAACGTGCTCGTCGAGCACTACGTCGCCCGCGAGTCGCAGACCTCGCTGATCGGCAACGTCTACCTCGGCCGCGTGCAGAACGTCCTGCCGTCCATGGAGGCGGCGTTCATCGACATCGGCAAGGGCCGCAACGCCGTGCTGTACGCCGGCGAGGTGAACTGGTCGGCGCTCGGCCACAAGGACGGTCAGCCGCGCAAGATCGAGTCGGTGCTGTCCTCGGGGCAGACCGTGCTCGTGCAGGTCACCAAGGACCCGATCGGCCACAAGGGCGCCCGGCTCACCAGCCAGATCAGCCTGGCCGGCCGGTTCCTCGTGTACGTCCCCGACGGCACCACCAGCGGCATCTCGCGCAAGCTGCCGGACACCGAACGCAACCGGCTCAAGACCCTGCTCAAGGAGATCGTTCCCGAGCAGGCCGGCGTGATCGTGCGCACCGCCGCCGAGGGGGCCGCGGAGGACGAGCTCACGCGTGATGTCGAGCGGCTCAAGGCCCGCTGGGACGACATCGAGAAGAAGGCCGCCAACAAGGGCGCGAGCGCGACCCTCCTCTACGGCGAGCCCGACCTGACCCTCAAGGTGGTGCGCGACCTCTTCACCGAGGACTTCACCAAGCTCGTCATCGAGGGTGAGGACGCCTGGGAGACCGTCCAGGGGTACGTCGCGCACGTCGCGCCCGACCTCGGGGACCGGCTCGAGCGCTACGAGCCGAAGAAGGACCAGGACGTCTTCGCGGCGTACCGCATCGACGAACAGATCAAGAAGGGCCTGGACCGCAAGGTCTGGCTGCCGTCGGGCGGGTCCCTGATCATCGACCGCACCGAGGCGATGACCGTCATCGACGTGAACACCGGCAAGTTCACCGGCTCCGGCGGCAACCTCGAGGAAACGGTGACGAAGAACAACCTCGAGGCGGCCGAGGAGATCGTCCGGCAGCTCCGGCTCCGGGACATCGGCGGCATCATCGTCGTCGACTTCATCGACATGGTGCTCGAGTCCAACCGTGACCTCGTGCTACGCCGGCTGGTGGAGTGCCTCGGTCGCGACCGCACCCGCCACCAGGTCGCCGAGGTGACGTCGCTGGGCCTGGTCCAGATGACCCGGAAGCGGATCGGCACCGGCCTGCTCGAGTCGTTCTCCCACGACTGCCCGACCTGCCACGGCCGCGGGGTCGTGATCGAGGACGCACCGGTCGAGCCGAAGAAGGCCGACGAGGAGCCGCGGCGGGCCCGCCGCAGCCGGAGCCGCGGTCGCGGCCAGGAAGCCGCACCCGAGCCACCGAAGCCGCCCTCGCCCAAGGACGTCGCCGCGATGGCCCGTCACCACGAGGAGCTCGCCGAGGAGCCGGCCGAGGAGCTCGCCGAAGAGCCCACCGAGGAGCCCGCGGTCAGCCCGATCGACCCGGTCGACTCCGAGCAGACGGCCGACGCGTCACCGGTGGTCGACGAGGCCGAGGTCGAGACCGAGCCCGACGTCGAGACCGACCTGGAGCCCGAGCTGGAGCCCACTCCGCCCGCCGAGCCCGAGAAGCCCCGGGTCGTGACGCGCACCCGGCGCCGGGCGGCGAGCCGTCCGGCCGGACCACCCGCGTCCGCGACGGGTGTCGACGGGGCTGCCGAGGGCACGGCTGACGTGGCCGCCGGCGTTGCCGTGCAGACCCCCGAGGAGCCGCCGGCGCTGCACGTCCCGGTCAAGCGGAAGGGTGCACGCAAGCGCTGATCCGCTGGGCCAGCACGCACAGCGACCCGATCAGCACCAGCTGCAGCACCGAGTCGACGGTGTGGGCGACCACCGGGCCGCCGATGCCTGCCGCCACCGGCTGCAGGACGAGCGACGCCAGCACGGTCCACGGCAGCCAGGGTGGGACGACCCCCGCCCGGCGAGCCGCGAGGGTGACCAGGAACGGGCCGATCAGGTAGCCGATCACCGCGAACGGCGTCACGACCAGCACCCCGGGACTGACGTCGAGCTGGTGGAGGTAGTCCCGCATCGCCTGGCCGCTGTCGACGTGCGTGGCCGCGAGCGTGCTCAGGTCGATCGAGCTGAGCACCCCGAAGCCGACCCCGCCGAGCACCACCAGCGCACCTCCGATCGTGGCCAGCACCCCACCACGTCCGCGGACCGTTGCCACGACGGTCAGGAACCCGGGGACGAGGGCTGCGAACCCGGCGATCGCCAGCAACGCGCTCGCGGTCACCCTCACGTCCTGCCCGTTCATCTGGTGGAGCCGGTCGGCCGGGCTGCCGCCTTCGGTCGTGAGCAGCCTCGACAGCGCCAGCAGAACCGCACCGCCCACCAGAGCGGTAAGGCCGGCTCGCGTGCGATGGTCGACGGGCGGGCGCGTCGCGGGCTCGGTGGAGCCGCTGACAGTCGTGCTGGTGGACGCGGGAACGGACATGGTGCCTCCTCGACGGCGCTGCATGGTCCGTCGAGTGTGGGAGCCGGCGACGTCTCGGGTCGTCACCCCAGCGAGCGCTCCCGCCGTCATCCGCGTGGTGTACGGCGTACCGGCTCGACGTCGTCCACGAAGCTGACGCCTCGGGCGGTCGGCGTTCCTAGACTGCCGCCGTGACCGCCCCACCCCCTCTCGCGGATGTCCTTCTGGGCGCGGGGTTCCTGGTCTGGGCGGCGCTCGAGATCGCGACCGGGACCGTGCACGGGCCGGTGGCGGTGAACCTGACCGCGGCGGTGGCCGCGACCGGTGCCCTGGCCTGGCGCCGCGTCGCCACGGTGCCCGCGGCCCTGGTGTGCGCGGGCGGGCTCGCGTTCAAGACGGCCTGGGGACTGCAGCTCGACGGGCTGGCCCTGCTGTCGGCGATCCTGGTCGCGTCCTACTCGGTGGGCCGGCACGAGCCGGTTCGCCGGGCGGCGGTGACCACGGCCCTTGTGCTGGCGCTGGCCTGGTTGTCCTTGTTCGGTCTGCCGCCGGCGGACCAGACCCCGGCCAACTACCCGTTCGTCGCGCTCTGGGTGTGCGGCCCGGCCCTCGCCGGCGCGGCACTCCGCCGCCAGGTCGAGCGTGCCGCGGCGGCGGCCGACCGCGCGGCCCGGGCCGAGATTGCTCGGGAGCAGCACGCCCGCTCCGCGGTGGTGGAGGAGCGGGCCCGGATCGCTCGCGAGCTCCACGACACGGTGGCGCACGCGGTCAGCGTGATGGTCCTGCACGCCGGAGTGGTGCGCAGTCGACTGCCTTCCGAGCTGGCGTCCGAGCGCGACGCGTTGACCCGGACGGAGGAAGCAGGGAGGCGTGCGATCGGCGAGCTGCGGCGCATGCTCGGCGTCCTGCGCAGCGAGCACGATCCCGACTCGGCTGCCCGGGCGGTCGTCGAGCCGGCGCCGACGCTGGCCGAGCTGGAGGATCTGCTCGAGGAGACGCGCAGCACCGGCCTCATCGTGCACCTCACTGTCGACGGTGAACGTCCCGTCCTCGAGCCGGCGGTCGAGGTGTCGACGTACCGGATACTCCAGGAGGCACTGACCAACGTCCGCAAGCACGCCCGGGCCCGATCGGTCTGGGTGGGGCTCCGCTTCGAGGGCACCGGCCTCCGGTTGCGGGTCGCCGACGACGGAGTCGGGTCGACGTGGGGGCCGACCGATGTCGATGGTGGACACGGGCTGGCCGGCATGCGGGAGCGGGTCGAGGTGTACGGCGGGGAGCTCCGCGTCTCCAGCCCGGAAACGGGCGGCTTCGTGCTCGAGGTCGGTCTTCCGGAGGTGACCCGGTGATCCGGGTCCTGGTCGCCGACGACCAGGCCATGGTCCGCGCCGGCTTCCGGCTGCTGCTCGACGGGCACGACGACCTCACGGTCGTGGCCGAGGCCGAGAACGGGCGTGAGGCCGTCGACCTGTCGGTCGGCCGCCGTCCCGACGTCGTGCTGATGGACATCCGGATGCCGCAGCTCGACGGGCTCGCCGCCACCCGAGCGGTCCTCGAGCGCACACCCGGCACGCGGGTGATCGTGCTGACCACCTTCGACGTCGACGAGTACGTCTACGAGGCGCTGCGTGCGGGGGCCAGCGGCTTCCTGCTCAAGAGCGCCCCGCCGGAGACCCTGGTCCACGCCATCCGGACGGTCGCCGCGGGTGACGGGCTGCTCGACCCGGCGGTCACCCGACGGGTGATCGAGCACTTCGCCAGACAGCCACAGGTCCGCCCCGCGCCCGAGCTCGCCCGGCTCACCGAGCGCGAGCACGAGGTCCTGACGTACGTCGCGCGCGGCCTGTCGAACGCCGAGATCGCCGCCGAGCTGGTGATCAGCGAGGCCACGGTGAAGACCCACGTGGCGCGGCTGCTGGCCAAGCTGCAGCTACGGGACCGGGTCCAGGCCGTCGTCTACGCCTACGAGCACGGGGTGGTCACGGGAGGCCCGTGACCACCCCGCGCATCGACGTCGAGCGACGGTCAGGGCCGGCGGTACGGCTTCTGGTAGAGCAGGTGGATCTTGGCGTTGCGGCAGCCGAGCGTGGGGTGCACGACGTACTGCGAGCGCGTCGCGTTCGGCACGTAGACCCGGAAGCCGTCCACGTGGGCGCGGCGGCACTTCGTGCGCGGGTAGTTCTGGGCGTTGACCTCGTCGATCGGGCTGCGCAGGCGCTGACCCGGCTTCAGCACGTAGGTCGCGACCTTGCCGTCGACTCGCACGGCCGACGCGCCGATCTGGGTGCCGTCGCCGTCACCGACGTACGAGACCCCGCCGTAGCCGCCGGTGTGGCAGGCGTGGCCCGAGACGTTGCGCAGCACGATCCAGCCGTACCGGTGCCCGGCGGCGTCGTCGGAGTGGCGGTACGACGCGCTCAGGTCGCCGTTCGTGCAGGCCGACGTCGTCGCATCGGCGGCCGGGACGGTGGTGAGGACGCCGCCGGCGGCGACGGCGAGACCGGCCGCTGCGGCCAGCAGATGAGTGATGGGGTGGTGCATGGCTCCTCCTCGGACGTGCCCGTCGGCCCCTTCGCCGACCGTCATCGATGGGATGCAATCCAGGAGGTGAACGGTTGCGTCCGCGGACGTAGCGTTCGGCATCGGATCGGTATCGGTTTCGGCAACGGTTTCCACTCCGTGCCTCGTTTTGCCGTCGCCGCCGCGCACGCCGTACCATGGATGTCCGGCGCCCGCTCGTTCCGGAGCGGCGTGCCCTCTGTCCGGCCGTTCGTCCGGGCCCTGCCGGGCCCACGATCTCGGGCCGGGAGACGCAGACCCTGATTCGGACCTACGAAGGAGACCGCGGTGTACGCGATCGTGCGCGCTGGCAGCCGGCAGCAGAAGGTTGCCGTCGGCGACGTCATCGAGATCGACCGGACCGACGCTGCCGTGGGCGACACGCTCACCCTGCCCGTCGTGATGACCGTCGACGGCGACAAGGTCACCGCCACCGGTCTCGCCGAGGCCGGCGTGACCGTCGAGGTGCTCGGCGCCACGAAGGGTCCCAAGATCGTGATCCAGAAGTACAAGAACAAGACTGGCTACAAGAAGCGCCAGGGTCACCGCCAGAAGTACACCCAGGTCAAGGTCACCGACATCAAGGCCTGAGCGGCCCGAGCTCACTTCCAGACAGGACTCATCCCATGGCACACAAAAAGGGCGCGGCCTCGACCAAGAACGGTCGCGACTCCAACTCACAGCGTCTCGGTGTCAAGCGCTTCGGTGGGCAGCTCGTCAACGCCGGCGAGATCATCGTCCGCCAGCGTGGCACCCACTTCCACCCGGGCGACGGTGTCGGCCGCGGTGGCGACGACACCCTGTTCGCCCTCGTCCCGGGCAACGTGCAGTTCGGCACCAAGCGCGGCCGTCGCGTCGTCAACATCGTCCCGGCCGGGCAGTAACGCCCGTCGACCACCGACCGAAGGGCGTCCCCGTTCCGGGACGCCCTTCGTCGATTTTCAGGAGCAGGAGATGTCTCTCCCGTCGTTCGTGGACCGGGTGACGCTGCACGTCGCCGCGGGGCGCGGTGGCAACGGCGTGGCCTCGGTGCACCGGGAGAAGTTCAAGCCGCTGGGCGGTCCGGACGGCGGCAACGGCGGCCCCGGCGGCTCGGTCATCCTCCGCGTCGACCCGGGCGTGACGACGCTGCTCGACTATCACCACAGCCGGCGACGCCGGGCCGAGCACGGCGGTCACGGCGCGGGCGGCCACCGCAACGGGTCCCACGGCGCCGACCTGGTGCTGCCGGTCCCCGACGGCACCCTGGTGAGCCGCGCGAACGGCGAGGTGCTCGCCGACCTGGTCGGTCCGGGCACCGAGCTGGTCGTCGCCGACGGTGGCCGCGGAGGTCTCGGCAACGCCGCGCTGGCCAGCGCCAAGCGCAAGGCCCCCGGCTTCGCGCTTCTCGGCGAGCCCGGCGACGAGCTGGAGATCACCCTCGAGCTCAAGGTCGTCGCCGACGTCGGGCTGGTCGGGTTCCCGAGCGCGGGCAAGTCCAGCCTGATCGCGGCGATGTCGCGGGCCCGGCCCAAGATCGCCGACTACCCGTTCACCACCCTGGTGCCCAACCTCGGTGTGGTCAGCGCCGGCGACACGACGTACACCGTCGCGGACGTCCCGGGTCTGATCGAGGGGGCCAGCACCGGCCGGGGTCTCGGGCACGAGTTCCTGCGCCACGTCGAGCGATGCGCGGCGATCGTGCACGTCATCGACACCGCCACCATCGAGCCCGGCCGCAACCCGGTGGACGACCTGGAGGTGATCGAGCGCGAGCTGGCGTCGTACGGCGGTCTCGACGACCGGCCCCGGCTGGTCGCGCTGAACAAGATCGACGTCCCGGACGGGCGCGAGATGGCCGACCTGGTGCGCGCGGACCTCGAGGAGCACGGACTGCGGGTGTTCGCGATCAGCGCCGCGTCGGGGGAAGGGTTGCGCGAGCTGAGCTTCGCGATGGCCGAGATCGTGCGGGCCGCCCGTGCGGCGACGCCGGAGGCCCCGCGCGAACGGATCGTGATCCGGCCCCCGTCGGCCGACGGCGGCGACGAGTTCACGGTCGCCGAGACCGGGCAGGGCTGGCGGGTCCGCGGGCCGAAGCCCGAACGCTGGGTTCGGCAGACCGACTTCAGCAACGACGAGGCGGTCGGGTTCCTCGCCGACCGGCTCAACCGGCTCGGCGTCGAGGCCCGGCTGCTGGAGCTCGGCGCGGCCGAGGGCGACACCGTGCTGATCGGTCACCCCGACAGCGCGGTCGTGTTCGACTTCCGGCCGAGCATCGACGCCGGCGTCGAGATGCTCGGCCGACGGGGTGAGGACCAGCGGTTCGACGACTCCCGTCCGGCCGTGCGACGGCGCCGTGAGATCGACGCGGCCATGCCGGAGCGCGGGGACACCGAGGCGCGCGCCGACGTCGCCAGGCGGGTGGACGAGGCGCGTCGGGACGCCGGCGGTCCGAGGAGCTACGAGATCGGATCCGACGACGATCCGGACCACGTCGACGAGAGCGACGAGTGAGCGCCGGAGCTGCTCGCGCAGGGCGGGTCGCCGAGGCCCGGCGCATCGTGGTGAAGGTCGGCTCGTCCTCGCTGACCACAGCCGAGGGCGGCCTCGACCCCGATCGGCTACGGCGCCTGGTCGCGGTCCTGGCCGGAGCGTGGGACCGGGGCGTCGAGGTCGTGCTGGTCTCCTCCGGAGCCATCGCAGCGGGCCTGGCCCCACTCGGGCTCAAGCGGCGGCCGCGGGCACTCCCGGCCCAGCAGGCGGCGGCGGCCGTGGGGCAGGGGCTGCTGGTCCACCGCTACACCGAGGAGCTGGCCGGTCACGGCATCGTCGCCGGCCAGGTGCTGCTGACCGCCGACGACATGACCCGGCGCAGCCACTACCGCAACGCTCACCAGACCTTCGCCAAGCTCCTCGAGCTCGGCGTGCTGCCGATCGTCAACGAGAACGACACCGTGGCGACCACCGAGATCCGGTTCGGCGACAACGACCGGCTCGCCGCCCTGGTGGCTCATCTGGTGCACGCCGATCTGTTGCTCCTGCTCAGCGACGTCGACGGCCTGTACGACGGTCCGCCTTCGGCCCCGGGCAGCCGGCTCGTCGCCGAGGTGGCGCTCGCCGACGACCTCGCCCGGGTGCGGGTGGGCAAGGCCGGGGCCGCCGGGCTCGGGACGGGCGGCATGCGGACCAAGCTCGACGCCTCCCGGATCGCCACCGGCGCCGGGATCCCGGTCCTGCTCACCTCGGCGGCGCACGCCGGCGAAGCTCTCGCCGGCGGTCCCGTCGGCACCTGGTTCCACGGCGCGAGCCGGCGTCGGCCCACCCGCCAGCTCTGGCTGGCTCACGCCACGGAGCCGAAGGGTGTCCTGCTGCTCGACGACGGTGCCGTCCGCGCCGTCACCGAGCGCCGCGCCTCCTTGCTCGCCGCGGGACTGACCGGCTCGACCGGGGCGTTCTCAGCGGGCGACCCCGTCGACCTCGCCGGGCCCGACGGGGTGGCGGTCGCTCGTGGACTGGTGAACTTCGACGCGGATGAGATCCCGGTCCTGGTCGGCAAGACGTCGGCCGTGCTACGGCGCGAGCTCGGCGCGGCGTACGAACGCGAGGTCGTGCATCGCGACGACCTCGTCCTCCTCAGGTACTGACCCGACCGGGTTTGGCCGACCCCCGCCTGGGCAGGATCGAACCCATGACGCCCCGACGACTCCTCGCCCTGGCTGTCCCGCTCGCCATCGGCGGCCTGATGATCGTCACGACGTACACCCCGGCCGCGGCTCGGCCGGCGACACCTGCCGCCGACCACTGCCTGCTCCGCGGCCCGATCCCGGTGGGCTCGCTCAGCGCCGCGGCCCGATCCGGCTGCTCGCTCGTGGGGCGGATGGTCACCGACGGCCGGGTCTCGGTGATGGTGCCGCCGGCCGGGATGAGCGTCGCGGGCGACGGCGTCGGCCGTTCCGGCGATGTCATGGGCCTCACGGTCACCAACACCGGCACGAGGCTCCGGGCGGTGCGGTCGGCAGCCGACGGCGGTGGGCAGGGCTGGTATCTCGCGCCGCTGGGGACGACCACCACCACGACCACGGCCACGACGGGACTGCTGACCACGGCCCGCGCGACGTCGACCAGCGCCTGCGGAGACCGCACCTTCCACCTCGAGCACCACAAGTGGGCGCGCTCCCTGCGCTACCAGATCAACCTCAGCAAGATGCCCGACCGGTTCAGCAGGAAGAAGGTCGTCACGCAGATCCGGGCGGCGAACTTCCACATGCGCGCCGGCGTGAACACCTGCGGGCGGGCCCGGCTGAAGACCCCCGCGTCCCACTACCTCGGGCGCACGACCGCCCAGCCGAACATCAACCGCAACGGCCCGAGCTGTGGCCGCGGCAACACCCGGAACGTCGTGGGCTTCGGCAACCTGCCCTCCGGCCTCCTCGGCTGGACCTGCTACTGGTACTACAGCACCGGGCGGATGGCCGGCGCCGACATGATGCTGGACAACGGACGCGCCCTGGCGACGCACCTGCCCACGAACTGCACGAACAAGTGGGACTTCGAGGGCACGGTGACCCACGAGTGGGGACACGCCTACGGCATGGCGCACACCGGCCCGGGACACCCGAACCTGACCATGCAGCACGAGCTCACGCCCTGCTCGGCGTACGCCCGCACGCTCGGCCTCGGAGACTGGTTGGGCATGAACAAGATGTACGGCCACCGGCGGTGAGGCACCGCTGACCGATCCCCGGTGGCCCTCCCTCGGGGCTCCTCGGGGGTCAGGACAGGCTCGACGGGTAGGTTCTCTCCGTGCGCGAGCCGCTGGACCTGACCCCCGAGGAGCAGGAGGAGGACGACTACTGGATCGGCCTCTACGGCGCCTTCGAGGCGTTCGACGCCGAGGGCGTGAAGGCGTTCTTCGACGGTTTCGACCGACCCTGGTGGCTGGTCGGCGGCTGGGCCGTCGAGGCGTTCACCGGCGCTCCGCGCGACCACGAGGACGTCGACGTCTCGATGCTGGCCTGTGACGTGCCGACGTTCCGGGAGTTCGTCCGCGACCGTTGGCATCTCTGGACGATCGCGAACGGCGCGATGCGGCCGATGACTCGGCAGTACCCCGACCTGCCGGAGCCCGACGCCCAGATCTGGGTACGTCGCGACGCCCGCTCGCCCTGGGTGATGGACGTGCCGGTCACGCCGGACGACGGCGGCCGGTGGACCAACAAGCGGCTGCCCGAGCACGTGGCGCCGCTCGACGAGGTCACCTGGCTGACCAGCGACGGGGTGAGGGTGCTGAACCCGGAGATCGTGCTGCTCTTCAAGGCCCGGCTCGATCGCACCAAGGACCGCCGCGACCTGGCCCGTGCGCTGCCGCTGATGAGCGACGGGCAGCGGGCCTGGCTGCGCGATGTGCTTTCCCATGTGCACCCGGGTCACGCCTGGCTCGACCTGATCGGAACCGGCGTGGAGACCGCCGCGCCCTAGCAGGCGCGCACCGACCCTCCTGAATATTGGGATGCGCGAACGGAACGTTCGTCCGTAGCGTGCTCGGCATGGGTATCGAGGAGTGACCTCAGCCAGGCGCCGACCGGCGGCCTGACGACCGCGCCCCATGCGCTCCCCGGCACGGAGCGGGGCTCGCGGTCAGGACGTCACTCCTGCTCGTCGGAGCCCGCCATGCCCAGCACCACGGATCTTTCCCTGTCGTCCGCGCCACTCGAGCGTCTCCGACCCGTCGGCGCGTCACACGACGACGTACGCCGCTACTCGCGGGCGCGGCGTAATGCCCTGCCGCGCACGGACCACGTCACCGCGGTCTCCGGCTCGTGGGCGCACGAGGTCGTGCTGCGCAGCGACGCCACGGTGGAGGTCGCCCTGTGGTGTCCCGGTGGCCGCGCGTACCCCGAGCTCGAGTCCACCGCCGCCCGGGTGGCGGCGCGTGCGTCGCGCGCCCACCGGGTCTCCGAGCGCGTCCTGGCCCGGCTCCAGCCCGAGGCCACCGCGCCCGCGTTGTTGTCGGTCGTCCGGCTGCCGCACAGCGACCCGGCCCGGGTGCTGAACGGGTCTGCCCGGCTGGTGCTGGTCGCCGACGGCATCGAGTACGCCGGCAACCTGGGCACGCTGGTCCGCACCGCCGATGCCTGTGCTGCCGACGCGCTGGTGCTGACCCGGGCGACGGCGCGCGTGACGCATCCCAAGGTCTTCGCCGCCAGCCGGGGGACGGTACTGACCACACCGGTGCTGACGTTCGACAGCGTCGCGGTGGCGCGGGCCTACCTCGACGCCGCCGGCTTCACGGCGTACGTCGCGGATCCCGCCGGTGCCACGCCGTACCGCTCCGCCGGGCTCGGGACCGGGCCCACTGCGGTGGTGGTCGGCTCGGAGGGAGACGGTGTCAGCGATGAGTGGCGTGAGGGGCTGACCAGGGTGGCGATCCCGATGCGGGGCCGGGCGGACTCGCTGAACGTGGCCGCCTCGGCCGCGGTGCTGCTGTTCGAGGCGCGGGCGGCGCTCGACGACGTCTGAGCCTCGTGGACACGGGTTTTCCCACGTCAGACCCGGCACCGTACCCTGGGTCTGACATGCACGACGCCCCCGACCAGACCGTCTACCTCGACCACGCCGCGACCACTCCGATGCTCCCGGCGGCCGTCGAGGCGATGGCCGCTCACCTCGGCGACGTCGGCAACCCGTCGTCGCTCCACGCCAGCGGCCGCGCGGCCCGGCGTGTCGTCGAGGAGTCGCGCGAGCGGATCGCGCAGGCGCTCAACTGCCGCCCCGGCGAGGTCGTCTTCACCTCCGGCGGCACCGAGGCGGACAACCTCGCCCTCAAGGGCCTGTTCTGGTCGCGGCGCGACGCTGACCCGGCCCAGGTCAGGATCCTCAGCTCTTCGGTCGAGCACCACGCCGTGCTGGACGCCCTGCACTGGCTGGCCGAGGAGGAGCACGCCGAGGTCGAGCTGCTGCCCGTCGACAGCGGCGGCCGGCTCGACCTGGAGGCCCTTCGGGCATCCGTCGAGCGCGACCCCGGCTCGGTCGCGCTGATCTCGGTGATGTGGGCCAACAACGAGGTCGGCACGATCCAGCCGATCGAGGACATCGTCGCGGTCGCATCCGCCCACGGCATCCCGATGCACACCGACGCCGTCCAGGCCGTCGGGGCGGTGCCGGTCGACTTCGCGGCGAGCGGGGTCGACGCGCTCACGCTGACCGGACACAAGCTCGGGGGACCGTACGGCGTGGGTGCTCTGGTGCTGCGCCGCGAGCTGACGCTGACGCCGTTGCTCCACGGCGGCGGGCAGGAGCGCGACATCCGCAGCGGCACCCTGGACATGCCGGCGATCGCCGGCTTCGCGACCGCGGTCGAGCACGCGGTCAAGGCGCAGCCCGAGTACGCCGAACGGGTGACGGCCCTGCGGGACTCGCTGGTACGCCGGGTGATCGGGGCCGTGCCCGACGCGCACCTCCACGGCGCCCCCGAGGATCGGCTGCCCGGCAACGCCCATCTGGGCTTCCCGGACTGCGAGGGCGACTCGCTGCTCATGCTGCTGGACGCCCGCGGGATCGAGTGCTCGACCGGCTCGGCCTGCTCGGCCGGAGTGCCTCAGCCGTCGCACGTCCTGCTGGCCATGGGCCTCGACGACGAGGGGGCGCGGCACTCGCTGCGCTTCACCCTCGGCCGCACCTCGACCGACGCCGACGTCGATAAGCTGGTGGAGGCGATCGGACCCGCTGTCGAACGTGCCCGGGGGGCGCGCATCTCATGAAGGTCGTCGCCGCGATGTCCGGCGGCGTCGACTCGGCGGTGGCCGCCGCGCGTGCCGCCGAGGCCGGACACGACGTGACCGGCATCCACCTGGCCCTCTCGCGCAACCCCGCGTCGTACCGCTCCGGCGCGCGTGGCTGCTGCACCATCGAGGACGCCAACGACGCCCGCCGCGCGGCGGACGTGATCGGCATCCCGTTCTACGTCTGGGACCTCTCCGAACGCTTCCACGATGACGTGGTCGAGGACTTCCTGGACGAGTACGCCGCGGGCCGCACGCCCAACCCGTGCCTGCGCTGCAACGAGAAGATCAAGTTCGCGGCCGTGCTCGACCGTGCCCTCGCCCTCGGTTTCGACGCCGTCGCGACCGGCCATTACGCCCGGGTCCGCATCGCCGCCGACGAGACGACGGAGCTGCACCGGGCGGTCGATCCGGGCAAGGACCAGTCCTACGTGCTCGGCGTGCTCACGCAGGAGCAGCTCGCCCACTCGATGTTCCCCCTCGGAGACACCCCGAAGCCGCAGGTGCGCGAGGAGGCCGCGGCCCGCGGACTGCTCGTCGCGGACAAGCCGGACTCCCACGACATCTGCTTCGTCGCCGACGGCGACAACGCCGGCTGGCTGCGCGAGAAGCTCGGCGACCGTGCGCCCAACCATGGCGGCGCCATCGTCGACGCGTCCTCGGGGGAGGAGCTCGGCCGCCACGAGGGGACGTTCGGCTTCACGATCGGGCAGCGGAAGGGTCTGCGGCTCGGCACGCCTGCGCCCGACGGCCGGCCGCGCTACGTGCTCGACATCGAACCGGTCTCGGGGACCGTGACCGTCGGGTCCCGCGAGGCCCTCACCGTCGACCGGATCGCCGCCGACCGCGCGCGCTGGTGCGGCGCCGCGCTCCCGCCGTGCGCAAGCCTGGAGGGGACGGTGCAGCTGCGCGCCCACGGCGCCGAGCACCGGGCACGGATCGAGGTCGACGGCGACGAGGTCTCGATCGAGCTGATCGACCCGGCCCAGGGAATCGCGCCGGGTCAGGCCGCGGTGATCTACGACGGCACCCGCGTCGTCGGCTCGGCGACGATCACGTCCACCGCCCGGGTCGGCGCATCGGCGTGACCGCTACCACCGGCGGTGAGCCAGCCACCTTCGCGTGGCCAAGAAAGGTGGCTGTCTCACCGCTCACGTCGGAGGGGCCGTGACGATCGCCAGCGGTGTCGGGTCCTGGCCGGGCACCGACGCCGAGGAGTACGCCGAGGCGGTTCGGGTCGTGCTCGGCGAGGTGCCGGACCTGCCCTACCTGCCCGAGCTCCCCGGTCGTGGTGTCGCGGCAGGCATGGTCGGTCGCACCCTGGCCACGATCAGCAACCTGGGCTTCGACCTGCAACCCGCGGGCTGGCGGCTGACCGACAGCTCCGGCGTCGACCACCGTCGTGCCCGCTCCCTGCTCGCCCAGGACCTCGACCAGCTCGAGGAGCAGGGCCAGGACTTCCGCGGCGTACTCAAGGTGCAGCTGACCGGACCGTGGACCCTGGCCGCGACCGTCGAGAAGCCACGCGGAGACAAGGTGCTGGCCGACCACGGAGCTCGTCGGGAGCTCGCCCAGGCTCTGGCCGAGGGCGTCGCCGCCCACCTCGCGGACGTACGCCGCCGCGTCGCCGCCGAGCACGTCGTCGTCCAGGTCGACGAACCCGCGCTGCCGGCAGTGCTGTCCGGGGCGGTCCCGACGGCCTCGGGGTTCGGCAAGCACCGGGCCGTCCACCCGCCCGAGGCGTCGGAGGCGCTGGAGTGGGTGCTGGACGAGGCCGGCACCGAGCCCTGGGTGCACTCCTGCGCGGCGGGTACACCGTGGGCGCTGCTGCGGGGGGCCGGTGCGCGTGGCCTGAGCGGCGACCTGTCGGTGCTCGGCGCCGACGACCTCGACGCCTTCGCCGAGGCGCTGGACGCGGGAGAACGGGTCGCACTCGGCGTCGTCCCGGTCACCGAGCCGGAGACCGTGCCCAGCGAGCAGGGTCTCACCGAGCGTGTGCTCCGCGTGCTCGACGTGCTCGGCCTCGACCCGGACGCCGTTTCCGACCTGCTCGTCGTCACTCCGGCGTGCGGCCTCGCGGGAGCGTCGCCCGCGTGGGCACGCCGAGCCAGCGACCTGTGCCGCGCCGTCGGCCGGAACCTCTCGGGCACCTCGGACGCCGTCCGGGAGCAGCGGTGACCACGGAGCACACGACCCGGCCGACCCTGCGCGGCACGTTCGGCATGGTGTCCACCACCCACTGGCTCGCTTCCCAGTCCGCGATGGCCGAGCTCGAGGCGGGCGGCAACGCCTTCGACGCCGCGCTCGCCGGCGCGTTCGTCCTGCACGTGGTGGAGCCACATCTGAACGGCCCCGGTGGCGAGGTGCCGGCCGTCTTCGCGACCGCCGCAGATCCGACACCGACCGTGCTTTGCGGGCAGGGAACCGCCCCGGCGGGCGCGACGGTCGAGCACTTCCGCGCCCTGGGTCTGGACCTCGTGCCCGGGTCCGGGCCGCTGGCCGCGGCCGTTCCCGGTGCCGTCGACGCCTGGCTGATGCTGGGCCGCGACCACGGCACCAGATCGCTCCGCGACGTCCTGTCGTACGCCGCGGGCTATGCGCGCCACGGGCACCCGCTGCTTCCGCGCGCGGCGTCGACGGTCGCGACGATGCAGCAGATGTTCACCGAGCACTGGCCGACCTCGGCGGCCCACTGGATGCCGGGCGGCCGGGTTCCGCGCCCGTGGGAGCTCGTCGCGAACACGGCGTACGCCGACGTGCTCGATCGTCTCGTGACCATCGCCGAGGCGGCCGGGCCGAGCCGCGAGGAGAAGTACGACGCCGCCCGGCGCGCGTGGGGCGAGGGGTTCGTCGCCGAGGCGGTGGACCGCTTCCTCCGAAGGCCTTTCCTGGACTCCAGCGGCGAGCCGCACGCCGGCGTGCTCACCGGCGGGGACATGGCGGCCTGGAGCGCGTCGTACGAGCCGGCCGTCACCCACCGGTTCCGGGACTTCGAGGTCGCGAAGACCGACCTCTGGGGCCAGGGACCGGTGCTGCTCCAGTCGCTGGCCATGCTCGACCGGCTCCCCGACGATGCGCTCGACCCGTCGACGACCGAGGGCGCGCACGTGACGGCCGAGGTGCTCAAGCTCGCCTTCGCGGACCGGGAGGCGTGGTACGGCGACGGCAGCGACCTCTCCGTCGCCGAGCTGCTGGACCCGGCGTACGTCGAGCAGCGGCTGGCCCTCGTCGGTGACGTGGCGTCGGCGGAGCTGCGGCCGGGATCGCCGGGCGGTCGGACCGCGCGGCTGCCCCGGCACGTGCTGCACGAGTCCGGCGCGCCGGAGGCATCGGGGCTGGGCGAGCCGACGCTGTTGTGGACCGGCGAGACCAAGGGCGACACCTGCCACCTCGACGTCGTGGACCGGTGGGGCAACATCATCTCGGCCACCCCGAGCGGCGGCTGGCTGCAGAGCTCGCCGACGGTGCCGGGGCTGGGGTTCTGCCTCGGCAGCCGCCTGCAGATGCTCTGGCTGGACGACGGGCTGCCGTCCTCACTGGTCCCAGGTCGCCGACCGCGCACCACCCTGTCGCCGACCCTCGTGCTGCGCGACGGCGTACCGGCGTACGCCGTCGGGACACCGGGCGGCGACCAGCAGGACCAGTGGCAGCTGGTGTTCCTGCTCCGACTGCTCGCCGGCGGGCAGGAGATCCAGGAGGCGATCGATGCGCCGATGTTCCACACGACCTCGCTGCCGAGCTCGTTCTACCCGCGCGAGATGAGTCCCGGGGAGCTGGTCGTCGAGGACCGGCTCGGAGACGAGGTCATCGGGGCGCTGGCCCGGCGCGGTCACGGCATCACCCGGGTCGGGCCGTGGACGCTGGGGCGGCTCTGCGCGGTCTCGCGTGACGCCGAGACGGGCCTGCTCGGCGCGGGCGCCAACTCGCGCGGGGCGCAGGGGTACGCCGTCGGGCGCTGAACCCGGCGTACGGTCCGTGCAACCTGGCGGCACCGCCACCTCGTTCGTGAGGTGACCGGCCCCGTCGGATGGCCGGCTCGGGACAGGCGAAGGACGGCGATGGCACGACGCGACGCGGGGGAGTTCACCTCCTTCGTGCTCAGCAGCCAACCGGGGCTGCGGCGCACGGCGTACCTGATGTGCGGTGACTGGTCACTGGCGAGCGACTTCGTGCAGGAGGCGTTGATCCGGGTGTACCGGCACTGGCCACGGCTGCGTGGCGATGCCGAGGCCCGGGCGTATGCCCGCAAGGCGGTGGTGAGCGTGGTGATCGACGCGAAGCGGCGGCGGTCCAGCACGGAGGTGCCGGTCGACGAGATCCACGACACCGGCGGCCCCGACGATGCCGATCGGTCGGCCGATCGCGAGCTGCTCACGCGGTGCCTGGCGCAGGTGCCGGCGCGACAGCGGGCCTGCCTGGTCTTGCGCTACTACGACGACCTGTCGGTGAGCGAGGTGGCGGCCGTCCTGGGGATCTCCGAGGGGACCGTGAAGTCGCAGACGGCGCGCGGGCTGGAGACCCTGCAGGCCGCCTTCGCCCGGGAGACGAACGACGAGCTGCTCGTGAGCGGGAGGGAGTGACGATGCCCCGCGACCTGACCGACCTGATGGAGCGCGCGACGTCGTTCGCGCCGCCCGAGCCGCATGCGGCTTCCGACATCACGCGCTTGGCCGCCCGGCGGCAGCAGCGGCGTACGACGAGCCTGGCCGCCGGGCTGGCGGTGGCTGTGCTCGCCGCGGGCGCGATCGGCTACGGCACGACCCGGTCCGGCCACCAGGCGCCGGAGCCGGTCGGGACGCCGCATGACCTGCACCAGTCGGTGGTCGACGCGGTCCCCGCGTCGTCCGTTGCCGGGTTCAGCACCCTGGACTACGGCGTGCCGTCCGTCGCGAACCACCTGGGGCCGCTGGCACCGATCGGGCAGTACGCCGACGTGGACGCTTCGGGCCGGCTGGTGGTGATGAAGGTGACCAGCAGCAGCGGCTCGACGACCGAGCTCTCGGCTACCTACGAGATGGTGGGCGGACCCGGAGAAGCACCCGCCGGCGTGCTGGCACCTCGGTCCGTCTCCCCGTCGAACATCTGGCAGCCGTCGTTCACCGGGGACGGCGGGCTCGCCTGGGAGCAGCCGAACGCGGGGACGCTCGACTACCTGCTCACCGACGCGCAAGGTCAGCACCCGATCACGGTCAGCAACGACCTGTCCGGGGTGTCGGGTCAGACACCGGGCGGGGTCCACCCCGTCCGCTCCATCTGGTACGAGGACGGTCGGGTCTGGTTCAGCGTCGTCACGCGACAGAACGCGGCGACGGCCTCGAGTCCACGGCAGTGGGTGTCCCTCTACTCGGTCGATCCGGAGGACCCGTCGGTGCTGCGCGCGGAGAAGCCTGCCGATGCGGCGGAGATCGCGGTCGGGGGCGGCGAGGCGGTCTGGACCGACGGCACCACCGTCAAGGCAGTCGACCTCAGCACCGGGGTCGAGCGCACGGTGCCGATGCCTCTGGACTCGGGTTGCGGGCTGCCGAATCCCTCCCTTCTCGTCGACGGAAACCTCACGGGAGCCGTCACGACCAACGGTCACCTCATCTCGCTTCTCGAGGCGTGCCCGGGTTCGTCCCATCTCGTCGTGACCGATCTCGACGGACGACTGGTCACCGACATCACGTCCACGTCGCCCGGGTACCTGCAGCAGATCCGACTCTCCGGCGACCTGCTGACCTTCGAGGGCGACGCGTCCGACGGGTCGATCTCGCCCTATGTCGACGACCTCTCCACCGGTCAGCTCGTCAGACTGGGCAGTAGTCGGGAACGGATGGTGGGCGACACACGGGCCAACGGCCGGTACGTCATCTGGTACGACGCACAAGGCGGTCACGTGGGCCGGTTCTCCGGCTGACAGACCTACGGCAGACTCGGCGGCATGGACATCGTGGACCCCGCCATCAACGACTATCTGCTCGCCCATTCCGAGCCCGCCGACGAGGTGATGCGTGATCTCGCCGAGGAGACACATCGCGACCTGGCACCTCAGTCGGTCATGCAGATCACCCACGACGAGGGCGAGCTGCTGACGATGCTGGTCCGGCTGACAGGCGCCCGACAGGCCGTCGAGGTCGGCACGTTCACCGGCTACTCGTCGACCTGCATCGCCCGCGGCCTGCCCGTCGACGGGCACCTCCTGTGCTGCGACGTCAGCGAGGAGTACACATCGGTCGCCCGGCGCTACTGGGAGCGGGCCGGCGTGGGCGACAAGATCGAGCTGCGGATCGCGCCGGCGGTGGAGACGCTGAAGTCGCTGCCGAGTGAGCCGTACCTCGACTTCGCCTTCATCGACGCCGACAAGACCGGTTACCCGGCGTACGTCGAGGAGATCCTGCCGCGGCTGCGTCCGGGCGGGCTGATGGTCCTCGACAACATGCTCCGCGGCGGGCGGGTGCTCGACCCGGAGGACGACAGCGACCGGGCCATCGCCGACCTCAACGAGGCCCTGGTCGCCGACGACCGGGTCGACGTCGTGCTGCTCCCGGTGCGCGACGGCGTCAGCCTCGCCCGGAAACGCTGACGCTCGGGGCCGGCACTGACGGTTCATCACGCTGGGTAGGTGAATCCGCACATGGCCAGCGGAGTTCACCTGGCCCAGCGCCGGCTCGACCACTCAGCGTGATGAACCGTCCACCCGGAGCTGCCGAAGCCACAGCCCAGACAGGACGACGCCCCCGGAGCGCTGCTCCGGGGGCGTCGTCGGTGCGACTCAGGATCAGCCGACGTGCACGCTCTCCCGCTCGGGGGCGTCGGTGGCCAGCTCCTCGTGCTTGACGTCGAGGAACAGCCAGACGATCGCCGAGCCGGCCAGCATCAGGAAGACCCCGACCAGGAAGGCGTGGGTGGCGCCGGTGGAGAACCCGCCCAGGTAGGACAGCCGTGCGACCAGCTCACCCGGTGATGCCACCCCCAGCTGAGCCATCAGCTGCGACTGGACGTGCGGGTCCAGCTGCGACAGACCACGGCCGACGGTCGGTGCGATCTGCGAGATGTGGTTGTTGGTGAAGTGGCTGCCGACGGTCGACAGGATCGCCAGACCGAGCGCACCACCGACCTGCTGCATCGTGTTGAGCACCCCGGATCCGATGCCGGAGTCCTCGGCCCGCACGTGATGGACGGCGGTCAGGGTCAGCGGCACGAACACCGCACCCATCCCGAGCGCCATCAAGGACACGAACGGCAGGATCTGCGTCCAGTAGCTGACGTCCGAGCCGAGGTGGTGACCCTGGCCGGCCGCGTTCAGGACGTCGGTACCACTGTCCGGGACGCTGAGCCGCGAGAAGCCGTACAGAGCCACCGACGCCATCAGCGTGCCGACACCGGCGATGTAGCGCGGGTCGATCCGGTTCGCGAGGTTGGACACGATCGTGGCGCTGATGATGATGCACACGCTGAACGGCAGGAACGCGAACCCGGCCTTGAGCGGGCTGTAGCCCATGACGTTCTGGATGAACAGCGACAGGAAGAAGAACATCGCGAACATCGCCGCCGGCAGCAGCATCATCGCCGCGAAGCTCGCCGCCCGGGTGCGGTTGGCGAAGATCCGGAACGGCAGCAGCGGGTGCTCGACCCTCGTCTCCACGAGCATGAACATCACCAGGAGCACGACGCCGGCGAACAGGCTGGTGATCGTCCAGCCGTCGTGCCAGCCGTACGCCGCGGTGCCGGCGCGCGTGAGCCCGTAGACCACCGAGAGGAGACCGGCCGTGCCGGCGATCGCGCCGGGGACGTCGAGCTGGCCCGGGTGGGGCTCCGACTCGCTGAGGAAACGTGGGGCGAGCAGCGCCGCGATGATGCCGATCGGGACGTTGATCAGGAAGGTCAGCCGCCAGCCGTCGTGGCTGTTGAACATCGAGACGTCCAGGCCGGTCAGCCAGCCGCCGAGGATCAGGCCGACGGCCGCACCCGCGCCGGACATCGCGGCGTACACCGCGAAGGCGCGGTTGCGCGCCGGGCCGGCCGGGAACGTCGTGGTGATCAGCGCGAGCGCCGCCGGGGACGCGAGCGCGGCGCCCAGCCCCTGGATGCCCCGGGCGCCGAGCAGCAGCGCCTCGTTCTGGGCGAAGCCGCCGAGCAGCGACGCGACCGCGAACAGCGTGAGGCCGGTCATGAAGATCCTGCGGCGGCCGTAGAGGTCACCGAGGCGGCCGCCGAGGAGCAGCAGGCCACCGAACGCGAGCGAGTAGCCGGTCACGATCCAGGTCAGGTTCGTGCCGGACATGTTCAGGTCCTTGCCGATGTACGGCAGGGCGATGTTGGCGATGGTTGCGTCGAGGACCACCATCAGCTGGGCGATGCAGATCAGCACGAGTGCCCAGCCGAGGTGCTGCCTTCTGCCGGAGGTGGTGACCTCCGGCTCGGGCGTCCCGACGGTTTCGGTCAGGTCGGACATACGGTTCCTTACTCCTGTGACTTCTTTGCGTGACTTCTTGACGGGCTTCAGCCCTGCGGCCTGACAGCCGGCAGGATGATCTGGTCGACCGCGCGCTCGATGAGCGACTGGTCGGGCGTGTCGCCGAAGACGAACACGCGGTGCAGGACGATCCCGGCCAGGGCCGCCGCGACGAGGTCGAGATCGAGGTCGTCGCGGAGCTCGCCTCGGTCGCGGGCGCGCTCGAAGATGACGCGCGAGACGCGGGCCTTGGGCTCGACGACCTGGGCGCGGAACTCGCGGGCGAACTCCGGGTCGGTGCTCACCGCGGTCATCACCGCACCGAGCGTGGCGGTGGTCCCGTGCTCGGTGAGGCCGCCCAGCCCGCAGAACGCCGTGAGCAGGTCGCTCCGCAGGCCGCCGGTGTCGGGAACGACCGGGATGCCCTTGGAGCGGGCGAGAGCCTCCACGACGAGCGTCGCCTTGGAGTTCCACCGCCGGTACAACGTCGCCTTCGACGCCTTGGCCTGGTGGGCGACGGCGTCCATCGTCAGTCGGTCGTAGCCGACGTCGGCGAGCACCGCGAGGGCGGCGTCGAGGATCTCCTGCTCGCGGTCACCCTCGACGCGCGGTCGGGCGGCGGCAGCGGCGGCAGTGGCCTCGGGCGTCATCGGATCGTCACCTGTCCGTGATCGAAATGAAACGAAACGGTTTCGTTCCATGATGAGAGTAGTGGAGCATCACGGATGAAACAAATCGGTTTCATCCGGAGTCCGGAGGAACTCTCCGGTCTGCTCCTCGCCGCCGGGGCGAGCTCAGCCGAGGACGCGGCGTACCCGGTCGAGGGTGAAGGAGTTCCAGGCGTGGATGCCGCTGAGCAGGTAGTGGCCGCGGTCGCCCATGTCGGTGAACGACGTGGCCGCGGCGACCGCGGCGGCCCGGTCGACGTACGCGCGGGTGGCGCGGGCGCTGGTCACGCGGTCGCGCCGCCCGTGCGCGGCGTGCAGCTCCCGGCCGGCCAGCGCGGCGACCGGCTCCTCCGGCGGCAACCAGGGGGCGAGCGCGACGACACCGCGGACCATGGTGTGGTCGGCCACGTGGCACGCCGTACGACCGCCCATCGAGTGACCGACCAGGGCGACCGGCACCTCGCCGACCTCGTCGCGCATCAGGTCCAAGGCCCACCGCGCGTCCTCGATCTTGTCGGCACCGTCCCCGTTCCAGCCCACCGTGCGGTAGCGCAGCAGCCGTACCCCGACGCCGTCCCGGTGCAGGTGCCGCCCGAGGGTGCGGGCGAGCGCCACGCCACGCTGCCAGGACAGGCTGCTCGCGGTGACCGTCGCCCGCGACCGGTCCTTGCCGCCGTGCAGCACCAGCACGGCGAACGCCGGAGACCCGACCGAGTCGTGGCGGCTGAGCGCCCTCAAGCGGGCACCGCCCTCAGCCAGCTCGTGTAGCCACCGGAGACGACGTCCTCCAACCGGAACCCGGCCGAGGAGAGGAGCGACTCCCACTGGTTGCGGTCCCGCTCACCGGCTCCGAACATGGCCAGCATGTGCAGGTCGAGCAGGCCCAACCCGATGGTGTCCACCTCGGGGAAGATCCCCTCCAGCAGCAGCAGGGTGCTGCCCTCCGCGGTCATCGCGCGGCGTACGGTCGCCAGGATCCGGACCGCAGCCTCGTCCGGCCAGTCGTGCAGGATCTGGGAGAGCAGGTAGATGTCCCCGCCCTCGGGAACCACGTCGAAGAAGCTGCCCGCGACGAGGTCGCACCGTTGCGCGGCCGAGGACGAGGCGACCCGGTCGCGGGCCGTCGTGACGGTCTCGTGTACGTCGAAGAGCGTGCCGGTCATCCGCGGGCGGCGCTCGAGGATGTCGAGGAGCAGGGTCCCGGTGCCGCCCCCCACGTCGACCAGGTGGCCGGTCTCCGGCCAGTCGTAGTCGGCGACCATCGACAGCATGGCCGGCAGCCGGCGACGCATCTTCTCGTCGAACTCCGTGCGGTCGCCGGGATGCTGCGCCAGCCAGTCCCAGAAGCTGGTGCCGAAGGTGAGCTCGAAGGCGGGTACGCCCGAGCGCAGGGTCTCGGGCATGCGGGTCCATCCCCCCACCTCGAATCCCGAGTAGCGGGCCGTCGCGACGGAGTCGGGATGGTCGCTCCTCAACACCTGTCCCGCCTCGGTGAGCGACCAGCGGCCGTCCTCATCGCGATGGAACAGCGCGCGCGGCGCCAAGGCCCGCAACACCCGCGCGGCAAGGTCGGGCCGCCAGCCGGTCGCCGCGCCGATCTCCTCGACCGAGCGCGGGCCCTCAGCGAGCAGGTCTCCCAGTCCGACCGAGTTCACGATCTGGACCAGCAGCGGGCTCCGGAAGTCGACCAGGTGCTTGGGATCGTCCACGAGCGGATCCTAGGACCGCGCAACGTCACCGGTCGGGCTGTCGGTGCGACCCGGCAAGATAGCGCCATGGGCGAACCGCAGTCGGCGACCACCGAGGCCAAGGAACGCCACCGTCAGCTGTCCGAGGAGATCGACGACGCGCGGTGGCGTTACTACGTCCTCGACGACCCCACCCTGTCCGACTCCGACTTCGACCAGCGCCTGCGCGAGCTGGAGGCGATCGAGGAGCAGTTCCCGGAGCTCCGCACGCCTGACTCCCCGACCCAGAAGGTCGGCGGCGCAGTCTCGACCGACTTCACCGCGGTCGACCACATCCGACCCATGGAGAGCCTCGACAACGCCTTCACCTACGACGAGCTCGAGGCGTGGAACGCCCGGCTGGCCCGCGACGGTGTCGCGTCACCCGCGCTGCTGTGCGAGCTCAAGGTCGACGGGCTCGCCATCAACCTGCTCTACGAGCGCGGGCGGCTCACGCGGGCTCTCACGCGAGGCGACGGGCGCACCGGTGAGGACGTCACGAGCAATGTCCGCACCATCGACTCCGTGCCCGACCGGTTGACCGACACCGAGGAGTTCCCGGTCCCCGACCTGATCGAGGTGCGCGGTGAGGTGTTCTTGCCGGTCGAGGCGTTCGAGCGCCTCAACGAGTCGCTGACCGAGGCGGGCAAGCCGCCGTTCGCCAACCCGCGCAACTCCGCGGCCGGCTCGCTGCGACAGAAGGACCCGCGCATCACGGCGTCGCGGGCGCTCGGCATGGTCTGCCACGGCATCGGCGCGCGCGAGGGGTTCGAGCCGGTGTCGCAGTCGACGGCCTACGACGCGCTCCGGGCGTGGGGCCTCCCGACCTCCGACAGGGTGGAGGTGCTGCCGTCGCTGGAGAGGGTGAGGGCCTACATCGAGAACGCCGGCGAGCACCGGCACACGATCGTCCCCTACGAGATCGACGGCGTCGTGATCAAGGTCGACGACGTGTCCCTGCAGCGCCGGCTCGGCTCGACGTCACGCGCGCCGCGCTGGGCGATCGCGTTCAAGTACCCGCCCGAGGAGGTCAACGCCAAGCTGCTGTCGATCGAGGTCAACACGGGCCGCACGGGCCGGGTGACGCCGTTCGGCGTGATGGAGCCCACCAAGGTCGCCGGATCCACCGTCGAGCGGGCGACCCTGCACAACGCCCACGAAGTGAAGCGCAAGGACGTCCGGCCGGGTGACACCGTCGTGCTGCGCAAGGCCGGTGACGTGATCCCCGAGATCGTCGGACCCGTGCTCCCGCTCCGACCGAAGGGGCTGACGGCGTGGGTGATGCCCACGACCTGCCCTTCGTGCGGCACCGACCTGGTCCAGCAGAAGGAGGGTGACAAGGACCTCCGCTGTCCCAACACGCGTGCCTGCCCGGCTCAGCTGCTCGACCGCGTCTACCACGTGGCGAGCCGCGGGGCGTTCGACATCGAGGGCCTCGGCTCGGAGGCGGCTCATGCCCTGCTGGACGCAGGCGTCATCACCAACGAGGGCGACGTCTTCGACCTCGATCGCGACAAGCTGTTGAAGACCGACCTGTTCACGCGCGCTCCCAAGAAGGGGGAGGCGGGCCCTCAGCTGAGCGCGAACGGCGAAGGGCTTCTCGCCAACCTCGGCGGACGCAAGCAGGTGCCGCTCTGGCGGGTGCTGGTGGCGCTGTCGATCCGGCACGTCGGGCCGACGGCGGCCCGGGCCTTGGCGGTCGAGTTCGGCTCGATGGCCGCGATCCGGGGTGCCTCCGAGGCGCAACTGGCGGCCGCCGAGGGCGTCGGACCGACCATCGCCGCGTCCGTGATCGAGTGGTTCACCGTCGACTGGCACCGCGAGATCGTCGACACGTGGGAAGCCGCCGGGGTCAGCATGGCCGACGAGCGCGACGAGTCGACGCCGCGGACGCTCGAGGGGCTCACGGTCGTGGTCACCGGTTCGCTGGTCGACTACTCCCGCGACTCCGCCAAGGAGGCGATCGTCTCGCGGGGCGGAAAGGCAGCGGGCTCGGTGTCGAAGAACACCGACTACGTTGTGGTCGGCGACAACGCCGGCTCCAAGGCGGACAAGGCCGAGCAGCTCGGCGTCCCGATCCTCGACGAGGGCGGGTTCAAGGTGCTGCTCGAGAGGGGCCCCGGCGGGCTCTGACGGACGTTCGGGCTCCGGCGGACGTTCAAGCCTGCTCGGGCGTGGCCGGCGGCGAGGTCGTCTTGAGCTGACCACCCTCGAGCCGCCACAGCTGGGCGCCGAGCGCGCCGCTGAGCACCAGCAGGAAGAAGGCCATCACCCGGTGGCCGCCGATCACCGACCACACGGTGAGCAGCAGCATCAACGACATCAGCACGATCAGGCCGGGCTTGGTGTTGGCGGCCCGTGCGAACCCGATCGCGCACCGCTCGGGCAGCCCCATCCGACGGAACGTGACCTCGCGGTCCGGCATCGGGACGTGCAGGTCGTCGGGGACGGCGGCGTCGAGGGCCGCGGCGAGCTTCTCGCCGTTCATCCACTGCAACGCCTCCATCTCGAGCACGGAGCCGTCCCGCCCGACCAGCTGTCGCGTGCCGTCGCGCCAGGCGAACAGCGCGACCACGTCGGCCAGCTTCATCGCGCGGGCTGTGGTGCCGTCGAGCTCCTCGGCGACCTGGGCATCGGTGGAGAACGTCGACAGGTTGGCGGGCCAGTCCACGTGGCTGTGCCGTTTGCCCTCGCCCACCGGCTCGGACTCGGGGAACGTCACCAGCTTCAGCCCGCGGGCCAGCTTGGCGTCCTCGGGCAGGCCCACGAGCAGGGTCGCCTGCAGCTCGCGCACCGCGGTGTCGACCAGCTGCGGGTTGGTGGTGCGGAGCTGCTCGATCAGCTCCTCGTGGCTCAGCGGGACGCGGGCGCTGAGGGCGGCGTACGCCGACTCCAGCGCGACATCGGTCACCGCGGAGGGGTTGTCGAGTCGGCTGAGCCGCTGCTGGACGGCCTCCTCGACCCACGCACGCGGAACCCCGTCCTCGGCCAGCCGCCGGATCACGTCGATCCCGGCGTGCGCGACGGTGGCGCGCATGTCGGGCACGACGTCGGAGCCGCCCCCGACGACCAGGTGCTGGTCGTCGACCTCGGTCATCCCCGACCAGGGTGCGTACGCCCCGCCGAGCCGCTCGCGCAGGCCGTCGTGGACGGCTCGCTCGAGGACGGCGGGCAGGAACGTCGCCTCGTGCGTGCGGGACACGACGCCGCTCAGGGTCAGGCCGGCGTCGTCGCGGTACGCCGCGGGCAGGCGCCGGTTCACCGGGGTGGCCGGCAAGGGCGGCAGGTACTCGCCGGCGGGCAGGCCCAGCTTGAGATCCGCCGGGGGAGGTCCGTCGAGCACCAGGAGGGCGTTGGCGGCGTTGAACACCCGCCAGGCTCGCTCCGCGAGCAGCTCGGGGGTCGCCCGGAGGGCGCCGACCTCGGCGTAGCTGGCGACGCCGGGCCCGGTCGCGCCGTACCTCCAGGTGAGGGAGCGGCTCAACGGGTCGTGCCGCTGGTGGGCCCGTGCCTGGAGCACCCCGCGCTCGCGGGCGAGCAGCCGGAAGTCGGGCTCGGCGATCCACCTGCACAGCCGGCCGAGCCGGTGCGTCAGCTCCTCGGCGGCGCCGAACGCCGCGAAGCGGGTCAGCAGCATCGTGACCTCGCCGTGGATCGGCCGGCTCAGGGTCTCGCGGTCGAGCAGGGCGAGGTGCTCGAGCAGGCGGAGCCAGCCGGTCTCGGGCAGTGGCTCGTCGGCCATGCCGTGACGGAAGATCAGGTGGGCAGCGGAAGCCGGCCGGCCCGTGTCCGCGAAGAAGCACAGGACGCCGGAAACCTCGGTCTCTCGGACCGTGTGGAGAGCGGTTTTCATAGTCAGCCTGGGGGGTGGCTAGCGTGTGGTTTTCCAGCACGCTAGCCCGCACGGATCACCGACGTAGGCTGTTTGGCCAAGGTGTGACGCGGACGAATGGTCAAATTTCCGTCGGTCGGATCCGGCCTCGACGGTCAGCTCTCGAAGGCGAATCCGGCGTAACGGACGAGCGCATCCGTGCTCACGCGAGGCACCGTCAGGTCGCGGCACGCCGCGGTCGTGGGCTCGCAGAAGGTCAGAGTCGACCCGTGCACCTGGTACAGCGAGCCGTCGGTCGTCCAGCCGTAGGCCGCTGGTCCCGGCAGCTGGACGGCCTGGCTGGTTGCCAGGTCGTAGACCATGACGCGTGAGGTGCCCGTCGGCGCGTATCCGGAGGTCATCGCGAACCTGCCGTCGGGGGACAGCTGCACCTGGGTCTCGGACGTGATCGGGATGTCCATGACGTCCTCGCCCGTGGCCACGTCGACGACGTCTGCCGTGGCGGCGGACTGTTCTCCGCCCCGGATGACGACGGTCCGGCCGCCCTCGACCTCGGGGAGGGTCGAACTCGGGATGGTGGCGGTGGTGGTGGCCTTCCCCGTTCGCCAGTCCACCACCGTGGTCGCGTCGTCGGTGCCGACGTAGACCTCGTCACCGGACAGCGCCACCGGGGGCGCCTCCCAGCCGCCCCAGCTGAACGTGCCGGGCACGTCGACGCGTGCGACGTCGCGGTCGGTGCTGACGTCGTGCACGACGACCCGGATCCTGCCGTCGGTCATCGTGGCCCAGGCGAGGTACGGCTGCGCCGGGTCCGTCGACGGCACCACGTCACGGAGGGTGACGCCCATCTCGGACGTCGTCCCGTCGGTCCCGACCAGCTCGAAGTGGAAGGGCGCTCCGCCGTCGGAGGAGCCGTCCTTGTTGGTGCGGACCAGGACGCCGGCCGAGGTGTAGTAGAGCGTCTGGGCGACCTCGGGCATCCGCACCGGTGTCGCGTGCTGGCCGACATAGACGGTGTCGCCGACGCCGTAGGCGAGATCCGGCGTCGAGCCGGCCGCCGGACCCGTGTCCGTGGCGTTGCCCCCGCCCCCCAGGGTCAGCACTCCGACGGTGGTCGCGGCAACCGCCAGAACGGCGACCCCGGCGGCACCGCGGACGAGCGTACGACGGTGCTGCATCCGGCGTCCGGCGCCCAGGATCTCGGCGGCCGGCGGTGCCGGGATGTCGAGCGTCTCGGCCTCGCCGTGCATGAGGCTGGCGAGTCGGTCAGTCATGGCGGGCTCCTGTCTCCAGCGGGATGACTGCTTCGCCCAGCAGCTGACGCAGCGTGGCGAGGGCGTCGGAGGTCTGGCTCTTCACGGTCCCCTCGGCGCAGCCGAGGGCGTGTGCGGTGTCGGCGACCGACAGGTCGTCGTAGAAGCGGAGGACCACCACGGCCCGTTGCCGCGGTGGCAGCTGGGCCAGCGCCTGCATGAGCGCCGGGCGCAGGCTGGGGTCCTCGTCGTACCCCCGCTCCTGGAAGGTGTCGGTCGGTTGTTCGTTGCGCCAGCCCTTCTTGCGGAACCAGCTCGAGGCCGTGTTGACGAGGGTGGTCCGGGCGTAGGCACGGGCGGCGCCGAGGTCTCGGACCTTCCTCCACGAGGCGTAGGTCTTGGCCAGGGCTGTCTGAACGAGGTCCTCGGCGGACGCGCGGTCGCCGAGCATCAGGTACGCCGTGCGGTACAGCGCCGGCCACGAGGCATGGACGAACTCGGTGAACTCCGCGTCCGAGGGCGGTCGTGCCATGAGATCTCCGAGCTGTTCGGTGGGCTGGTCACCCGATCAGATGCTGCGGCGAAACCGGATGGTTGGGTCGATCGCCGCATCCATAGGATGAACGCATGCCCGAGTCCTCCGAGCACACGATCACGCGCGACGAGGTGGCGCACCTCGCCGACCTCGCCCGGATCGACCTGACCGACGCCGAGCTCGACCACCTCGCGCCGCAGCTGAGCGTGATCCTCGAGTCGATCGCCTCGATCCAGGGCGTGGCCGGCGACGACGTGCCGCCGACGTCCCACACGCTGCCGATGACCAACGTCTTCCGTGACGACGTCGTGCGGCCCGGCCTGACGGCCGAGGAGGCGCTGAGCGGTGCGCCGGAGGTGGAGCAGCAGCGGTTCAAGGTGCCGCGGATCCTGGGGGACGAGCAGTGAGCGCCCGTGGCGCGGACAAGCGCACAGCGGTCGAGCTGACCGAGGCGCTCGCGTCCGGCGAGACGACCAGTGTCGAGATCACCTCGGCCGCGCTCGACCGGATCGGCGAGGTCGACGGCGCCGTGCACGCGTTCCTGCACGTCGACACGGACGGCGCGCTGCGTGACGCAGCGGCCTCCGACGCTCGCCGTGCGGCTGGGAAGTCATGGGGTCCGCTCGACGGGATCCCGATCGCGGTCAAGGACGTCCTGGCCACCCGCGGGCTGCCGACGACGTGCGGCTCGCGCATCCTCGCGGGCTGGGTGCCGCCGTACGACGCGACGGTCGTCGCCCGGCTGCGCGCTGCCGGCCTGCCGATCCTGGGCAAGACGAACATGGACGAGTTCGCGATGGGATCGTCGACCGAGCACAGCGCCTGGGGTCCCTCCCACAACCCGTGGGACCTCGACCGCATCCCCGGCGGCTCGGGCGGAGGCAGTGCAGCGGCGGTCGCGGCGTACGAAGCACCACTGGCGATCGGCACCGACACCGGCGGCTCGATCCGCCAGCCCGCTGCGGTCACCGGCACGATCGGCGTGAAGCCGACGTACGGCGGGATCTCGCGCTACGGGCTCGTCTCGCTGGCCAACTCGTTCGACCAGGCCGGCCCGGTGACCCGCACCGTGCTCGACGCCGCGCTGCTGCACGACGTGATCGGCGGGCACGACCCGCTCGACTCCACCTCGATCGAGGAGGCCGTCCCCGCGCTGGTCGAGGCGGCTCGACGGGGTGCCGACGGTGACCTGACCGGCGTCCGCATCGGTGTCGTCCGGGAGCTGGGCGGCGAGGGCTACCAGGCGGGCGTCCTCGCCCGGTTCGAGGAGTCGGTCGAGCTGATGACCAAGGCCGGTGCCGAGGTCGTCGAGGTGTCGTGCCCGTCGTTCGTGCACGCGCTGGCGACCTACTACCTGATCCTGCCGGCCGAGGCGTCGTCGAACCTCGCCCGGTTCGACGCGATGCGGTACGGCCTGCGGGTCACGCCGGACGTTGCCAGAGACGGAGCAGAGCCCAGCGCCGAGGACGTCATGCGGGCGACCCGTGAGGCCGGGTTCGGCGACGAGGTGAAGCGTCGGATCATCCTCGGCACCTTCGCCCTGTCGAGCGGCTACTACGACGCGTACTACGGGCAGGCGCAGAAGGTACGCACCCTGGTCACGCGCGACTTCGAGGCGGCGTTCGGTCAGGCCGACGTGCTGGTCAGCCCGACGGCGCCCACGACCGCGTTCAAGATCGGCGAGAAGGTCGACGACCCGCTCGCGATGTACCTCAACGACCTCGCGACCATCCCGGCCAACCTGTCCGGCGTGCCCGGCATCTCGGTCCCGAGCGGGCTGGCCGACCAGGACGGGCTGCCGACGGGCGTCCAGATCCTGGCACCGGCGATGGCCGACGACCGGGTCTACCGCGTCGGCGCCGCCCTCGAGGCGTTGCTGGCCCAGGAGTGGGGCGGGCCGCTGCTCGACCAGGCACCGGCGCTCTCGCTGCTCGAGGAGGGCGAGGAATGACCGAGACCCTGCTGTCGTACGAGGACGTCCTCGCGCGGTTCGACCCCGCGCTCGGACTCGAGGTGCACGTCGAGCTGAACACCGCGACCAAGATGTTCTGCGGGTGTCCGACGACGTTCGGCGCCGAGCCGAACACCCAGGTCTGCCCCACCTGCCTGGGGCTGCCGGGCTCGATGCCGGTCGTGAACGCCAAGGCCGTGGAGTCGGCGATCCGGATCGGGTTGGCGCTGAACTGCGAGATCGCGGAGTGGTGCCGGTTCGCGCGGAAGAACTACTTCTACCCGGACATGCCGAAGAACTTCCAGACGTCGCAGTACGACGAGCCGATCGCCTTCAACGGGTACATGGACGTCGAGGTCGACGGAGAGACGTACCGCGTCGGCATCGAGCGCGCCCACATGGAGGAGGACACCGGCAAGTCCACCCACATCGGCACCACCGGACGCATCCACGGCGCCGACTACTCACTGGTCGACTACAACCGGGCCGGCATCCCGCTGATCGAGATCGTCACCAAGCCGGTGCTCGGTACCGGCGCGAAGGCGCCCGAGGTGGCTCGAGCGTACGTCGCCCAGCTCCGCGACCTGCTCCTCGGCCTCGGCGTGAGCGACGTACGCATGGAGCAGGGATCGCTGCGCTGCGATGTGAACCTGTCGCTGGCGCCGAAATCGTCGGTCGAGCCTGTCGAGCGCCGTCCTGAGCCTGTCGAAGGGACCACGCTCGGCATCCGTACCGAGACCAAGAACGTCAACTCGCTGCGGTCGGTCGAGCGGGCGACGCGCTACGAGATGCAGCGGCATGCCGCCGTGCTGTCCGAGGGCGGGAAGGTCCTGCAGGAGACCCGGCACTGGCACGAGGACACCGGGGTCACGACCAGCGGGCGCGAGAAGTCCGACGCCGAGGACTACCGCTACTTCCCCGAGCCCGACCTGGTGCCGGTCGCTCCGAGTCGCGAATGGGTCGAGCAGCTGCGGACGGAACTGCCGGAGCCTCCGCATGCCCGGCGGGCTCGGCTGCAGACGGAGTGGGGCTTCTCCGACCTCGAGATGCGCGACACCGTGGGTGCCGGCGCGCTCGGCCTGGTGGAGGAGACCATCGCCGCAGGTACCGCACCCCAGGCCGCGCGGAAATGGTGGCTGGGGGAGCTGGCTCGACGCGCGAACGAGTCCGAGACCGAGCTCGCCGCCCTCGGCGTCACGCCTGCTGACGTCGCTCGGGTACAGGCCCTGGTCGACGAGGGCACGCTCAACGACAAGCTCGCCCGTCAGGTCTTCGACGGCCTGCTGGCCGGCGAGGGCACGCCCGACGAGATCGTCGCCGCTCGCGGCCTGGCGATCGTCTCCGACGAGGGTGCGCTCGGCACCGCCGTCGACCACGCCATCGCGGCCAACCCCGACGTCGCCGACAAGATCCGCGACGGCAAGGTCGCCGCGGCCGGCGCGCTGATCGGCGCGGTGATGAAGGAGATGCAGGGCCAGGCCGACGCCAACAGGGTCCGGGAGCTGATTCTCGAGCGACTGACCTAGACCTTGCGGTGGGTGGTGGGTTGCGGTCTTTTGGCTTCAGAGGAGGGGCCAGGCGGTTTCCCCCGGGGCCGTTGCCGGCTTCCGGTTTGCACGGGGTATCCGGTCTGGGTGATGGTCGTGGAGATCAGACCGGTGGATCGTTGAGCCTCTAGATCTGGCGCAGCTCCTCGATGCCGGTAGCCGATCGTCTAGAGGGCTGCCACGGCCCGGGGACCTCGTCCCGGCTGACCAGGATGTCGATGTCCAGGATGGGTGCTCGACCGAAGCAGAGCGGATGCCGGCGGGGGCTCGACGAAGCTCGCCCGCCACCGTCTGGACGGGTCCGAGGGCCGAGGCGCGGACTCGATTGCTCCGCAGGCCGCGAGTAGGGATAGCCTGCCGGTGATCACATCCAGTCACGCCCGTGGCGGGGGAAGCCGGTCGAATTCCGGCGCTGACCCGCAACCGTGGGTCGTGCCCTTCTCGTGGAGGCACGACGAGCCGGAGCACCTGCTACGACGCGTCCCTAACACACGCTGTCGAGGAACGCAGCGGGTGGGTTCCGGCTCCGCTCCCGGTGCGCCTGCCCGCTGTCGCAGCGGGAAGGAAATCATGTCCAGACGATCCGTCGTACGACGTGCCGGCTCGGCCGTCGTCGTCACCGCCCTGGCCGCCACCATGGCCGCCGCGGGCTCCCCGGCAGACGCCGTCTCGTCGTCATCGCCGGCCGGTCACGGCGCCACCTGGCTCGCGGACCAGCTCAACAAGCACGGCCTGATCTACAACCGGCAGTTCAAGTTCAAGGACTACGGCCTCACCGCCGACACGGTGCTGGGCCTGAAGGCCATCGGCGGTCACCGCTCCGACATCAAGGAGGCGCGCAGGGCGCTGGCCCGGCACGTGAACAACTACACGACGTTCCACACCGACCGGTACGCCGGCGCCACCGCGAAGCTGCTGGTGGTCGCGCAGCAGACCGGTGGGGGCGCCTGGAACTTCGGTGGTGTCAACCTGGTACGACGCATGGTGGACCGCGTCGCCACGGACGCCCCGATCGCAGGGCGAATCCAGGACAAGTCGACGTCCGGAGACTTCGCCAACACCATCGGCCAGGTGTTCGCCGTCCGCGGGCTGCTCGCCGCGCACCGCCCGATCGCCGGCAAGGCGCTTCACTTCCTCCTGGAGCAGCAGTGCCGGTCGGGCTACTTCCGTCTGGAATTCAACCCGGACAAGACGTCCCCGGACCAGGGCTGCGGCAAGGGTGACCCGGCCGACACCGACGTCACCGCACTGGCCGTCGTCGAGCTGACGGCGGTCTCGAAGGGCCATCGTGCTCTGAGGGCCGCCCTCGGCGACGCCGGCCGGTGGTTGAAGCGCCACCAGAGGGCGACCGGCGCCTTCGGTGGCTCCGGACCCACGTCGGGCGCCAACTCGAACAGCACGGGACTCGCCGGCTGGGCCTTCCTGACCGACGGCAGGTGTGGTGCTGCTCGCCACGCGGCCGGTTGGCTGGCCAAGCTCCAGGTCCGGGGCAACCTGTCCGGGACGCCGCTCGCTCGCGAGCGCGGGGCCATCGCCTACGACTACGCCGCCTACCGGGCTGCCAAGCAGGACGGCATCGACGAGACGACCCGTGACCAGTGGCGCCGGGCCACCGCACAGGGAGCCCCAGCGCTGGTCGCCCTGTCCCATTGCGGGTGACGGGTGTGTCACGGCTCGTCGTACGCCTCACCGTCGCGGTCCTCGCGGCCGCGACGGTGGGGCTCGGCGCGTCGGAGCCCGCCCAGGCGGCGACGTGTGCGAGCGCCCACGGCGTGTCGGTCGTGGTGGACTTCCACCAGCTCGGTGGCGGCGTCCAGACGCGCTGTGACGGCGCCGGCGCCGGCGAGGTCGCCTGGGACCAGCTCCAGGACGTCGGCTTCAAGCTGACCCCGGTCAATGGAGAAGCGTTCGTCTGCCGCATCGACGGAAAGCCCTCGTCCGACCAGGAGTCGTGCCAGCGCACGCCGCCGGCCGACGCCTACTGGTCGCTGTGGTGGACCGACGGGAAGACGGGAAAGTGGTCCTTCTCCTCCCAGGGAGCCGGCTCGCTGAAGGTGCCGGAGGGCGGGTCGGTCGCGATGTCGTGGCAGAGCGGGAACGACCAGGTGCCACCGGGTGCACCTGCCCCTCGCCACGAGACACAGCCGTCCCCGAGCCCGACGAGTCGGCCGTCGGCCTCCCCGCAGCCGAGCTCGTCACCCCCCAGCCAGGTTCCGTCGTCCTCGGCCGCACCCGGTGCCTCGAGCCCGACCTCGAGCGCAGCGGATGCGCGGTCGGGCCGCACCCGAGCGGGCGGGCACGGGAAGCATCAGCACACGCAGCCCTCGAAGAGAGCGAAGGCGAAGGCCTCTGCACACGCGCCGGACCGCACAGAGGCGGCCGCTCCCCTCGCAGGTGTCGCTCCAACCGGCTCCACGGAGTCCGACTCCTCGGGCTCGGGGGGCCTGCCCGGGTGGGTGGCGCCGATCGCCGTCGCCGTGCTGTTCGTCGGTAGCGGCGCCGTCGTCCTGGCGCGCCGGAGACGCAGCGGCGGCGCGTGATGCGGGCCCGCCTCGGCACGCTCGGGACCGCACGGCTGCCACGCGACCTCCATCCGGTCGCGTGGTGGCTGTGGGCGCTCGGGCTGGCGGCGGCGGCGTCGTTCACCACCAACCCCTACCTGCTGCTCCTTTTGATCGGGGTCGCCTGCCTGGCGGTGGCGGCCCGGCGCAGCGCCCAGCCGTGGGCGGACTCGTTCCGTCTCTATCTGTGGCTCGGCGTCGCCATCGTCCTGCTCCGGGTCGTTTTCCGAATCCTGCTCGGCGGTGGCGACGGAGGCCGCGTGCTGCTGCATCTCCCGCAGATCCCGCTGCCGCACTGGACCCTCGGCCTGCGCCTGCTCGGGCCGGTCACCCAGGAGTCGCTGCTGGCCGGGCTGTACGACGGACTCCGGCTCGCGGCGATCGTGATCTGCGTCGGGTCCGCCAACGCGCTGGCGAACCCCAAGCGACTGCTGCGCTCCCTGCCGCCGGCGCTCTACGAGATCGGCAGTGCCCTGGTCGTCGCAGTGACGGTGCTGCCGCAGCTGGCCGACAGCGTCCGGCGGGTTCGAGCCGCGCAGACCCTGCGAGGCGGTGACACCGGCCGTGTGCGCGGGTTGCGTCGGCTGCTGGTCCCGGTGCTCGAAGACGCCCTGGAACGATCGCTGTCGCTGGCGGCCGGGATGGACACCCGCGGCTACGGCCGCGCGTCCGGGGCGACGCCGCGCGAACGACGTACCACCGGTGGACTGATGCTGCTCGGGCTGTGCGCAGTGGCCGTCGGCGTGTACGGCGGACTCGACCGGACGACCCCGGCCTGGCTGGGCCGACCCATGCTGGCACTCGGCGTCGTGGTGTCCGTGGTGGCGGTCCGCCTCGCCGGACGACGCGTGGCGCGCAGCCGCTACCGGCCGGACCGCTGGCGGTGGCCAGAGCTGGCCGTGGCCGCCTCGGGCGTCCTGGTCGGCGTCGCCGGATGGTGGATGTCGCGGCACCAGCTTCCGATCGCGTACCCGTCGCTCACGGTCGCGCCGACGCTGAGCCTGCTGGGACTCGTGGCCGTCGTCGTCGGGGTCGCGGGCGCCCTGTGCTCACCGCGGCCGCACGCGGCAGCGCCGGCCGCGGAGGGCACGCTGTGATCGAGCTCCGCCGGCTTCGATTCGGGTACGACGGGCCCTCGGAGGCCGCCGTTCTCCGTGACGTCGACCTGACCATCGACGAGGGGGAGCTGGTGCTGGTGTCGGGCCGCACCGGCGTCGGCAAGTCGACGCTGCTCGGCGTGCTCACCGGGCTGGTCCCGCGGTTCTCCGGCGGCACGCTGGCAGGCGACGTGCTCGTCGACGGTCGGTCCGTCGTCCACAAGCCGCCGCGCGAGCGTGCGCACGTCGTGGGGTACGTCGGGCAGGACCCCGCCGCGGGCTTCGTCACCGACAGCGTGGAGGAGGAGCTCGCCTACGGGATGGAGCAGCTCGGACTGCCGGCCGACACGATGCGGCGCCGCGTCGAGGAGACCCTCGACCTGCTCGGCATCGCTCCCCTCCGGTCGCGCGACCTGCGCACCCTCTCCGGTGGCGAGCAGCAGCGGGTGGCGATCGGGTCGGTGCTGACCATGCACCCGCGAGTGCTCGTCCTCGACGAACCGACGTCCGCGCTCGATCCGACGGCGGCGGAGGAGGTGCTGGCCACGCTGGCCCGCCTCGTCCACGACCTCGGGGTGTCCGTGGTGATGGCCGAGCACCGGCTCGAGCGGGTCGTGCCGTTCGCCGACCGCATGGTGCTGCTGCCCGGTGACGGGACGGTGCGGGCCGGTGCGCCGGCCGACCTGCTCAGGTCCTCACCCGTCGTACCCCCGATCGTCGAGCTGAGCCGGGCCCTCGACTGGTCGCCGATGCCGATGACCGTCCGCGACGCGAGGCGGTTCGCGCGCGGGCTCGACCTCGGCGAGCCGCCCGCCGTGGCGCCGGCGTCCGGCGAGGCGCCGGTGCTCGAGAGTGACGATCTGACCGTGGTCCGTGGCGGAGCGGTCGCTCTGCGCGAGGTGTCGGTGCGCCTGCGACCCGGCAGCGTCACCGCCCTGATGGGCCGCAACGGCTCCGGCAAGTCGACCCTGCTGTGGACCCTCCAGGGGACCCGCGCGCGCCGGTCAGGCAAGGTCTCCGTCCGCGACGTCGACCCCGCCGGTGAACCGGCCGGGCGACGGCGCGAGCTGGTGGGGCTGGTCCCGCAGACGGCGTCGGACCTGCTCTACCTGGAGTCCGTGGCGGACGAGTGCGCGGCCGCAGACGCCGGTTCCGGTCGCCCGGGCTCGGGGGAGTGCCGGAAGCTGCTCGACCGGCTCGTGCCCGGCGTACCGGACGAGGCGCATCCGCGCGACCTGTCGGAGGGCCAACGACTCGCTCTAGCGCTCGCGGTCGTGCTGGTGACCTCGCCACCGGTGCTGCTGCTGGACGAGCCGACGCGAGGCCTCGACTACCCGGCGAAGGGCGAGCTCGCCGACGTTCTCCGGCGGCTGGCCGACGACGGGCACGCGGTGATGGTGGCGACGCACGACGTCGAGTTCGCGGCCCAGGCGGCCGATGCGGTCGTGGTGCTGGCCGAGGGTGAGGTCGTGTCGGAGGGCCCGACCCGCGAGGTGCTGGCCGCCTCGCCGGCGTTCGCGCCGCAGGTGACCAAGATCCTCGGTCCCGGATGGCTGCGCGTCTCGGAGGTGCCGTCGTGAGCCGCGCGGTCCCGCTCTCCCGGCGTTCGGCCCTGGTGCTGGGTGTGGCCTCGCTCGCCGGCCTGATGATGCTGATGTGGCCACTGCTGGTCCGCGACTCCTCCGGCGGGCAGGTCGGCCCGCCGTTCGTGTTCCTGGCGCTGCTACCGGTCGTGATCGTGGTGGCACTGGCCGAGGTCACCGAGGGCGGGCTCGACCCACGGGTTCTGGCTGTGCTCGGTGTGCTGTCTGCGGTGAACGCGGTGCTGCGAGGCCTCTCGCCCGGCACAGCCGGCGTGGAGCTGGTGTTCTTCCTGCTGATCCTCGCCGGACGGGTGTTCGGGCCAGGGTTCGGCTTCGTCCTCGGGTGCACGTCGTTGTTCGCGTCCGCGCTGCTGACCGGGGGCGTGGGGCCGTGGCTTCCTTTCCAGATGCTGGTCTCGGCATGGGTCGGGATGGGGGCCGGGCTGCTGCCACGGAAGGTCGGCGGACGTGCCGAGGTCGCGATGCTGGCGGCGTACGGCGTGGTGGCGGCGTACGCCTACGGTCTGCTGCTGAACCTCTCGTCGTGGCCCTTCGTGCTCGGGGTCGCCGTACCGGGCCACACCGGGCTCGCGTTCGTGCCCGGTGACCCGTTGTCGGAGAACCTGCACCGTTTCCTGGCGTACACGCTGATCACCTCGACCGGGTCGTTCGACACCGGCCGCGCAGTCACCAACGCCGTGGCGATCGTCGTGCTGGGTCCGGCCGTCCTCACCACCTTGCGCCGCGCCGCCCGGCGCGTCGTCGTCAACGGGGTGATCGCCGCCTCGCCTCAGGTCGGGTCGTCCGCCCCGGCGGAAGCTCCAGTACCCCACCAGGCGGACGACGCGGAGGTCAGCCCGCGGGCGTGAGGTCTCGCCATCAGTCAGGCACGGGTGCTGCGAGCCGCGACTCGGATCGGGTGGCACCGACGCTCGCCGCGATCACGCAGACGACCGCGAGCCACTGGAGTGCGGACAGGAACTCGTGGACGACCACGATGCCCGCGAGCGCGGCCGCGGCCGGCTCGAGGCTCATCAGGATGCCGAACACCGAGGGCCGGATCGTCCGGAGCGCGGTGATCTCGCACGAGTAGGGGATCACCGAGCTGAGCAGGCCGACCAGCGCGCCGAGGACGACCACGCGCGGATCGGTGATGCCGCGGCCGGAGAACGCGGCCAGGATCGGCGCCATCATCACGGTCGCGACGACGCTCGCCACGGTCAGTCCGTCCAGACCCGGCCACCGCCGACCGGTGCTCGCGCTGAGCAGGATGTACGCCGTCCACGACACCGCCGCGAGCAGCGCGAAGGCGACCCCGGCCACGGTGAGGTCCCCGCGCTCGACGCCCAGCAGCCCGACGCCGACCGCGGCGAGAGCGACCCAGACCAGGTCGCGGGCTCGTCGACTGCCGGCGACGGCCAGCCCCAGCGGCCCCAGGAACTCGATGGTGACCGCGATCCCCAGCGGGATGCGTGCGAACGACTCGTAGATCGCGGCGTTCATCGTCCCGAGCACGACGCCGAACGCGACCGCCACCCGCCAGTCCTCCGGCGTACGCCTATGCAGGGTCGGGCGCACGACCGCGGCCAGGACCACCGCACTCGTCGCCAGCCGGAGCCAGACCAGGGTCAGCGGCGCGGCGTCGTCGAACAGGCTCTTCGCGATGCCCGCCCCGAACTGCACCGACGCGATCCCGGCGACCACCAACCACACCGGCGGGACCCTCGACAGCACCCCCGCAACCTATCCAGCGCTGACCAGGCAGAAGTTGTGCCGGGTGGGGCGCCGAGCCGGCGCATCTTCTGCCGGGTCGGCGTCGTACGGCGTGGCGAAGCGCCGGGTCAGCGTGGGGCAGCGGCCAGGCGGGCCAGGGCCCGTCGTGCGTGCCGGCTCTCGGCGGCGTAGTAGTCCAGTCCCCAGTCGGCGACGATCGACGGGTAGTGGAAGGGCTCACCGGGGGCGTCCGCGCCACGCAGCGAGGCCCGCACCTGTCGCAGGTCGCTCAGTGCGTCCGTCAGCTCCGCGGCGTACTCCTCGAGCAGCTCGCGCATCCGCTCCGGGTTCGACGCGTGCCCGACGAGCAGGCGCAGGCACACCGTGTGCTTGAGGGTGGGGAAACCGACCTGTGAGCCCTCGATCCAGGAGCGCAACGCGCGAGATCCCAGGGCCGTGATCCGGTACGACGTCGTGCGCCGCCCCTCGCCCTGCGTCGTGACCGGCTCGACGTACCCGTGATCGGTCAGCCGCGCGAGCTCGCTGTAGATCTGGCTCATCGCCGGAGCCACCCAGTAGAACCGCAGGGTGTTGTCGGCGCGCTGCTTGAGCTCGTAGCCGGTCAGCTCGTCACCGAAGGTCAGCAGACCGAGCAGGGCGTACGACGTGACCGGGAGGTCCGGAGTCCGGGTTGACGGGTCTTGACTCATCGCACGACCAGACTACTCTTCCAATTAGGAACACGAGGGGTCGACAAGCGAAGGGAAGCATCGACATGAGCGACACCTTGGTGATGGTCGGCACCCGCAAGGGCCTCTGGATCGGGCGTTCCGACGAGTCCCGCCGTGAGTGGAGCTGGACCGGACCGCACTTCCCGATGGAGGAGGTCTACTCCTGCCTCATCGACACCCGCGGGGACACGCCGCGGCTGCTCGCCGGCGCGAGCTCGAGCTGGCTCGGCCCGCAGGTGTGGCGCTCGGACGACCTCGGCGAGACGTGGCAGGAGACGCCGAACGGCGCCGTCCGCTTCCCGGAGGACACCGGCGTCTCGCTGGCGCGCGTCTGGCAGCTGGTGCCGGGCGTCGGCGACGACGTGGTGTACGCCGGCACCGAGCCCGGCGCGATCTTCAAGTCCACCGACCGCGGGGAGACCTTCGAGCTCGAGCGCGGCCTCTGGGACCACCCCCAGCGCCCCGAGTGGAACGCTGGATTCGGGGGCCAGGCCTTCCACACGATCCTGCCCCACCCGTCGGATCCCGCGAAGGTGCTCGCGGCGATCTCGACCGGCGGCGTCTACCGCACCGATGACGGCGGTGAGTCGTGGTACCCCTCCAACACCGGCGTGAAGGCGGAGTTCTTCCCCGGAGACCGGACCTACCCGGAGTTCGGCCAGTGCGTGCACAAGGTTGCTCGGCACGCCGAGATGCCCGACCTGCTCTACATGCAGAACCACGGCGGCGTCTACCGCTCCGAGGACGGCGGCGGCACCTGGCACGACATCGCTCCCGGGCTGCCTTCTGAGTTCGGCTTCCCGATCGTGGTGCACCCCCACGACCCCGACACCGTCTACGCGTTCCCGTTGAGCGATGCCGGCGGCCGTTGGCCCGTCGAAGGGCACGCGCGAGTCTGGCGTTCGTCCGACCGCGGCAAGAGCTGGTCCGCGCTCGGCGACGGCAGTCTGCCCGACGACTACTTCGTGGCGGTGATGCGCGACGCGATGTGCGTCGACACCCACGACACGCACGGGCTGTACTTCGGTGGCCGCAACGGCGGGGTCTGGGCCTCGCCGGACGCCGGCCGGACCTGGGCGGAGATCCACCAGGGTCTGCCCGACATCTGCGTGGTGCGCGCCGCCGCCATCTGAGGCGCCGGCTGGGCCGGTCGGGCCGTGATCCGGAAGGAGCGGGTGGTCAGCCGCCGCGCTTCGGGTCGAGGGCGTAGCGGCGGTTCCTCGCGTCGTACCCGTTGCTGTCGGTGAACATCCCGACCTCGGGGTCGAACACCCGGTGCGTGTTGTCGACCTCTGCGTTCTCCGGCCGGTTCTTGGCATCGAGCCGACGCGTCCGCTCCTCCTCGATCTCCCGGACCTCGGCCTCGGGCGGTCTCTCGGCGGGGTCGTGCAGCTCCCGGCCGCCCGCGTCCTCGATGAAGATCTCGACTCCGCTGTCGGTCCGGGTGATCCGCTCGGACTCCGGCTCCTGCTCCGCCTCCTGATCGGGTTCCTGCTGGTTCTCGGCCACGGCTCTCCTCCTCCCGCCGACTTCCGAGGTCTCTGCTGCTCCTTCCTTCGTACCCCGGACGCCGCCCGGCGGGCAACGCGCGCGGCACTAGGGTCGGACCATGAGTACGCCGGACCTCAAGCCTCGCTCCCGCGACGTCACCGACGGGCTGGAGAAGACCGCCGCCCGCGGCATGCTGCGGGCCGTCGGGATGCGGGACGAGGACTTCGCCAAGCCGCAGATCGGCGTCGCCTCGAGCTGGAACGAGATCACGCCCTGCAACCTCTCGCTCCAGCGGCTGGCGCAGGCGGTGAAGAACGGCGTGCACGCCGCCGGTGGCTACCCGCTCGAGTTCGGCACGATCTCGGTCTCCGACGGGATCGCGATGGGCCACGAGGGGATGCATTTCTCACTGGTCAGCCGCGAGGTCATCGCGGACTCCGTCGAGACGGTGATGATGGCCGAGCGGCTCGACGGGTCGGTGCTGCTGGCCGGCTGCGACAAGAGCCTGCCCGGGATGATGATGGCGGCGGCGCGGCTCGACCTCGCCGCCGTGTTCCTGTACGCCGGGTCGATCATGCCCGGCCGCATCGACGGGCGTGACGTCACCGTCGTCGATGCCTTCGAGGCGGTGGGCGCCTGCCTGGCCGGGACGATCAGCCGCGACGAGGTCGACCGGATCGAGCGCGCCATCTGCCCCGGCGAGGGCGCCTGCGGCGGCATGTTCACCGCCAACACCATGGCCGCCGTCGGCGAGGCGATCGGGATGAGCCTCCCGGGCTCGGCGGCGCCGCCGGCCGTCGACCGGCGCCGGGACGGCTTCGCCCACCGGTCCGGGGAGGCCGTGGTCAACCTGCTCCGGCAGGGCATCACCGCGCGTCAGGTGATGACCCGCGGAGCGTTCGAGAACGCGATCACCGTGGTGATGGCACTCGGTGGCTCGACGAACGCCGTCCTCCACCTGCTGGCGATGGCCCGCGAGGCCGACGTCGACCTGACGATCGACGACTTCAACCGGATCGGCGACAAGGTGCCGCACCTCGGCGACCTCAAGCCGTTCGGCCGCTATGTGATGAACGACGTCGACAAGGTCGGCGGCATCCCGGTGGTGATGAAAGCGTTGCTGGACGCCGGTTTGATGCACGGCGACGTGCTGACCGTGACCGGGAAGACGATGGCGGAGAACCTCGAGGAGCTAGGCCCACCCGGGCTGGACGACGACGTGCTGCGGTCACTCGACCGGCCGATCCACCGGACCGGCGGGCTGACGATCCTGAAGGGATCGCTGGCCCCCGACGGAGCCGTGGTGAAGACGGCCGGCTTCGACGACTCGACGTTCACCGGGACGGCCCGCGTCTTCGACGGCGAGCGAGCCGCGCTGGACGCGCTGTCGGCGGGCGCGATCGCGGCCGGCGACGCCGTCGTGATCCGATATGAGGGCCCCAAGGGCGGGCCCGGGATGCGCGAGATGCTGGCGATCACGGGTGCGATCAAGGGCGCCGGCCTCGGCAAGGACGTGCTGCTGATCACCGACGGTCGCTTCTCCGGCGGTACGACGGGCCTGTGCGTGGGCCACATCGCGCCCGAGGCGGCCGACGGCGGCCCGATCGCGTTCCTGCGTGACGGTGACCGGATCACCCTGGACGTCGCGAACCGCTCCCTCGACGTCGAGCAGCTCGACGACTGGGAGTCGCGCCGCGACGGGTGGGAGCCCCTGCCCCCGAAGTACACCCGCGGCGTGCTCGCGAAGTACGTCCGGATCGTGCAGTCCGCGGCCCACGGGGCGGTCTGCGGCTGATCGTCCGGCTGCTCCCGTCAGGGGATCTGCAGCACGGCGTCGATGGTGGCCCGCGCGAGGGCGGGTAATACACGCGTCTCCTGCGCGGCCCAGCGCTTGCTGACCATGTCGACGGGGAACAACAGCACCCGGCCCGGTGTGCGTGGCCGGTGCAGCGCGATGGTGACTCCCTGCGCATCGGTGGCCACACACCACTCCAGGCCGGTGTGGTCGGCGAGGTGCTGGCCGAAGGCGAGGCCGATCTGGTCGAGGACCCCGCTCGGCTCCGGCCGGTCCGCCTCGCGGAGACGGAGCCAGCCCTCGAGGAGCTCGTCGTAGTGGCGGCCGAGATCGTCGATGTCACCGAGGCGCACGCCCTGCTCGGCGAGCTCGGCGATCGTCGCGCGCACCCACTCGACCTCGTCCTCGGTCAGCCGCTCGACCGCAGGAGGCGTCGTCTCCGTGGCGCCCGGGGTCGCCTCCGGTGCGGGTCCCTCAGCTGATGACTTCCTGAACCACGGCACGACCCTCACCGTAGCCAGCCGGGAGGCCCTGCCGTGGCAGGTCGCCGGAACTGCACTGCCGGGACCGCGAGGTCCCGACAGTGCAGCGGCCGCCGGAGCGTCACGGCGTGACGAACCCGGTGACCGTCCCCGAGATCATGAACGTCGATCCATCGGGAGCCGTCGTGGAGCCCGCGAACGAGCAGTTCACGGTGGCGTGCCCGTTGTGGGCGGACGCGCCCGTCTTCGCGCTGGCCGGAACGGTCTCCTGGTCGATCAGGTTGCCGTCGGGGTCGTAGACCGAGAACGTCTGTTCCCCGAACGCGACCGGGATCAGCACAGCCGTGCTGTTCAGGTCATGGGCCGGCGTCCAGGCGCCGTTGCCGTTGGTCACGACGTCGTAGGTCTGCCCGTTGTCGCAGGTGACCTGGAGCTGCAGCGAGTCCCGGGCGCCGGCCGGATCGGCCTGGGCCGGTGCCCAGGTGCTCAGACCGAGGATCGTGGCAGCGGCGGCCCCGGTCAGGACTTTCAACGTGATGTGCATGTCGCCTCCTGTGTGATGTGGCACGGAGGTCCGGACACGCCGGGGAACCCCCGTGTGTCCTCGCCGGGACGGTACGTCGCCTGCTCCGGTCGAGGCATCCGTCGCGAGGATGAATCCGCCCTGCGCCCGGTCCCGCCGTGGGCCCCAGGGGTGTCAGTCGAAGTCGGCCCACACCCTCTGCTGGCGGGCATCCACGGTCATCGTGCCGCCGTGGGGCAGGATCCACTGCGGCCTCGTGTGCCCGAAGGGCACGCCCACCACCACGACCGCGTCCGGGTTGTAGCGCCGGACCTGCTCGACCGCGGCGTCGCACTGCTCCGCCCGGTGGGCTGCCCGGCGGCCCGCCTCCGGCCGGCTCTCACGGGTCGACGCCGGAGGGCGGCCGACCACCACCGCGTCGACGGCGGCGAGCAGGCCTCGCTCGCCGAGTGATCGCGTGATGAAGCCGAACTCGGATGCAGGGATCAGGTCCTCCGACGACTCCAGCAGCAGCACGGCCCCGTCGAGCACAGCGGGATCCGCGGGGAAGCGGCCGGCGGCCAGCATCCACTGCAGGACCTCGATGCACCCGCCCCAGGTCGGACCGGTGACCGTCCGCTCCGGGCCGGCCCAGGTCCAGGGTTCGGTCTGCTCGCGGTCGCCGTACGAGGTGAGGGCGGCCGGGTCGTGCCAGTCGACGCCGAAGTCCTCGGACTCGCCGGGCTCGGTGATCTCCAGCCGTCCGGCGTCGAGGAGCGCGGCCCGCAACGACCGGAGGTGCACGTCGTCGAGGGCCGGCCCGGCGCCGATGTGGATCTGCGTCGAGCCGCCGTGGAAGGCGGCGACCCCCTGCGTCCAGAGCCAGCAGAGGAGGTTGGTGTTGTCGCTGGTCCCGAGGAAGGGCTTGGGGTCGGCGCGCACCAGGTCCGCGTCGAGACGGGGGATCACCGTGATCTGGTCGTCGCCGCCGATCGTCGCCAGCACCGCCCTGATCTCGGGGTCGGCGAACGCGGCGTTCAGGTCGGCGGCGCGGTCCTCGGGCGTGGCCCCGAGCCGACGAGTGGTCGGGTACTCCACCGGCTCGAGCCCTAGGACGTCGCGGATCCGTTCCATGGCCTGCTCGTGCACCGCCGGAGCCACCGCGGGCGCCGCGAACGACGGCGAGACGATCGCGACCTTGTCACCGGGCGAGGCCTTGGGCGGGTGCACGAGCGAGGGGAACATCCCGACATCCAACCGCGGGGGGCCGAGCGCGGCGACACCCGATGTCAAGCCGCTCCGGCGGGCACCGCGTGCTCCCGAGCACGACCCAGGGCTGCGGATCGGGCTTCCATGCGCGACACTCTCCCGGTCGGCGGGTCCGGCGCCGACAACCTTTCGCCGACCGGGGTCGTCCCAGGGCTCGTCCGCCGGGAAGGAGCTACCGCCGATGCTGCGCTTCGCCTACGGTGCCGCTTCTCACGTCGGCCTGGTCCGCGAGCACAACGAGGACGCGGGTTTCGCGGGGCCGTATCTCCAGCTGGTGGCCGACGGTGTCGGCGGAGCGGCCGCCGGCGAGGTGGCTGCGGCCACCACGACGTACGTCGTGACCGCGCTGGCGATGGGCCGGCCGGACCAGGACGGTCCGACCCTCCTGGCCGAGGCGGTCGCGACCGCCCACCGCGAGCTGCAGCGAGGTGCTCGTGACGACGACGCACGACACGGCATGGCCACCACGCTCACGGCCGTCCTGATCCGCGGCGACCGGGGGACTCTGGTGCAGGTGGGGGACTCGCGCGCCTACCTGCTTCGCGACGGTGAGCTCGGCCGGCTCTCGACCGACCAGACCCTTGTGCAGCTGCTGGTCGACAAGGGTGAGCTCGCGCCGGAACAGGTCCCCAGCCATCCCTACCGCAACGTCGTTCTCCGCTCCGTGAACGGCGATGAGCCGGTCGAGCCCACCTTGCGCGAGCTCGACCTGGTCGTCGGGGACCGGCTGCTGCTGTGCAGCGACGGCCTGACCGACTTCGTGCCCGAGGTCGAGATCGTCCGCGCTCTGGGCACGGAGGATCCGGACGAGGCTGCGCACGCCCTCGTCGAGCTGGCCTTGGCCGCCGGCGGCCGCGACAACGTCACCTGCCTGGTCGCCGACCTGCGGGACGGTCCCGCGACCAGGACCGACGGCCGGCTGCTGGGCGCGATGACGGACCCGACCCTCGTGGTCGACCCGGCCGCCATCCGTGCCGCCGCCCGGTGACGAGTCTCCAGCGCGCCGACAACTCCGCTACACGCTCAGGCGTCACAGTGACGTGGTGAGCCCGGACCTGCGATCCCGCCTGCGGTCACGCACGTGGTCGAGCTGGGCCTCACCGCTGTCCCTGACCTTGGTCGGGATCGTCGTCTTCCTCCTCCTCGCCGGCATCGTCGGACAACTCGGTGACGACGCCTCTCCTGCCAGCGCGGCGGCGCCCACCGAGTCTCTCGAGGCCCGCAGCTCGGTCGACCCCTCGCACCCGGCCGAGGTCCCCCAGCCGGCAGTTCCGACCGGCCCACCGTCGTACGTCGTGCCGGCGGCCCCGGCGATCGCCCCCAAGCCGCAGCTGCCCGGTGGCGGCTACCGGATCTTCGGCGACCACCGCTTCCTGGTCGCCTACTACGGCACCGCCCAGACCGGTGCGATGGGCGTGCTCGGCGCGACCGACCCCGAGACGATGCAGCGGCGGCTGGTGCGCGCGGCCCGGCCCTTCCGCGAGCCGGGGGAGCACATCCAGCCCGTCTACGAGCTGATCGTCACCGTCGCCGACCGGTCACCCGGCCCTGATCGCGACTACAGCCACGACATCCCCCGCAGCCTGGTCGAGCAGTACCTGCAGGTGGCGCATCGGAACGGGGCCCTGCTCCTGCTGGACATCCAGACGGGCCGCTCGCCGTTCCCGGTGGTCGCCAAGCGGTGGACGTGGGCGCTGAGGAAGCCCTGGGTCGGTCTGGCCCTCGACCCGGAGTGGCGGATGGGTCCGCACCAGGTGCCGGCCTCCGTGGTCGGCTCGGTCCGCGCGGCCGAGGTGAACCGCACCTCGCTGTGGCTGTCACGGCTGGTCCGTCGCGAGGGTCTTCCCGAGAAGCTGTTCGTGCTGCACCAGTTCCGACTGACCATGCTTCCCGACATCGCCAGGATCGTGCACCGGCCGGGGCTGGCAATGGTGCAGCACGCCGACGGGTTCGGCACCCGGGACCAGAAGCTCGCGACCTATCACGCGATCACCAGGCCGCGGCAGTTCCGGCAGGGCTTCAAGCTCTTCTACCACTGGGACGTCCACCGGTTCACGCCTGCACAGGTACGCCGGATCCGGCCGGCGGTGAGCTTCGTCAGCTACCAGTGACCTCGGCCAGACCGGTGGCAGGCCTCGGGGCCGGCGCCATCCGGCGGTCCCAGGCCCGGCCCGCGTACAGCAGCGCGAACCACAGCACGAGGATCCCGGCACAGACCACCGCCACGTGGTCCCACCCGTGCTCGCGGTGGTCGAGGAAGGGATAGGGGTACCAGCCGGTCGCTACGCCCTCCGCGAGGATCACGACCAGCCACGCCACCGGCCAGAGCGTGGCCCGGAGACTGGTCCGCCGGCTCATCCGTGGACGGGGTCCGAACACCAGCCACCCGACCAGCGCGAGGACTGGGACGACCAGATGCAGCAGCTTGTCGGCCACCAGGTCGGCGCCGTGCAGGTGGAGCAGCGGCCGCAGCAGGAGCCAGTGCACGAGGCCGGTGACGACGATGCCGGTCATCGCGGCGGTCCGGACCACGCCGAACCTCCGGCCGGCGTGCTCGGGGTCGCGGGCGAGGGTGGCCGCCGAGACCAGCACCAGCACGTTGCTCTGGACGGTGAAGTACGCGACGAACCGCAGCACGCGCACCGGCATCGACGGCGGACGTACCTCTTCGAGCACCCGGCCACCCCGGATCACGAGGACCACCTGGAGCACGAGGGCGGCCAGTGCGACCGCCGCGGTCAGCAGGTGCCAGGCCCGGGCGGCTCTCACGGCAAGGAGCGTAGAGGACCCGCGGGCGCGACAGGGGCAGCCGGATCACCCGGCTGCCCCTGTGTTGGTGCGGAGAGGGTCAGACACCCATCAGCAGCTGGTCCAAGATCATTCCGAGCTTCGTGAGCAGCTGTGAAAGCGTCCCGCCGCTGTCGAGCAGGTGCGCGACGGCGCAGAGCAGGTTGCCGAGGAGCTGGCCTGCCCCGGACTGCGCGACGATGTTCAGGACGACCCGGTCGAGATGCACCTTGAGCCCCAGCAGGTTCAGGTCGAGCGGCCCCAGCACGAGGTGCAGGATGTCGCACGTCGCCTGGGCGCCAGCGCCTGTCCTGGCCGCGCCCGGCCTCACGCCGTCCATCGTCTTCACGCGGACGGTGCGCACCGCCTGGAACGTCCGTGAGGTCCCGTCGCCGTTGTGGATTACCCCGTCGATCAGGCCACGAGCTCTCAGGTGGCCGTTGTGCTTGGAGAATCCCAGGGGGATGAAGTAGCCGGTGACCCGTTTGCCCCCCCTTGTCTCGCCGACGATCTTCGACTTCGCGAACCCCTGTGCGTCGTGGGCGATCCTGGTGAACGAGCCGGATCCCGCGCCGGCTCCCTGACCGGTCGCGGAGTTGGCGGGTGAGCCTCCGGCGTAGAGCATCATCATTGCTGTCATGGCTAGCGTCACGATGAGTGACAGCCCGATCGTGGTTCTTCCCTTGCTTCCGAGTTTCATGGGAGTCCCTCCCCAGTGGGCCGGCTGGGCCGGCCGTGCCGGCCGATTTGCCGACACCTTTGCCAAGGTAGGAACACCGGCCGGATCCGGCATCATCTGTCGGGGTGGGTTGTGACGCCTCGACCGGCCATGCGTGAGACTGCAGGCATGAGGCATGCCCTGGATGACGCCGACCCGCTGGCTCCGTTGCGCGACCGGTTCGTCGGCACCGACCCGTCGCTGGTCTACCTCGACGGCAACTCGCTCGGCCGCCCGCTGAAGGTCACCGTCGACCGGATGCGAGCCTTCATGCAGGACGAGTGGGGCGGTCGCCTCATCCGGGGCTGGGACGAAGGCTGGTTCGAGCTGCCGTTCACCCTCGGCAACGAGCTCGGCCGGGTCTGCCTGGGTGCCGCCCCGGGCCAGGTCGTGGTAGGCGACTCGACGACGGTGCTGATCTACAAGTTGATGCGAGCCGCCGTGGCCGCGCGGCCCGGGCGCACCGAGATCGTCATCGACCGTGACAACTTCCCGACCGACCGCTACCTCGCGATGGGCGTAGCCGCCGAGTGTGGCCTGACCGTCCGGTGGATCGACGTGGACACCAGCGCCGGCGCGACCGTCGACCAGGTCGCCGCGGCCGTGGGGGAGCAGACGGCCCTGGTGGCGTTGAGCCACGTCTCCTACCGGTCGGCCTGGATCGCGGACGTGCCGGCGATCACCGAGGTGGCCCACGACGCCGGTGCCCTGGTGCTGTGGGACCTCTGCCACTCCGTGGGTGCGGTGCCCGCCGAGCTGGACGCGTGGGGCGTCGACCTGGCGGCCGGATGCACCTACAAGTACCTCAACGGTGGTCCCGGATCTCCAGCGATCTGCTACGTCGCCGAGCGTCACCAGGAGTCGATGACGCAGCCGATCCAGGGCTGGATCGGGAACACGGACCCGATGCTGATGGGCCCGAACTACGTGCCGGCGACCGGCGTGGGCCGGTTCCTTTCCGGGACGCCCGCGGTGGTCGGGATGCTCGCGATCCAGGACATGGTCGCCCTGATCGACGAGGCCGGCCCCGACGCCGCGCGGAAGAAGTCCGAGCAGCTCACGTCGTACGCCGTGGACCTCGCCGACGAGCACCTCACGCCGTACGGCGTGACCCTGGCCTCGCCGCGCGACCCGGAGCGGCGCGGTGGACACGTGACCCTGCGTCACCGGCGGATGCGCGAGGTCGTGGACGCGCTCTGGGAGCGCGAGGTGCTGCCCGACTATCGGGACCCCGGCGGTCTCCGGATCGGCCTGTCGCCGCTGTCGACGTCGTACGACGAGGTCGAGCGCGGGTTCGAGCAGGTGCGGAGCATCTTCGAGAGCTTCTGACGCGCCCGATCCTCGCGCGCGAGTGCGGGGTGGGTGCAGGGTGGTGGCATGACTGCTCGCGACACCCTCTCCGCCGACGACGTCGAGGCCGCCGGCATCCCTGACTGGCGACTGCTGGACGGAGCTCTGCACGCACACTTCGCCACCGGGGACTTCGCGACCGGGCTGGCGCTCGTCAACCGGATCGGTGCGCTCGCCGAGGAGGCGAACCACCACCCGGACGTCGACCTGCGCTACCCGTACGTGAAGGTGACCACGGTGAGCCACGACGTCTCCGGCATCACCTCGCGGGACGTGGACCTGGCCAAGCAGACCAGCGCCGCGGCACAGGACCTCGGCGTCACGGCCGACCCCTCCCAGCTCGGCTGACCGACGCGGCGGTTCGCGGGCTGCCGGAGCCCGGCCGGCCACGACGTGGGACCGGCGTACCAGCATCCGGGACGGCTGGCACACTGGCTTGACGGCGGAGAAGCGGGACCGGGAGCGTGGAGCCATGCGCAAGACGCTCCTCGTACCCACCCGACGCGCGGGTTGAGCCCAGGCTCCTCCCTCGCGTCGCCCCTCGCCGTCCCGGCCGAGGGGCTTTTTGTTCCCCCCATGCAGACGGCACGGTCGGCTCAGCCGGCAGAGCACAGACAGGACACGGTGATGACTCCGGTGATGACCCGGTGACGACAGGGCAGGCGGGCGCGGCGATGACGGGGGCCCAGAGCTTGATCAGGTCGCTGGAGGCGGCCGGCACCCGCGACATCTTCGGCATTCCCGGCGGAGCCATCCTGCCGGCGTACGACCCGCTGATGGACTCCTCGATCAGGCACATCCTGGTCCGCCACGAGCAGGGCGCCGGCCACGCCGCCCAGGGATACGCCGCCGCGACCGGCCGCGTGGGCGTCTGCATGGCGACCTCGGGCCCTGGTGCCACCAACCTGGTCACCCCGCTGGCCGACGCACACATGGACTCGGTGCCGATCGTCGCGATCACCGGCCAGGTCGGCGCCAGCTCGATCGGCACGGATGCGTTCCAGGAGGCCGACATCCGCGGGATCACGATGCCGGTCACCAAGCACAACTTCCTGGTCACCGACCCGGCCGACATCCCGCGCACGATCGCCGAGGCCTTCCACATCGCCGCGACCGGCCGCCCCGGGCCGGTGCTCGTCGACGTGGCGAAGTCCGCGCTGCAGGCCGCCACGACGTACGACTGGCCGAGCGAGCTCCACCTGCCCGGCTACCGTCCGATCACCCGGCCGCACGCCAAGCAGATCAAGGAGGCCGTGCGGCTGATGCTCGAGGCCAGGCGACCGGTGCTCTACGTCGGCGGTGGCACGATCCGGGCCGGCGCCTCGCGCGAGCTGCTCGAGCTGGCGACCCTGACCGGGATCCCGGTCGTTACCACGCTGATGGCCCGCGGGGCCCTGCCCGACAGCCACCCGCAGCACCTCGGGATGCCCGGCATGCACGGTACCGTCGCGGCCGTCGCGGGTCTCCAGCGCAGCGACCTGATCATCAGTCTCGGCGCGCGGTTCGACGACCGGGTCACCGGCAACCTCGACTCCTTCGCGCCCGGCGCGCTGGTGATCCACGCCGACATCGACCCGGCCGAGATCGGCAAGAACCGCGTCGCGGACGTCCCGATCGTGGGCGACTGCCGTGAGGTGATCGCCGACCTGACCACCCTGTTGCGCACGGAGGCCGCCGCCGGCCGGACCGGGGACTACGAGCAGTGGGTCGACTACCTGAGCGGCATCAAGCAGCGCTATCCGGTCGCCTACGACCAGCCCGCGGACGGCAGCCTCGCCCCGCAGTACGTCCTCGAGCGGCTCAGCGCGATCGCCGGCCCCGAGACCGTCTACTGCGGCGGTGTCGGTCAGCACCAGATGTGGGCCGCGCACTTCATCGACTTCGAGCATCCCCGCACCTGGATCAACTCCGGCGGCCTCGGCACCATGGGGTACGCCGTGCCGGCCGCGATGGGCGCGAAGGTCGGCCGCCCTGAGGCCACGGTGTGGGCCGTCGACGGTGACGGCTGCTTCCAGATGACCAACCAGGAGCTCGCGACCTGTGCCATCAACGACATCCCGATCAAGGTCGCGATCATCAACAACGAGTCGCTCGGCATGGTGCGCCAGTGGCAGACGCTCTTCTACAACGAGCGCTACTCCAACACCGATCTCCAAGTGGTTCCCCGGGGGCACCCGGGGGCGGAGCCCCCGGGTGCGCGGATCCCGGACTTCGTGAAGCTCGCCGACGCCTACGGCTGCGAAGGCCTGGCCTGCGAGTCCCCTGACGACGTGGATGCCACCATCGAGAAGGCGATGGCGATCGACGACCGGCCCGTCGTGGTGGACTTCCGGGTGCACCGCGACGCCATGGTCTGGCCGATGGTCGCCGCCGGCACGAGCAACGACGACATCAAGTACGCGCGCGACCTGGCGCCCCAGTTCGACGGGGACGACCTGACATGAGTACCCACACCCTGTCCGTGCTCGTGGAGAACAAGCCGGGTGTCCTGGCCCGCATCGCCGGGCTGTTCAGCCGCCGGGGGTTCAACATCGAGTCGCTCGCGGTCGGCCCGACCGAGCACGAGGAGATCTCGCGGATGACCATCGTCGTCAACGTCGAGGACTCGCCGCTGGAGCAGGTCACCAAGCAGCTCAACAAGCTGGTCGAGGTGATCAAGATCGTCGAGCTCGACGGGCCGCTCTCGGTCAACCGCGAGCTGATGCTGGTCAAGGTGCGCGCCGACGCCGCCACCCGGGGTCAGGTGCTCGACGTCGTCCAGCTGTTCCGGGCGAAGGTCGTCGACGTCGCACCGGACGCGGTGACGATCGAGGTGACCGGCAACGCCGACAAGCTCGGCGACTTCCGGCAGGTGCTCGAGCCGTTCGGGATCCGCGAGCTGGTGCAGTCGGGGATGGTGGCGATCGGTCGCGGGTCGCGCTCGATCAGCGAACGCACGCCCCGCCCGATCGCGGTGCCGACCGCGGTGGGGTAGCGGCGAATTCCTCGCCCAGGCGGGGAATTCGGCACGTGTCGACCCCCAGATTTCCCACACGAAGTGACGCAAGACCCCCACGAAGTCCGCAGGGACGAAGAAGGAGACACCACCGTGGCCCAGATGTTCTACGACGACGACGCCGACCTGTCCGTGATCCAGGGCAAGAACGTCGCGGTGCTCGGCTACGGCAGCCAGGGCCACGCGCACGCTCTCTCGCTGCGCGACTCCGGCGTCGACGTGCGGGTCGGCCTGCCCGAGGGCTCGAAGTCGCGGGCCAAGGCGGAGGCCGAGGGCCTGCGCGTCCTGACGCCCGGGGAGGCGGTCGAGGAGTCCGACGTCATCGTCGTCCTCGCGCCCGACCCCGCCCAGCGGAAGCTGTACGCCGAGGCGATCGAGCCGAACATCACTCCCGGCGACACGCTCGTCTTCGGGCACGGGTTCAACATCCGGTTCGGCTACATCGACCCACCCGACGGCGTCGACGTGATCATGATCGCCCCGAAGGGGCCCGGGCACCTGGTCCGGCGTGAGTACGTCGACGGGCGCGGCGTACCCGTGCTCGTCGCGGTGGAGAAGGACGCGTCGGGGAAGGCCTGGGACGTCGCCCTGGCCTACGCCAAGGCGATCGGAGGCCTGCGGGCCGGCGGCATCCGCACGACGTTCACCGAGGAGACCGAGACCGACCTGTTCGGCGAGCAGGCCGTCCTCTGCGGCGGCGCGTCGCAGCTGGTCCAGTACGGCTTCGAGGTGCTCACCGAGGCCGGCTACCAGCCCGAGGTCGCCTACTTCGAGTGCCTGCACGAGCTGAAGCTGATCGTCGACCTCATGTACGAGGGCGGCATCGCCAAGCAGCGCTGGTCGGTCTCCGACACGGCCGAGTACGGCGACTACGTCTCCGGGCCCTTGGTCATCGACGAGCACGTCAAGGAGAACATGGTGCAGGTCCTGGCCAAGATCAAGGACGGCTCGTTCGCACAGCGGTTCATCGACGACCAGGACGCCGGTGGCCCCGAGTTCGCAGCGTTGCGCGCCAAGGGCGAGCAACACCCGATCGAGGCCACCGGCCGTGAGCTGCGCAAGCTGATGGCCTGGGTCAAGTCGCACGACAGTGACTACACCGAAGGCACAGCCACGCGCTGACGCCCGCCAAGCGGTGGGTCCGGGCTCTCAGGGCCACGTCCACCCGAGCTGGTGCCCGATCATCCGGAGCGCCAGCCAGGCGACGAGCACGGTGAGGACGCCGATCGTCCAGGAGACGATCTCGAGCGTCCGTCGGCTCGACCGCAGCCGCTGGAGACGGGTCCTATCCACGGGGTGCGATCTCGCGGTCGAACGGGTTGAGGTGGCTCACCAGCGCCCGCACGGTGCGCCAGCCTCCGCTGCCCTCGCCCGCCATGCATCCCGCGAGCGCTCCCAGGGCCATCCCCGCCGGTCCCTCGAAGATGGTCGCCGCCTTGGCCGCGGTGATCACCCCGCCCTCGAGGAGGATCCGGGCGGACAGGTCCTTGGAGGCGATCACTCCCGCGCCGGCGAGCGAGCCTTTCGCGCACGGGTCGACGTACAGCTGGACCAGGCGCCGCTGTCGGGTGTCGATGAAACGGGTGACCCAGTTCCACGGGGCAGCGCAGGACGTCGTGCCGGAGATGCAGAAGTCGTTGCGCGGTGGAGTGGCCGACGTGACCATCCGCGAACCTGGCACGCGCCGGCCGGGCTGGTGCGGCGACCAGAGCTTGCCCTCGACGACACGACCCCAGCAGTGGCGATCGTCGCAGTGCTGGGCGGAGATCCGGAGGCCGTAGAAAGTCTTCGCCCGCCAGCGGTGGTGGACCCGCACGAGGCGGCGATAGGGGTAGTACCCGACGATCCAGGTCTCCACGTGGGTGCGGTGGTTGGTGAGGTGGGAGCCGAGGATCCGGGACTTGGCCTTCGGCACTCGGTCGCCGTGCATGGCCGAGGCCGTGGTGGGGCTCGCGAGCACCAGGAGCAGGCCCGCCACCATGGCGGTCAGCAGGTGCCTGAGCCGGGGGCGCCTCTTCGTGATCATCGAACGAGCTCCTTCCCGAGCAGTGAGCGGAGCCGATCTCCGCCGGATCGATGATGACATACCAAGATGGCCATGTATAGATGGTTTGAGCGAGCTGTGGAGAACGGTCGCATGGGGTCAGGCGCGCAGCATCTCGAGCAGGGAGTCGAGCAGGGCGACCAGTCGGCGGCCGGACTCGGGGGTCACCGCGAGCCTGACCGCGCCGTCCTCCTCGCTGGTCACCTCCAGCCAGGCCTCCGAAGAGTCGGTGTGCTGCACGAGTCGCGCGACGACCGGGCTGGCTCGGTGTGCGGCGTCGTGAGGGAGCCATGAAGGCCCGGTCATCAGCACGGCGTGGATCGGTGGGCTCTGGTGCAGCCGGTCCTCGGGGTGGTCCTCCTGCAGGTGCCGGCGCGCGCACCACCCCGGGCACTCATCGGGTGTGGGTTGCTTGTCGTTCCTCGGCTCAGCCATGTCCTTCCCCCGTCGTTCCCTGACCCCGTGACGCACCGTAGAGGCGATGTCCGACATCCCGGCGAGCGATACGACGGCTGTCCACAGACGGGAGGATCACCTGAGAATTGCCACATCGATATGACCATGCGCCGGCGCGCTGCGGCCACAATCAGGGGGTGGCTGCTCAACGACGGCGAGAGCCGACCTGGGACGAGTTCGGTCGGGACATCGGGATCCGCCTCCAGCGCGCTCGGGAACGCGCCGGGCTGAGTCAGGAGCGTACGGCGCACCTGGCCGGCATCGCGTCGTACACCTACCAGAAGTTCGAGAAGGGGGAGTCGCGTCCGGGCACCCCGCTCAACCCGAGGCTGTCGACGTTGCTGTCGTTGTGCCGCGTGCTCGACCTCAGGCTCGAGGACCTGCTCCCCGACCCCGTCCCCGGGGTGCCGCTGGAGCGCTGAACCGGGTGACGTACACCCACGGGCACGCCGAGAGCGTCCTGCGGTCGCACCGGGCGCGCACCGCCGCGAACAGCGCGGCGTACCTGCTCCCGCACCTGGACACGGATCACCGGCTCCTCGACGTCGGCTCGGGTCCGGGGACGATCACGGCGGACCTGGCCCGGCGGGTGCGCGAGGTCGTGGCAGTGGAGATCGACGATCGAGCCGCGGCCCTGACCCGGGACGAGCTCGATCGTCAGGGAGTCACGAATGCCGACGTGAGGGTCGGGGACGTGCAGATGCTGGACCTGGCGGAAGACTCGTTCGACGTGGTCCATGCGCATCAGGTGCTGCAGCACGTCGCCGATCCGGTGGCGGCGCTGCGCGAGATGGCCCGGGTGACCAGGCCCGGCGGTGTCGTCGGCGTACGCGACAGCGACTACGCCGCGTTCGCGTGGTACCCGCGGCTGCCCGCACTCGACGACTGGCTGAGCCTCTACCGCGACGCGGCCCGGGCGAACGGCGGGGAACCCGACGCCGGCCGCCACCTCCTGGCCTGGGCACATGCCGCCGGCCTCCGCGACGTGGCGGCGACGTCGAGCACCTGGTGCTTCGCCACCCCCGAGACCCGGGCGTGGTGGGGCGGGATGTGGGCCGACCGGGTGACCGACTCGGCGCTCGCCGAGCAGCTGGTGCGCGAGGGCCGCGCGAGCCGCGAGGACCTGCGGACCTTCGCGGCGGCTTGGCTGGCGTGGGCCGCCGATCCGGACGGGTGGATCTCGATCCCGCACGGCGAGCTGGTGGTCACGGTCCGCTGACGGGACGGTCCTCCAGACGGGCCAGCCGCGACCGGATGTCCTCGAGGGCTGCCCGGATGGGGGCCGAGATACCGCTGAAGGTGAGGGTCTCCCGGGCGTACTCGTAGGCCGACAGCGCGGTCACCACGCCCTGGAGCGCGCGCTCGTGGGTCATCCCCATGTCTCGCAGGGTCTTCGCGGCGAGCTCGTTCCGCGAGCCCGCCGTGATCGCGAGGAGGAGATGCTCGGTGCCCACGTAGGAGTGCCCGAGCCCGCGCGCCTGCTCGACGGCGCGCTCGGCCACCGTCTCGAGTGGTTCCGCGCTGCCCCCGCTCCTCGCGCGGCCGCGCAGCTCGTCGACGGCATCCTCCGGGACGATGTCCGCGGCGGAGAGCACGGTGACCGCCAGCCCGTTCGAGTCCACGATGGCGGCCATCAGGTCCACGGTCGTCGGCTTCTCGCCGGCTGCCTCCGCCGCCTTGTCGGCGTCGCTCAGCACGCCGTACGCGCGCTTGGTGAAGTTCCTGGACAGGTCCTCGCCCGGGTTCGGTGGCAGCGGCGCCGACCGGCCGGTGCCGGCCCGGGCGACGGCATCGGCGAGTGCCTGCTGGCACACGGCCGACACCGGGATTCCGGACGCCTTGACCTCGCCGGCCAGGTCGTCGGGAAGGTAGACGTTGATCTTCGGTGACATCAGCTGATCCCTCGCCTCGATTGATATAACCCCAAGATAACCCCACCGGTCGAGCCCGGCAATCCTCGCGGCGGCAACCACTCGAGGGAAGAACTCCCCGGAACGAGTGGTTGAAGTTTCACGTGAAGATCGAGATCTGGTCCGACGTCGTGTGCCCGTGGTGCTACATCGGGAAGCGGCGGTTCGAGAAGGCGCTGGCGGACTTCCCGCACGAGGTGGGGGTGACCTACCGCTCCTTCGAGCTCGACCCGTCCGCCCCGGTGATGAGTGGCGAGACCGTCACCGCGTCGCTGGCGCGGAAGTACGGCGGAGCCGAGCGGGTCGCGGCGATGCAGGAGCACGTACGCCGGCAGGCCGCCGACGAGGGCCTGGAGTTCCGCCTCGCCGAGACCCCTCACGCCAACACCGTCGACGCCCACCGGGTCCTGCACCTCGCGCTGGCCGAGCACGGCCCCGAGGTCCAGGCGCGGGTCAAGGAGGCGTTGATGTCGGCGTACTTCGAGGAGGCGCGCGACCCGTCCGACCACGCCGTCCTGCGTGAGGTCGCCGTCGCGGCAGGGCTCGACGGCGAGCGCGTGGACGAGGTGCTCGCCGGCCAGGAGTACGGCGACGCGGTACAAGCCGACGTCGCCCGGGCTGTGGATTACGGCGCGACAGGCGTGCCGTTCTTCGTCCTCGAGGGCAAGTACGCCGTGTCCGGGGCCCAGCCGACCGAGGTGTTCGGCCGGGTGCTGCAGCAGGTCTGGGAGGCCACCCGTCCCGCACCGGTCTCGGTGGTGGCCGGGGCCACAGGTGACGTGTGCGGCCCCGACGGCTGCGACTGAGCCGACCCGTCGCACGTGGCACACTCGCCGGATGCTCGACCGCTCGTCCATCCGGGTCAAGGCGATGGTCTACCTGCCCAACGCCGCCGGCACCCATCACGCCGTCCTCGTCGGTGAGGACCCGGACGGCGGTCGCCGGTTCCACCGCCTGATCGGCGGCGGCGTCGAGCTCGGCGAGCGCGCGGTCGAGGCCGTCGTCCGCGAGGTGGCGGAGGAGCTGCACGCGACGCTCGTCGAGCACCGGCTCCTCGGCGTCGTCGAGAACATCTTCACCTACGACGGCGAGCAGGGCCACGAGGTCGTCTTCGTGTACGCCGGACATCTGGCGGAGGGCGACGTGGTGCCGCCCGAGGGCGGGTGGTACGACGACGTGGGTGTGCCGATGTGGGTCGAGTGGCGGCCGATCGCGGCGCCGGTCGACGGTGACGACGACACGCTGCCTCTCTATCCGGACGGTCTCGGGAGCCTGCTGCCGGTCCGGTAGAGTCGACCGGGCACAGCGTCGTGCGGGAGCAGTCAGGCTCCGCCCCTCCAGACCTTCGAACCTGAGGACACCAACGCTGTGAGCAAGCCCGTCGTACTGATCGCCGAGGAGCTCAGCCCCGCCACCGTGGAGGCTCTCGGCCCCGACTTCGAGATCAGGCACTGCAACGGCGCCGACCGCGCCGAGCTGCTGTCCGCGATCGCCGACGTGGACGCGATCCTGGTCCGCTCCGCCACCAAGGTCGACGGCGAGGCCCTGGCCGCCGCGGGGCGGTTGAAGGTCGTCGCGCGCGCCGGCGTCGGCCTCGACAACGTCGACGTCCGGGCCGCCACCCAGTCCGGCGTGATGGTCGTCAACGCACCGACCTCCAACATCGTCAGCGCCGCCGAGCTCGCGATCGCCCTGCTGCTCGCGGCAGCCCGTCACCTCAGCCCGGCGCACGCGTCGCTGCGCAACGGCGAGTGGAAGCGGTCGAAGTTCACCGGCATCGAGCTCTTCGAGAAGACCGTCGGCATCGTCGGCCTGGGCCGGATCGGGGTCCTGGTCGCCCAGCGGCTGGCGGCGTTCGGGATGAACGTCATCGCCCACGACCCCTACGTCCAGGCCGGCCGGGCCGCGCAGATGGGTGTCCGGCTCGTCGACCTCGACACCCTGCTCGCCGAGTCGGACTTCATCAGCGTGCACCTGCCGAAGACGCCCGAGACGGTCGGGCTGATCGGTGCCGACGAGCTCGCCAAGGCCAAGCCGAGCCTGGTGCTCGTCAACGCCGCGCGTGGCGGCATCGTCGACGAGGCCGCGCTGTACGCCGCCCTCAAGGAGGGCCGGATCGCGGCGGCCGGGGTCGACGTCTACGCCAAGGAGCCGTGCACCGACAGCCCGCTGTTCGAGCTGGAGAACGTCGTCGCCACGCCCCACCTCGGTGCGTCCACCGACGAGGCGCAGGAGAAGGCCGGGATCGCGGTCGCGAAGTCGGTCCGGCTGGCGCTCTCCGGCGAGCTGGTCCCCGACGCGGTCAACGTCCAGGGTGGCGTGATCGCCGAGGACGTCCGTCCCGGCATTCCTCTGACCGAGAAGCTCGGGCGGGTCTTCACCGCCCTGGCCGGCGAGGTCGCCCAGCAGATCGACGTCGAGGTCCGCGGCGAGATCACCGAGTACGACGTGAAGGTGCTCGAGCTGGCCGCCCTCAAGGGAGTCTTCACCGACGTCGTCGAGGACCCCGTGACCTACGTCAACGCGCCCCTGCTCGCCGCCGAGCGCGGCACCGCCGTACGCCTGGTCGCCGAGGCCGAGAGCCCCGACCACCGCAACCTGATCACGATCCGCGGCACCCTCGCCGACGGTTCGCAGGTCTCCGT
>NZ_DASXWU010000087.1:0-11351 GCF_036503465.1 Nocardioides sp.
TGGTTGACCAGGTCGACGAGGCGGTTCGAGTAGCCCCACTCGTTGTCGTACCAGCCGGCCACCTTGACCTGGTTGCCCTGCACCAGGGTCAGCTTCGAGTCGAAGATGCAGGAGGACGGGTCGGTGACGATGTCCGCGGAGACGATCTCGTCGGTGGTGTACTTCAGGAAGCCCTTGAGCGGGCCGGCCTCGGCGGCCTTCTTGAACGCCGCGTTGACCTCGTCCTTGGTGGTCTCGCGGGACAGGTCGACGGTCAGGTCGGTGATCGAGCCGACCGGGACCGGCACGCGGAAGGCGAAGCCGTCCAGCTTGCCCTTGACCTCGGGGATGACCACCGAGATGGCGCGGGCGGCGCCGGTGGAGGTCGGGATGACCGACTGCGGGGCCGAGCGGGCGCGGCGCAGGTCGATGGTGCCCTTGCGGGTCAGCGCGATCTGGTCGAGCAGCTGCTGCTCGGTGGTGTACGCGTGCACCGTCGTCATGAAGCCCTTCTCGATGCCCCAGGTGTCCAGGAGGACCTTGGCCATCGGCGCCAGGCAGTTCGTGGTGCAGCTGGCGTTGGAGATCACGTGGTGCTTCTCGGCGTCGTACTCCCCGTCGTTGATGCCCATCACGATCGTGATGTCCTCGTCGGTCGCCGGTGCCGAGATGATCACCTTCTTGGCGCCCGCCTCGATGTGCTTGCGCGCGTCGGCCGCCTTGGTGAAGAAGCCGGTGGACTCGATGACGACGTCCGCGCCGATCTCGCCCCAGCTCAGGTTGGCCGGGTCGCGTTCCGCGGTCGCGTGGATCTTGGTCCCGCCGACGGTGAGGTAGTTCTCGTCCGAGTCGATCTCGCCGGGGTAGCGCCCGAGGATCGAGTCGTAGCGCAGGAAGTGGGCCAGGATGTCGTTGGCCGCGAGGTCGTTGATGCCCACGACCTCGACGTCCGCGTCGGACGCCTGCACGGCACGGAAGAAGTTGCGGCCGATCCGGCCGAAGCCGTTGATGCCTACTCGAACGGTCACAGGAAGCTCCTACGGAAATGGTGGGCCGTCTCGGTACGTCGACCCTACCGTTCGCCGATTCGACCCTGACATCGCGCCCGGTGGTTGAGGAGGTCGCTCTGAGACCGACCTACCGGTGGTTGAGGAGCGAGCCCTGCGAGCGTCCTCCCGGCGGTTGAGGAGCGAGCCCTGCGAGCGCCTCGAAACCACCTCGGTCGGGGCCCCGGGCACCCTCACCGGGTCTCGAGACGCGTCGCTCAGCCCCCTCGTACCTCGGGTCCGAGCCGACGCTCCGGTTCCTGAGGAGCCGAGGGACGAGGCGTCTCGAAGGACGACCTCCCGCCCTGATCGCGGACTTCGCAAGCTCAGTCCGCGGGGCGTGATCACTCCTCGGCCAGCATCTCCGGGGTGAGCGAGGCCTCCGTGTCGGGTACGCCGAGCTCCTCGGCGCGCTTGTCCGCCATCGCCAGCAGACGGCGGATGCGACCGGCGATCGCGTCCTTGGTGAGCACCGGGTCGTGGAGCTGGCCGAGCTCCTCGAGACTGGCCTGCTTGTGCTCCAGCCGAAGCCCGCCCGCCAGCTTGAGATGGTCGGGCACCTCGTCGCCGAGGATCTCCAGGGCGCGCTGGACGCGGGCGCCCGCAGCCACGGCGGCCCGGGCGGAGCGGCGGAGGTTGGCGTCGTCGAAGTTGGCCAGCCGGTTGGCGGTGGCGCGCACCTCGCGCCGCATCCGGCGTTCCTCCCAGGCCATCAGCGCCTCGTGGGCGCCGAGCCGGGTGAGCAGCTGGGAGATCGCGTCGCCGTCGCGGATCACGACCCGGTCGACGCCGCGGACCTCGCGCGCCTTCGCCGGGATGCCGAGCCGGCGGGCCACACCCACGAGTGCCAGGGCGGCCTCCGGGCCGGGACAGGTGACCTCGAGGGACGACGAGCGCCCCGGCTCGGTGAGAGACCCGTGCGCCAGGAACGCACCGCGCCAGGCGGCGACCGCGTCGCAGGCACCTCCCGAGACGACGGCCGGGGGAAGCCCCCGCACCGGCCGTCCGCGGTTGTCGAGCAGGCCGGTCTGTCGGGCGAGCGCCTCGCCGTCCTTGACGACGCGTACCAGGTACCGGCTGTCCTTGCGGATGCCGTTGGCCTGGACCATCGCGACGTCGCTCTGGTGCCCGAACACCTCGGCGATGTCCTTGCGCAGCCGGCGGGCCGCGGCGCCGGTGTCGAGCTCGGCCTCGACGACGATCTTGCCGCTGACAATGTGGAGCCCACCGGCGAACCGCAGCATCGTCGACACCTCGGCCTTGCGGCAGCAGGTCTTGGTGATGGTGGTGTTGGCGATCTCCGCCTTCACCTGCGCCGTCATCGCCATGGCGCCGATCCTGCCACGTACGTCAACGACACTCGGGCCCGAGGCCGTTGCTCGGGACTTTCGGCCCGTACGCCGGTTACAGGCCGGCCAGGATCCCGGCGTACGCCGCCGCCAGCTTCTCCGGGTCGTGCCGCGGGGATCCGTCGTCGCAGGCGACGTCCGCGACCACGACCCGCGCTCCGCACTTGCTCGCGAGCGCCTCGAGCTCGGCGGTCTGCTGGGCGTCCTCGGCCTCGGACCGGTCGAGCAGCACGGTGCCCAGAGCGAGGTCCGGGGCGTGGTCGAGGAGCGCGCGGAGGTGGTCGACCGCTGCGAAGCCGTCGGTCTCGGGGTCCTGGGGTGCGACGTTCAGCACCACCACCCGGTGGGCGTCGGTCTCGATCAGCGCCCGGGCGAGCGGCGGCACCATCAGGTGCGGCAGGACCGACGTGAACCAGGACCCCGGGCCGAGCACGACCATGTCGGCCTCGCGCACGGCGTCGACCGCCTGCGGGCAGGCACGGAGGTCCTCGGGCAGCAAGGAGATTGCCTCGATCGTGCCCTCGCAGGTCGCCACCGCGACCTGGCCGCGGACCGTGCTCAGCCGCTCGGGGTCGTCGGGATACAGGCCGCTGACCTGGGCCGAGATCTCCAGCGGCGTCAGCGCCATCGGCAGCACCCGCCCGCGGGCGCCGAGCAGACGGCCGACCCACTCGAGCGCCACGACGTGGTCGCCGAGCAGCTCCCAGAGGCTGACGATCAGCAGGTTGCCCGTGACGTGGCCGCGCATCTCGCCGGTGCCGGCGAACCGGTGCTGCAGCACGCGCGCCCAGGTCTCGCCCCACTGGTCGTCGCCGCAGAGAGCCGCCAGGGCCATCCGCAGGTCACCGGGCGGCAGTACCCCGAACTCCGACCGCAGGCGGCCGGACGAGCCGCCGTCGTCGGCCACGGTCACCACCGCGGTGAGCTCCAGCGGCAGTCGCCGGAGAGCGGACAGTGACGCATGGAGGCCGTGTCCGCCGCCCAGAGCGGTGACCCGGGCGGGGACCCGCGGAGACGTCGAATCCACGTCACTCCCGCCCGAGGTCGCGGTGGTGGGTGCCCACGTCGTATCCCGCCTCGCGCATCTGCCGGGCGATCTCCTCGGCCATGGCGACGCTGCGGTGCTTGCCGCCGGTGCAGCCGACGGCGACCGACATGAAGCGCTTGCCCTCGCGGAGATAGCCCTTGGCGACGCCGGCGAGCAGATCGACGTACCGGTCGACGAACTCGCGCGCGCCCTCCTGCTCGAGGACGTAGTCGGCGACCTCGGCGGAGCGGCCGGTCTGCCCGCGGAGCTGAGGCACCCAGTAGGGGTTGGGCAGGAACCGCATGTCGGCGACGAAGTCGGCGTCGACCGGGATGCCGTACTTGAAGCCGAAGCTGATCGCGGTGACCTTGAGCCTGGTCGTGTCGGGCGTGCCGAAGGACTCGGCGATCCGGTCGGTCAGCTGGTGGACGTTGAGGTCGGAGGTGTCGATCACCAGGTCGGCGTTGGCCCGGAGGTTGGCCAGGGCGGTGCGCTCCCGGTGGAGCCCGTCGATGAGCCGGCCGCTCGCTTGGAGCGGGTGTGGCCGCCGTGCGGCCTCCTGGCGGCGTACCAGCACGTCGTCGGTGGCGTCCAGGAAGAGGAGCGTCGTGTCGCGGCCCACGGCGTGCTGGGCGAGGTTGGCCTGCAGGGACTCGAAGAACGCGCCGGAGCGTACGTCGACCACCACGGCGATAGGCTGGCTCGTGCCACGGCTCTCGTCGACGAGCCGGACGACGTCGCGAAGGAGCGACGGCGGGAGGTTGTCGACCACGTAGTAGCCGAGGTCCTCGAGCTCCTTGGCGGCCGTGCTGCGGCCGGCGCCGGTCATCCCGGTGACGATGACGACCTCGCCGCTGTGCTCCGGAGGCAGGCCGGCCATCGACCCGGACATCGACTCGGCCATCAGTCCTCCTGGATCTCTCCGGTCGCGGTGTTCACGGTCTGACGGCCAGTGTGACCGCCCACGCGGTCGACCGCATCCTTGATCGCCACAGCCGTGCGGGGGCCGATGCCGGGCACCTGCGCGATCTCGTCGACCTCGGCGGCCCGCAGCTTCTTCAGCGAGCCGAAGTGCTTGACCAGGGTCCGACGGCGTACCTCCCCCAGCCCGGGTACGTCGTCGAGCATGCTCTCGACCATCGACTTCGAACGCCGCGACCGGTGGTGGGTGATCGCGAACCGGTGGGCCTCGTCGCGGACCCGCTGGAGCAGGTAGAGCCCCTCGGAGGTACGCGCGAAGATCACCGGGTCCTGCTGCTCGGGCAGCCAGACCTCCTCGAGCCGCTTGGCAAGACCGCAGACCGGGATGTCGACGACCCCCAGCTCACGCATCGCGGCCTGCGCCGCCGCGACCTGGGGCGGACCTCCGTCCACCACGACCAGACCGGGCGCATAGGCGAACTTGCGGGGGCGACCCGTCTCGGGGTCGACGAGCATCGGACCCGATTCCGTGGCCACCTCCGTGGAGCGGGCCTGCTCGTCGAGCAGCCGGCGGAATCGTCGGGTGATCACCTCGTGCATCGAGGCCACGTCGTTCTGCCCCTCCACGCCGCGGATCACGAACCGGCGGTACTCGCTCTTGCGGGGCAGCCCGTCCTCGAAGACCACCATGCTGGCCACGACCTCGGTGCCCTGGAGGTTGGAGATGTCGTAGCACTCGATCCGCAGCGGCGCCGCGTCGAGCCCGAGCGCCTTCTGGATCTCCTCCAGCGCCTGGTTGCGCGACGTGAGGTCGGTGCCCCGCTTCGTCTTGTGCATCATCAGCGCCTGGCCGGCATTGCGGGCGACCGTCTCCTGGAGCGTGCGCTTGTCGCCCCGTTGCGGGACCCGGATCCGCACCCGGCTGCCCCGGCGCTCGGACAGCAGCTCCTCGAACACCTCGTGCTCGGCCGGCAGGGCCGGGACCAGGATCTCGCGGGGTACGCCGTCATCGTCGGCGCCGGCGTACAGCTGGAGGAGGAACTGCTCGACCAGCTCCGGCGTACCGCCCTCCTCCACGCGGTCGGCGACCCAGCCCCGCTGGCCGCGGATGCGGCCACCGCGGACGTAGAAGATCTGCACCGCGACCTCGAGCGGGTCCTCCGCGAGGGCGATGACGTCGGCGTCGGTGCCGTCACCGAGCACCACCGCCTGCTTCTCCAGGGCCTTCTCGATCGCGCCCAGGTCGTCGCGGAGCCGTGCCGCGCGCTCGTAGTCCTGCTCGTCGGAGGCGGCGTACATCTCGGCGCGGATGCGCTTGACGAACGTGGTGGTGTGGCCAGCCATGAAGTCGCAGAAGTCGTCGACGATCGCACGGTGGTCGTCGGCGGAGATGTTGCCGACACACGGAGCGGAGCACTTCTCGATGTAGCCGAGCAGGCACGGGCGGCCGATCTGGCCGGAGCGCTTGAAGACGCCGTTCGAGCAGGAGCGCATCGGGAAGACCCGCAGCAGCTGGTCGACGGTCTCGCGGATCGCCCAGGCGTGGCTGTACGGGCCGAAGTACTTCGTGCCCTTCTTCTTGGCGCCGCGACCGACCATGACCCGCGGGAACTCCTCCCCGACCGTCACCGCCAGCCAGGGGTAGGACTTGTCGTCGCGGTACTTCACGTTGTAGCGCGGGTCGAACTCCTTGATCCAGCTGTACTCCAGCTGGAGCGCCTCCACCTCGGTGTTGACGACCGTCCACTCGACGCCTGCCGCCGAGGTGACCATCGCCGCCGGACGCGAGTGCAGGTTGCCGATGTCCTGGAAGTACGACGACAGCCGGGCGCGGAGGTTCTTCGCCTTGCCGACGTAGATCACGCGTCCGCGGGCGTCGCGGAACTTGTAGACGCCCGGCTGCGTCGGGATCTCCCCCGCCTTGGGGCGGTAGGACGCCGGGTCTGCCACGGCGTCAACCCTACGGGCCTCCGGGGACGGCCTGACCGAACGGCAGTCCGGTCACGCCCAGACGACGTTCTTCCCCTTGACCTTGACCGCTACCCGCGGCAACGGCGGGATCGAGCCCGCCGGCGACCCGCTCGGACCGGCCACGTTGGCACCGTCGGTGATCGCGAACTGGCTGCCGTGGCAGCCGCAGTTGATCGTGCCACCGGCCACATCGGCCAGGAGGCACCCCTGGTGGGTGCACGCGGCCGAGAAGCCCTCGAAGGTGCCCTGGTCGGGACGGGTCACGACGACGTCGTGGTCAGGAAGGACGACGCCGCCGCCCACCGGGACGTCTGCGGTCGCCACGAGCACGTCGCCCGGGGAGCCGTGGGGGGAGCCGGCCTCTTCGCCCGCCGCTCCGCCCCCGCACGCGGTGAGCAGGGGCAGGCCCAGCCCGCCGACGGCAGCTCCGGACAGGGCGCGGCGCCGGGTGAGGGCAGGGTCGGTCACGGGGATGCTCCTGGTGTTCGCGGGTGTTCTCCCGACGCTAGCCAGGGCATCTGAGTTTTCGCTGTGGGACCTCGGGGCAGCGGGCGCCCGGACCGTCGCAGCTCGGAGGGCGCCTCAGGGCTTCCGACCGCCGGCCAGCAGCGGAGCCAGGAACTGCCCGGTGTAGCTGTCGGGGTCGGCCGCGACCTGCTCCGGCGTACCCTCCGAGATCACCATCCCCCCGCGTGACCCGCCCTCGGGACCCATGTCGATGATCCAGTCGGAGGTCTTGATCACGTCGAGGTTGTGCTCGATCACCAGCACCGTGTTGCCCTTGTCGACCAGGCTGGACAGGACGCCGAGGAGCTTGCGGATGTCCTCGAAGTGCAGCCCCGTCGTCGGCTCGTCGAGCACGTAGACGGTGCGGCCGGTCGAGCGCTTCTGCAGCTCGCTGGACAGCTTGACCCGCTGTGCCTCACCACCGGACAGCGTCGTCGCCGGCTGGCCGAGCCGGACGTAGCCGAGCCCCACCTCGCAGAGCGTCTCCATGTGCCGCGCGATGGCCGGCACTGCGGCGAAGAAGTCGCGGGCCTCCTCGATCGGCATGTCGAGGACCTCGGCGATCGTCTTGCCCTTGTAGTGCACCTCGAGCGTCTCGCGGTTGTAGCGGGCGCCGTGGCAGACCTCGCAGGGCACGTAGACGTCGGGCAGGAAGTTCATCTCGATCTTGATCGTGCCGTCTCCGGCGCAGGCCTCGCAGCGGCCGCCCTTGACGTTGAACGAGAACCGGCCCTGCAGGTAGCCGCGCATCTTCGCCTCGGGCGTGGATGCGAACAGCTTGCGGACGTGGTCGAAGACGCCGGTGTAGGTGGCCGGGTTGGACCGCGGGGTCCGGCCGATCGGCGACTGGTCGACGTGGATGACCTTGTCGACGTTGTCCACGCCGCTGATCTTGCGGTGCCGGCCCGGGACCGCGCGGGCGTTGTAGATCTGCTTGGCCAGCGAGGTGTAGAGGATGTCGTTGACCAGGGTCGACTTCCCGGACCCGGAGACGCCGGTCACCGCGACGAAGCAGCCGAGCGGGAAGGTGACGTCGATGTCCTGGAGGTTGTTCTCCCGGGCGCCGTGCACGGTGAGCTCTCGGCCGGGCGTCGGCGGGCGGCGCACGTCGGGCACCGGGATCCGCTTGCGTCCGGACAGGTAGAGGCCGGTCTCGGAGTCGCGGTGCTTCAGCAGCTGCTTCACCGTGCCGGAGTGCACCACCTGGCCGCCGTGCTCGCCGGCGCCGGGGCCGACGTCGACCACCCAGTCGGCGGTGCGAATGGTGTCCTCGTCGTGCTCCACGACGATCAGCGTGTTCCCGAGGTCCTTGAGCCGGACCAGGGTCTCGATCAGCCGGTGGTTGTCGCGCTGGTGCAGCCCGATCGACGGCTCGTCGAGCACGTAGAGCACGCCGACCAGGCCGGCGCCGATCTGGGTGGCCAGCCGGATCCGCTGCGCCTCACCGCCGGACAGCGTGGCGGAGGGCCGGTCGAGGGAGAGGTAGTCGAGGCCGACGTCGAGCAGGAAGCGGAGCCGCTCCTGGATCTCCTTCAGCACCCGCTCGGCGATCTGTCGCTCACGGGCGCTGAGCTCGAGGTCGCGCAGGAACTCGGCCGTCTCGTTGATCGGCAGCGCGCACACCTCGGCGATGCTCTTCCCCGAGATGGTGACCGCCATCGACACCGGCTTGAGGCGGCTGCCGTGGCACGCCGGGCAGGGCACCTCGCGCATGTAGCCCTCGAACCGCTCCCGGCTGGTGTCGGACTCGGCCTCGCGGTGGCGCCGCTCGATGTAGGGCCGGACGCCCTCGAAGTTGGTGTAGTAGGACCGCTCCCGGCCGTAGCGGTTGCGGTGCCGCACGTGCACCTTGGTCGGGTGCCCCTCGAGGATCGCCTTGCGTGCCTTGGCGGGCAGGTCCTCCCACGGGGTGTCCAGGTCGAAGCCGAGCTCGTCGCCGAGCGCACCGAGCAGCCGCAGGAAGTAGTCGGCGACGTGGGCTCCGGACCAGGGCTGCACGACGCCCTCGCCCAGGGTCGCGGCCGGGTCGGTGACCACCAGGTCGGGGTCGACCTCCATCCGGGTGCCGAGGCCGTGGCACTCCGGGCAGGCGCCGAACGGCGAGTTGAACGAGAACGACCGCGGCTCGAGGTCGTCGGTCTCGATCGGGTGCTCGTTGGGGCAGGCCATCCGCTCGGAGAACTTCAGCTCCTTGCCGGGGTCCTTCTTGCCCAGGTCGACCAGGTCGAAGACGACGAGCCCGCTGGCGAGGTTGAGCGCGGTCTCGACCGAGTCGGTGAGGCGGCGCTTGGAGCTGGGCTTGGCGGAGAGCCGGTCGACGACCACCTCGATGGTGTGCTTCCGCTGCTTGTCGAGGCGGGGCTTGCCCTCGATCATCTCGGTCAGCTGGACGGTCTCGCCGTCGACACGGGCACGCGAGAAGCCCTGTGACTGCAGCGAGCGGAAGAGCTCGACGTACTCCCCCTTGCGACCGCGCACGATCGGGGCCAGCACCTGGAATCGGGTGCCCTCGTCCAGCTGCATCACCCGGTCGACGATCTGCTGCGGCGTCTGCCGCTCGATCGGCGCACCGCAGGTCGGGCAGTGCGGGCGGCCGGCGCGCGCGTAGAGCAGCCGGAGGTAGTCGTAGACCTCGGTGATCGTGCCGACGGTCGAGCGCGGGTTCTTCGACGTCGACTTCTGGTCGATCGAGACCGCGGGCGAGAGGCCCTCGATGAAGTCGACGTCGGGCTTGTCCATCTGGCCGAGGAACTGGCGGGCGTACGCCGACAGCGACTCGACGTAGCGGCGCTGCCCCTCGGCGAAGATCGTGTCGAACGCCAGGCTCGACTTGCCGGACCCGGACAGGCCGGTGAAGACGATCAGCGAGTCGCGCGGGAGGTCGAGCGAGACGTCCTTGAGGTTGTGCTCGCGCGCACCCCTGATGACCAGCTGATCCGTCACTAGTGTGTCCCCGAAGTCGTTCTGAGAAGTTCGAACAAGTGTTCGCTCATCCTACGTCATTCCGCAAGGCGGCACGCCGCCGGTCTCGACGAGGACCGAGCCTTTTGCTCGACTGTGCGGCTGCGCCATGCTGGGCCCATGACGACCTCCCCGGCCGCAGCCCTCCACGACTCGGAACAACGCCTGGTGCGGACGGTTGATTCCCTCGCCGACGACCAGTGGCCGGAGCCCTCGGTCCTGCCAGGCTGGAGCCGCGCGCACGTCATCGCGCACGTCGCCCTGAACGCGGAGGGACTCGCCGGCGCGCTCGACAACCTGGTCCGGGGCGAGCCCGGGGCGATGTACCAGTCGAACGAGAAGCGCGACGCCGACATCGAGGAGCTGGCGGCCGCTACTCCTCCGGACATCCGCGAGCGCCTGTTCGCGGCGGGCGAGCGGCTGCGCGACGCGCTCGCGGCGCTCTCCGACGACGACTGGACCGGGAGCATCGACCGCGTCCCCGGCGGCCCGTCGTTCCCGGTCCTCGCGCTGCCGGCGACCCGGCGCCGCGAGGTCGAGATCCACCACGCCGACCTCCGGTGCGGCTACCGGCACACCGACTGGCCGCGCGACTTCTGCATCGAGCTGCTCGACGCGGTCACCACCGACCAGGCCGCGAACCCGGACACCGACGACTTCAAGATCAGCGCCACCGACCTCGGCAAGACCTGGCAGCTCGGCGCGGACGAACCGGTCGTCGCGGGCTCCGGCGTCGACCTCGGCTGGTGGCTGGTCGGCCGCGGCTCCGGCGAGGGGCTGAGCACCGCCAGCGGCGTGCTCCCTAGGATCGGCGCATGGCGACGTACACCGGCGAAGTGACCCCGGGCGGTCCCCCCGACACCCGCGAGCTGGCCCAGCTGGTCATCACCAAGGTGGCCGTGGACCCCAAGATGCACAACAACGCCTATCTGCTGCGCTGCCGCAACACCGACGAGCAGCTGCTCGTCGACGCGGCCGCCGATGCCCCGGTGCTGCGCCAGGTGATCGGCGAGGGCGGGCTGGCCGGCGTCGTCACGACCCACCAGCACTGGGACCACCACCGCGCGCTCGCCGACGTCGTCGAGGCGACCGGGGCCCGGGTCTACGCGGGCTCGCCAGATGCCGATGCCATCACCGAGCAGACCGGCGTGGTCGTCACCGACCGGCTGTCCGACGCCGACGAGGTCCGCTTCGGCGACTGCCGGCTGTCGGTCATCCACCTGGTCGGGCACACGCCCGGCTCGATCGCCCTGGTGTACGACGACCCAGACGGGGCGCCGCACCTGTGGACCGGCGACAGCCTCTTCCCCGGCGGCGTGGGCAACACGTTCGGCGACTCCTCCGCCTTCCGGTCACTGATCGACGACGTGTCCACCAAGGTGTTCGACCGGCTCCCCGACGAGACCTGGTTCTACCCCGGGCACGGCAACGACTCGACGCTCGGCGCCGAGCGGCCGCACCTCGCGGAGTGGCGCGCACGCGGCTGGTGATCGAGCCGGGCTGATGTCGATTTGTCCGTCGTTCACCCGACAGCGGAAGATCAACAACTTACCTACGCTGCGCCCATGCAGACCGCCGCGGCGCTCGACG
>NZ_DASXWU010000088.1:0-15352 GCF_036503465.1 Nocardioides sp.
AACGCCCCGGGATCGGTGTCGGCGGGCACATCTCCACCTACGCCTCGGCCGCGTCGCTCTACGAGGTGGGCTTCAACCACTTCTTCCGCGGGCATGACGCCGAGGGCGGCGGGGACCAGATCTTCTTCCAGGGACACGCTTCGCCCGGTATCTACGCACGGGCCTACCTCGAAGGCCGGCTGTCGGCGGACCAGCTCGATGGTTTCCGCCAGGAAGTGTCGCATCGCGGCCTCGGCGGCGGCCTGCCGTCCTATCCGCACCCGCGGCTCATGCGGGGATTCTGGGAGTTCCCGACCGTGTCGATGGGTCTCGGCCCGTTGAACGCGATCTACCAGGCCCGGTTCAACCGCTACCTGCAGAACCGCGGGATCAAGGACACCAGCCAGCAGCACGTCTGGGCGTTCCTCGGCGACGGCGAGATGGGCGAGCCCGAGTCGCTCGGCGCGATCGGGCTGGCGGCACGCGAGGAGCTCGACAACCTCACGTTCGTCATCAACTGCAACCTCCAGCAGCTCGACGGCCCGGTGCGCGGCGACGGCAAGATCATCCAGGAGCTCGAGTCGTACTTCCGGGGCGCCGGGTGGAACGTGATCAAGGTGGTCTGGGGTCGCGAGTGGGACGCGCTGCTCGCCCAGGACGTCGACGGCGTGCTCGTCAACCAGATGAACAAGACCCCGGACGGCCAGTTCCAGACCTACTCGGTCGAGACGGGCGCCTACATCCGCGAGCACTTCTTCGGCGGTGACGCGCGGCTGCGGAAGATGGTCGAGAACATGTCCGACCGCGACATCGAGCTGCTGCCCCGGGGCGGGCACGACTACCGGAAGGTGTACGCCGCCTTCGACGCGGCCAGCAAGCACGTCGGTCAGCCGACGGTGATCCTGGCCCACACGATCAAGGGCTGGACGATCGACGCCCTCGAGGGCCGCAACGCGACCCACCAGATGAAGAAGCTGAACGCCGCGACCCTCAAGTCGTTCCGCGACCGCCTCGAGCTGCCGATCTCCGACCAGGAGATCGACGAGCACTACGAGTTCGACGGGTCGGCGCCGTTCTACCACCCGGGCGAGGGCTCCGCGGAGCTGGAGTACCTCCGCGACCGTCGTCGCGCACTCGGTGGCGGCGTGCCGATGCGGCGGGTCGGCCCGAAGCAGCTCACGCTGCCCGCCGACACCATGTACGACGAGCTGAAGCAGGGGTCCGGGAAGCAGAAGATCGCCACCACGATGGCGTTCGTGCGACTGCTCAAGGACCTGATGAAGGACAAGAACCTCGGGCCCCGGATCGTGCCGATCGCGCCCGACGAGTACCGCACGTTCGGCATGGACTCGATGTTCGCGACCGCGAAGATCTACAACCCGGCCGGGATGCAGTACGAGTCGGTCGACCGCAAGCTGCTGCTGGCGTGGAAGGAGTCGACCGAGGGCCAGATGCTCCACGAAGGCATCTCCGAGGCCGGCTGCGTCGCCTCCGCCACGGCCGCGGGCTCGTCGTACGCGACCCACGGCGAGCCGATGATCCCGGTCTACATCTTCTACTCGATGTTCGGCTTCCAGCGCACCGGCGACGGCATCTGGGCGATGGCCGACCAGCTCGCGCGCGGGTTCCTGATCGGCGCCACGGCCGGCCGGACCACGCTGACCGGCGAGGGCCTGCAGCACGCCGACGGGCACTCCCCCTTGCTGGCGCTGACCAACCCGGCGGTCGTGCACTACGACCCGGCGTTCGCCTACGAGATCGCCCACATCGTGCAGGACGGGCTGAGCCGGATGTACGGCTCGACCGAGGAGCACCCGCACGGCGAGAACGTCATCTACTACCTCACCGTCTACAACGAGCCGATCTCGCAGCCGGCCGAGCCCGAGAACCTCGACGTCGAGGGGCTGCTGCGCGGGATGTACCACCTCGCCGGCCCGCTCGACGGTCTCCCGGACGACGCCCCGCGCGTGCAGCTGATGGCGAGCGGTGTCGGGCTGCCGTGGGTGCAGAAGGCACAGAAGCTGCTCCGCGACGACTGGGGCGTGGCGGCCGACATCTGGTCGGTCACCTCGTGGAACGAGCTCTCCCGCGAGGCCCTGGCCGTCGAGGAGTGGAACCTCATGCACCCGCTCGAGGAGCCACGAACGGCGTACGTCACCGACAAGGTCAAGGACGCCCCCGGCCCGTTCGTGGCGGTCAGCGACTACATGCGCGCCGTGCCGCAGACGATCTCGCGGTGGATCCCCCAGCGGTTCCACGCCCTGGGTGCCGACGGTTTCGGCTTCGCGGACACGCGGGCGGCTGCCCGGAGGTTCTTCAAGATCGACGCGGAGTCGGTGGTGTGCCAGGCGCTGGCCGCGCTGGCCGAGGAGGGCAAGGTCGGTCGCGACGCCGTCCAGAAGGCGCTCGACCACTACCGGATCGACGACCCGACCGCCGTCTCCGGCGTGAAGCAGGAGGGCGGCGACGCCTGACGGACCTATGCTGTCCTCCTACCTGGGGGGAGCACACGCATGGCCCGGCCGACGATCCTGAGCGTCGACGACGACCCACAGGTGTCCGCCGCGCTGACGCGTGACCTGAAGCGGCGGTACGGCTCGGAGTACCGCATCCTCTCGGCCACCTCGGCCGCGCAGGCGCTCGAGCTGCTCGGGGCGCTCGCCCTCCGCACCGACCCGGTCGCGCTGATCGTCAGCGACCAGAAGATGCCCGAGAAGACCGGGATCGAGCTCCTCGGTGAGTCCGGCGGCCTGGCGCCCGAGGCCAAGCGGCTGCTGCTGACGGCGTACGCCGACACCGACGTGGCGATCGCCGCGATCAACGACATCGGCCTCGACTACTACCTGCTCAAGCCCTGGGATCCGCCGGACGAGCGGCTGTTCCCGATCGTCGACGACCTGCTCGGCGACTGGCGTCGCGGGCATCCGGACGTCACCAACGACGTCCAGGTCGTCGGGGATCGCTGGTCCGACCGCACGCACGAGCTGAAGACTTTCCTCGCCCGCAACCACGTGCCCTACCGGTGGTACGACGTGGAGCGCGACGACGAGGGGCGGCGGCTGTTCGAGCTGGCCGGTGGGGTACGCGGCGACCTGCCGCTGGTGCTGGTCCCCGACCGCGAGCCGCTGCGCGCACCCGCCCTGCTGGAGGCGGCGGCCGCGCTGGGTCTCCATGTGGAGGCCGAGCATCCCCTCTACGACGTGTGCATCGTCGGTGGCGGGCCCGCCGGGCTGGCTGCCGGGGTGTACGCCGCGTCCGAAGGGCTGAAGACGGTCATCGTCGAGCGCGAGGCACCGGGCGGACAGGCCGGCCAGAGCTCGGCGATCGAGAACTACCTGGGCTTCCCCCGCGGGCTGAGTGGCTCCGATCTCGCCCAGCGGGCGCTGGCCCAGGTGTCGCGCTTCGGCGCCGAGCTGGTGCTGGCGCGTGAGGTGGTCGGGCTCGAGCAACGAGGGACGGTACGTGCCGTCCTGCTGGAGGGCGGTGGCGAGGTCGAGGCACGGTCCGTCGTGGTCTCGACCGGTGTCTCCTACCGACGGCTCCAGGCCGACGGCGTCGAGCAGCTGACCGGCAAGGGTGTGTACTACGGCGCGACCGCGGCCGAGGCGGCGCAGACCGCCGGCGACATGGTCTACATCGTGGGCGGAGCCAACTCCGCCGGCCAGGCGGCCCTGAACTTCGCCAAGCACGCCAAGCAGGTCACCCTGCTCGTCCGCGGGTCGGACCTGCTGGCCACGATGTCGACGTACCTCGTCGATCGGATCACGGCGGCGTCCAACATCAGCGTGCGCTGCGGCACCGAGGTCGGAGCGGCCGACGGGGACGACCACCTGGAGCGGCTGACCCTCGTCGAGCGCGGCTCCGGACACCGCGAGGACGTCGAGGCGTCGTGGCTGTTCGTCTTCATCGGCGCCTCACCCCGCACCGACTGGCTGGGCGAGCCGGTCGCCCGCGACTCCCACGGCTTCGTGCTCACCGGCCCCGAGGTGATCACCGCCGACAGGCACTGGGGCCTGGCCCGCGCGCCGTTCGCCCTCGAGACGAGCGTGCCGGGGGTGTTCGCCGCGGGCGACGTCCGGCTGGACTCGATGAAGCGGGTCGCGTCCGCGGTCGGCGAGGGCGCGATGTCGATCTACCTGGTCCACCGCTACCTGGCGACCGTCTGAGAGGAACGCGCTGATGGACGTCGAGGAGCTGCGTGGCATCGAGCTGTTCACCGGGTTGACCGACGACCAGCTCGCGGATCTCGCCACCAGTGGCGACGAGGTGCCCTTCGAGCCCGGCGACGTGGTCTTCACCGAGGGCGAGCACGCCGACGAGTGGTGGGTGCTGCTCGAGGGTTCGCTCGACCTCGTCCGCAAGGTCGGACGCGAGGACGTCGTGGTCGCGCGGATGGACGTCGTCGGCCGGTGGGCCGGGGGTTTCCGGGCCTGGGACGACAACGGGATCTATCTCGCGACCGGCCGCGGGGCCACGCCCGGACGCGTGCTCCGGCTCGACGCCCCACACCTGCGCGAGCTGGTGAACCGCTGGTTCCCCCTCGCCGGACACCTGATCGGCGGCCTGCACCACACCGCGCGGTCGATCGAGTCCACCGTGCGCCAGCGCGACGCCCTGGTGACCCTGGGCACCCTCGCGGCCGGGCTCGCCCACGAGATCAACAACCCCGCGGCAGCCGCGAGCCGGACCGTCGACGACCTCGGCCGGTGCTGCGACGCCCTGCTCGAGGCGCTCGGCCGGCTCGCCCACGACGACATCACGGCGGCCCAGTTCAGCGACCTCGACGACCTCCGTCGAGAGCTGGGCGGCTCCACGGTGGCCCCCAGCCCCCTCGACGCGCTGGCGATGGCCGACCGCGAGAGTGAGGTCGCCACCTGGCTGGAGGGCCACGGCGTACCCGACGCGTGGGGGCTCGCCTCGAACCTCGTCTCGGGCGGCGTCGACGCCGCGTGGTGCGAGCAGGCGCACGAGGCCCTCGGCGACCGCGCCCTCGCCCCCGGGCTCGAGTGGGTGTCGGCGACGGTGTCGTCCAAGAGCCTGCTGTCGGAGCTGAAGGACGCCGTACGCCGGATCTCCGACCTGGTGGCGGCGGTGCGCTCCTACTCCCAGATGGACCGGGCGTCCGCACAGCGCATCGACGTCCGCGACGGGCTCGAGAGCACGCTGACGATGCTCGGGCACAAGCTCAAGGGCGGTGTGGACGTCGTCCGCGAGTACGCCGACGTGCCCCAGATCGACGCGTACGCCGGCGAGCTCAACCAGGTCTGGACCAACCTGATCGACAACGCCGTGGATGCGATGGACGGCCGGGGAACGCTCACGATCCGCACCCGCGCCCAGGGTGAGTGGGTGGTCGTCGAGCTCGCCGACACGGGTCCGGGCATGCCGCCCGAGGTCGTGGCACGCGCGTTCGAGCCGTTCTTCACCACCAAGGACGTGGGCAAGGGCACCGGCCTCGGGCTCGACATCGCCCGCCGGATCGTGGTGGAGCGACACGGCGGCCTGATCGAGATCGACTCCCCCGTCTCCGAGGGCAAGGGCACCGTGATGCGGGTCAGTCTGCCGCTCAAGCCGCGCGCCTGACATGGCCTCTCGCACAGCTTCGCGAGCGTGTCGTCGCCCCGTGCCGGTTACGAACCGCTCGAAGCCGCGGATCACCCCGCCAGGCGGTTAGTCCGACGAACGAAGCTCACCGGAGCAGACCGTAGGCGCGGGTCGGTGTCAGCCGGACCGCCACGCGTCCTTCGGAGACCATCGCCTGCCGGTACTCGTCCCAGTCGGAGTGCTCGCCACTGACCGCGCGGAAGTAGTCGACCAGCTCCTCGACGGCCGGGTCGTGCGGGTCCCCAGCGACGTCGGAGAAGGTCGCCTCGGCCTCGAGGACGGCGTAGGACCAGAAGCTCGAGCCGTCGACCTTGAGCGCGGCCCAGGGCTGCCGCCGCAGGTTGTGGTACTTCGCGGTGTCCGCCGTCGTGCTCACCACGATCAGGCCGTCGTCGCGCACGTAGTGCAGGACGTTCGACAGCTGCGGCCTCCCGTCACTCCGGATCGTCGTGAGCACGGACTGGTGGGTGGCGCGAGCCGTCGCGATGGCCTCGTCGAGCTCCATGTCGGAGGAAGGTGGATCGGCGTCCGAGAATTCCCGCGCTCAGGCGCTCGGCGCGTCAACCACCTCCAGCGGAGTGCCGGGAGCCGGGCCACGCTCGAGCAGGCGGCGCCAGCGGGCGCGGGAGTACGTCGCCGGGCGGGTGGTCTTGATGAAGTCGTTGAGGAGCTTCACGAACCGCTCGGGATGGTCCTTGTGGGGGAAGTGGCCGGCGTTCGGGATGATCTCCACCCGGGCGTCGGGCGCCAGCTCCGCCGCCCGGGCCGCATGGCTGACCGGGATCACCCGGTCCTGGTCGCCCCAGACCACGCACATCGGCATGGCCTCGGTGAGGTACGCGCGGTCCGCCATGGACACGATCTGGCCCTGCCAGTCGACGACGGCCCGGACGACGTGCCGGATCGCGGCCCGCGCCCGAGGGTCGCGAAGCGACTGGTAGATCTCCGCGACCTCGTCGAAGTCGCGGAACTCCTTCAGGCCGGTCCGGGCGAGGGCCTTGAGGCCGGCGGTGCCGAGATGACGTACGCCGGGCAGCGTCAGCGCGCCCATCACCTGGTGGAAGCCGGTGGTCGTGATGGCGCGGATGGCCGTCGAGACCTCCGGGCCGAGCCCACCGGAGCCGACCAGCACGAGCCGCTCGGTGCGCTCTGGGAACTGGTAGGCGAACTGCATCGCCACACCGCCACCGAAGCTGTGCCCGACCACGGTGACCTGGTCGATCCCGAGCAGGGTCAGCAGGTCGCGCATCCCGTTCGCGAACGCGCCGATGCTGTAGTCGGCGCGCGGCTTGTCCGACTCACCGTGGCCGAGCAGGTCCGGTGCGATCACCGTGTATCGCCGCGCCAGGGAGTCCAGGACCGGCAGCCACGTGCGATGGGTGCACCCCAGGCCGTGGAGGAGCAGCAGCGTCGGGCCCTTCCCCGCCTTCACGTACGCCTGCCGATGGCCGTGGATCGTCACGTGCTGGACGGCGCGCTGGCGCATCGGCGGGTCAGCCTCCTCGTTGAGACGCAGCAGGACCCGGGGCGCGGGTCCTGCGAGATTCAACCAGACGTACCCGGCGCTCGGGCGCGCGAAACCCGGTGTTCACTAGGGTCGACAATGTGAGCGCACGCGTCGTACCCACGACCCCGGACGACCCGTCGGGTGGTGGCGCATCGCGCGACCGTGCCGCCGACGCGCTGCGCCGTTCGACCGGCGCTCTCAGCTCGGCCGCGATGTCGCGGATGCTCAGCGACGTGCCGTGGTTCGCCGAGCTCTCCGCCGAGAGCAGGTCCTGGGTGGGCCAGATCCTGCAGGCCGGCATCCAGGGGTTCGTGGACTGGTTCCGGTCCGGGGACGCCGAGGCGTTCCCCGGCGACACCGCCGCCGCGGTCTTCGGCGCGGCTCCGCGCAGCATGACCGGGGTGATCACCCTCGGCCAGACCGTCGACCTGGTCCGGCTGGGCATCGAGGTGGTCGAGGCGCACGTCGACGACGTGGTCGACCCCGAGGACGCGCCGGCGGTCCACGGTGCCGTGCTCCGGTACGCCCGCGAGGTCGCGTTCGCCACGGCCGAGGTCTACGCCCGGGCGGCGGAGGCGCGGGGAGCCTGGGACGCCCGGCTCGAGGCGCTCGTGGTCGACTCGGTGCTCCGTGCGGAGGCCGACGAGGCGATCGCCTCCCGCGCCAGCGCCCTCGGCTGGGCACAGCGCGAAGGGGTCACCGTGGTCCTCGGACCCGCTCCGAGTCCCCGCACCGAGGACCTCTTCGACCAGGTACGGCGGGTAGCCCGGGCCGCCGGCATGGACGCGCTGTGCGCCACCCAGGGTGACCGGCTGGTGGTGATCCTCGGCGGCGTGGTCGACGCGGACAAGGCGGCGCACGCCGTGATGCGGTTCTTCGGCGACGGACCCGTGGTCGTCGGCCCGCGCACCGACGACCTCCCCTCGGCCCATGCCTCTGCGCGCGCCGCGCTGTCCGGGCTCCGGGCCGCGGCGGGATGGCCGGACGCGCCCCGTCCGGTGTCCAGCGACGACCTGCTCCCCGAGCGTGTGCTCGCCGGCGACGGCCACGCCAGACGTCATCTCGTGGAGGAGGTGTTCGTGCCGCTGAGCGGAGCCAAGGAGACGCTGATCGACACCCTGACGGCGTACTTCCAGCAGGGACAGTCGCTGGAGGCGGCCGCCCGGGCGCTGTTCGTCCACCCCAACACCGTGCGCTATCGGCTGCGCCAGGCCGCCGAGCTCACCGGGCTCTCCGCGACCGACCCGCGCGAAGGGCTGACCCTGCAGCTGGCGCTGGTGCTCGGACGCCAGGCGCACCGGCCGACTTTGTAGGAACCCTACAATTCTGGGTGGGCGAGTTTCGTGCGCGCCCGATGCGCCGTCCCGACCCCGCACCCGGAAGGCTGGACCCGTGCTCGTCATCGTCGCTCCCGGTCAGGGAGCCCAGACACCCGGCTTCCTGTCCCCCTGGCTGGACGATCCGACGTTCGCCTCCCGGTTCCAGTGGCTGTCGACGGTCGCCGGCATCGACCTGGCCCACTACGGCACCGAGGCGGACGCCGAGACGATCCGCGACACCCAGATCGCGCAGCCGCTGCTGGTCGCGACCGGGCTGATCACGGCCCTCGAGCTCTTCCCCCACCCCGCCGACGCGTTCAGCCAGATCGGGGCGGTGGCCGGTCACAGCGTCGGCGAGCTGGCCGCCGCGGCCGGCGCGCGCGCGATCACCGCCGAGCAGGCGATGGTGCTGGTCCGCGAGCGGGGCAAGGCGATGGCCCAGGCCGCAGCGACGACGGCGACCGGCATGACCGCGGTGCTCGGCGGCGATCGCGACGAGGTGCTCGCCGCGATCGAGTCGCACGGGCTCGTCGCGGCCAACAACAACGGTCCCGGCCAGGTCGTCGCCGCCGGCACGATGGAGCAGCTGCAGGCGTTCGCGGACCAGCCGCCCGCGAAGGCCCGCCTGGTGCCGCTGAGCGTGGCTGGCGCGTTCCACACCGAGCACATGGCGCCCGCGGTCGGCCACCTCGCGACCCTCGCCCGATCGGTGTCGACCCACGACCCGCGCACGCCGTGGATCTCCAACCGCGACGGCCAGGTCGTGCACGACGGCCGCGAGATCATGAAGCGCATCGTCGGTCAGATCGCCCAGCCGGTCCGGTGGGACCTCTGCATGGAGACCATGGCCGACCTCGGCGTCACCGGGATGCTGGAGATGCCGCCGGCCGGCACGCTCACCGGGATCGCGAAGCGAGCCCTGCCCGGCGTCGAGACCTTCGCCCTCAAGACCCCGGACCAGCTCGACGACGCCCGGGCGTTCTGCGCCAAGCACGGGGAGGCCTCGGTGATCGACACCTTCCCGACCTGGCTGATGGTCGTGTCCCCCGCCAAGGGCACCTTCCACCGCGCGGACGACGCGGTCGAGGCGACGGTCCTCGAGCCGGGCGCCGCGCTCGGCGACGTCGCCAGCCTGCGTGACCGGACCGAGGTGCGAGCACCGCACGGCGGCACGGTCGTGGAGTGGCTGGTCGAGGACGGCGACCTGGTCTCGCCCGGACAGCCCCTCGTGCGGCTCCACCCGGTGGGAGCAGCCTGATGGCCACCATCGCGACCGAGACCGGCTCGTCGTACGCCGCGGTGCTCGGCGTCGGCAGCTACCGCCCCTCGCGGGTCATCCCGAACGCCGACATCGTCGACGCGATCGACTCCAGCGATGAGTGGATCCAGCAGCGCTCCGGCATCCGGCAGCGGCGGTTCGCCAACGCCGAGGAGACGGTGCAGATGATGTCCGTCGCGGCCGCGCGCAAGGCGATCGACCGGGCCGGCATCGCCCCGGAGCAGATCGACTGCGTGATCGTCGCGACCGTGACCCACCTGCTGCAGACCCCGGCGATCGCCACCGCCATCGCCTACGAGCTCGGCACCGACCAGGCTGCGGCGTTCGACATCTCCGCCGCCTGCGCCGGCTTCTGCCACGGGCTGGCCCTGGCCGACCAGATGGTGCGGGGCGGCGCCTCCCGGTACTCCCTGGTGATCGGCGTCGAGCGACTCTCCGACCTGACCGACATGGAGGACCGCGGTACGGCGTTCATCTTCGCCGACGGCGCGGGCGCGGCGATCGTCGGACCGAGCGACAGCCCGGGCATCGGCCCGGTGGTGTGGGGCTCGGACGGCGAGCAGTTCGACCTGATCCGGCAGAAGGAGGACTGGCGCGACATCGTGGCGATGGAGCGGCCGGTTCTCCCCTACCTCACGATGCAGGGCAACCCGGTCTTCCGCTGGGCCTCGTTCACGATGGCCAAGGTCGCCCAGCAGGCGCTCGACAAGGCCGGGATCGCCCCCGACGACCTCGACGTGTTCGTGCCGCACCAGGCGAACATGCGGATCATCGACGCGATGGCCCGCGCCATGAAGCTTCCCGAGCGGGTGGCCATCGCCCGCGACATCGCCGACCAGGGCAACACGTCGGCGGCCTCGATCCCCCTGGCCCTCGATCGGATGATCGACGAGGGACAGGCCAAGAGCGGCGACATCGCGCTGCTGATCGCGTTCGGTGCCGGCCTGGCGTACGCCGCCCAGGTCATCACCGTGCCGTAACCACCCACGATGGTGACAACGAAAGAAGAGGAACACAGCATGGCCACCACCGAAGAGATCCGCGCCGACCTCGCCGAGATCGTCAACGAGGTCGCGGGCATCCCCGTCGAGGACGTCCAGCTCGACAAGTCGTTCGTCGACGACCTCGACGTCGACTCGCTGTCCATGGTCGAGGTCGTCGTGGCCGCCGAGGAGAAGTTCGGCGTCTCGATCCCCGACGACGAGGTGAAGAACCTCAAGACCGTGGGCGACGCCGTGTCGTTCATCGAGAACGCCCAGAGCTGATCGACGAGAGCCGATCGACCAGAGCTGATCCACCCCCAACCCACGAGGGACCCACATGTCTGACAAGCGTGTCGTCGTCACCGGGCTCGGTACCACCAACCCGGTCGGCGGCGACGTCTCCTCCACCTGGGACGCCCTGGTCAAGGGCCAGTCGGGAGTCCGTCGCATCGAGCAGGCCTGGGCCGAGGAGCTCCCGGTCAAGATCGCCGGTGTCGCCGCGGTCGAGCCGACCGAGGTGCTCGACCGGGTCAAGGCCAGGCGCCTCGACCGCACCTCCCAGTTCGCGATGGTCGCGACCATGGAGGCCTGGGCCGACTCCGGGCTGGACGAGGCGGAGATCGACCATGACCGCCTGGGCGTGGCGATGGCCTCCGGCATCGGCGGCCTGATCACGACACTGGAGAACTACGACGCGCTGACCCAGAAGGGTCCGCGCCGGGTCTCGCCGCTCGCCGTGCCGATGCTGATGCCGAACGCACCCGCGGCGAACGTCAGCCTGTACGTCCGCGCGCGTGCCGGAGTCAACACGCCGGTCTCGGCATGCGCATCGGGCAACGAGGCGATCTCGCTGGCTCTCGACCAGATCCGTCTCGGCCGTGCCGACGTCGTGCTGGCCGGTGGCACGGAGGCGGCGATCTGCCCCCTGCCCATCGCGGCTTTCGGCAACATGATGGCGCTGTCGAAGAACACCGGTGACCCGACCACGGTGTCCCGGCCCTGGGACGTCGCGCGCGACGGGTTCGTGCTCGGCGAAGGGGCCGGCGTACTCGTGCTGGAGTCGGAGGAGCACGCCAAGGCGCGCGGGGCGAAGATCTACGCGACCGTGCTGGGCGCCGGCATCACCGCGGACGCCCACGACATCGCCCAGCCCGACCCCGCGGGACGCGGAGGGGCGCGGGCGATCGTGCGGGCGCTCGAGGAGTCCGGCATCGAGCCGTCGGACGTGGTCCACATCAACGCCCACGCCACGTCGACCCCGCTCGGCGACATCGCCGAGGGGCTGATGATCCACGCGACGCTGGGCGCGCACGCGGACCGGGTCGTGGTCACCAGCACGAAGTCGATGACCGGGCACCTGCTCGGCGGCGCCGGCGCCCTCGAGGCGATCGCCACCGTGCTCGCGATCCGCGACCGGGTCAGTCCCCCGACGATCAACCTCGACGACAAGGACCCGCAGGTCGAGCTCGACATCCCGACCTCGGCTCGCGACCTGCCATCCGGTGACATCGCCGCCCTCAACAACTCGTTCGGCTTCGGCGGCGCCAACGTCGCCGTCGCCTTCGGGAGCTACTGAGCACCCCGCCCACAACTTCGAGGGGACCCCGCTGACATGACAGCCACCGACACCAAACCGGTCACGAAGCCGCCGCGCACCGAGGATCCGCGCTACCCGGTCCACCGGATCACTGCACTCCTCGACGAGGGCACGATGGAGCCGATCACCCCGGAGGACGACTCCGGGATGCTGGCCGCTGTCGGCCGGGTCAACGGCCGCCGGGTCGTGGTCTTCTGCTCCGACGCCACCGTGATGGGCGGCGCGATGGGCGACCAGGGTTGCCGCGTCGTCGTCGACGCCTACCACCGGGCGATGATCGACCAGGTGCCGATCATCGGCCTCTGGCACTCCGGTGGCGCCCGGCTGGCCGAAGGGGTGCTGTCACTCCACGCGGTCGGGCGGATCTTCCAGGTGATGACCCAGGCATCGGGCAAGATCCCGCAGATCTCGGTCGTGCTCGGCCCGGCGGCCGGCGGCGCGGCGTACGGCCCTGCCCTCACCGACGTGGTCATCCTCGGGCCCGACGGCCGGATCTTCGTGACCGGTCCGGACGTGGTCCGGTCGGTCACCGGCGAGGACGTCGACATGCTCCGCCTCGGCGGGCCCGAGCCGCACGGCCGACGTTCGGGTGTCGTCCACATCCTCACCGACAGCGAGGCCGAGGCCCTCGAGAGCGCGCGCATCGTCGCTTCCCTGCTCGGCAACCAGGGCGACCTCGACGTCTCGGCGGTCGAGGACCGGGACCTCTCGCAGGTGCTTCCCGAGTCGAAGAAGCGGGCGTACGACGTGCACCCCCTCGTCGACGCGATGCTCGACGAGGGCACCATGCAGGAGCTCCACGAGCGGTGGGCGCCCAACATCGTCACGGCGCTGGGCCGCTTCGGTGGGCGCACGGTCGGCGTGGTCGCGAACAACCCGCTCCGGCTCGGCGGTTGCCTCGACTCGCTCTCGGCGGAGAAGGCCTCCCGCTTCGTGCGGCTGTGCGACTCCCTCGGCGTCCCGCTGATCGTGCTGGTCGACGTCCCGGGCTATCTCCCGGGCGTCGGGCAGGAGTGGGACGGCGTCGTCCGCCGCGGCGCGAAGCTGCTGCACGCGTTCGGCGAGTGCGTCGTGCCGCGGGTCACGCTGATCACCCGGAAGACGTACGGCGGTGCCTACATCGCGATGAACTCCCGCGCGCTCGGCGCGACCAAGGTCTTCGCCTGGGAAGGCGCCGAGGTCGCCGTGATGGGGCCGGTGGCCGCGATCCGCATCCTGCACCGACGCAAGCTGGCCGAGGTGGCGCCCGAGATCCGGCCACAGGTCGAGGCCGAGCTGGCCGCCGAGCACGAGCGCCTCGCGGGCGGCGTCGACAAGGCGGAGGAGATCGGGGTCGTCGACGAGGTGGTCGAGCCGACCCGCACCCGGAGCGCCATCGCACGCGCGATCGACGACTGCGTCCAGGTGGACGGCGTACGTCGCGGCCAGCACGGCAACATCCCCCTCTGAGCATCCCTCCCGCGGCGTGACCCGCCCGGTTCGCGCTCGTTGAGGCGGCGGGAGCTCACGGGAGGGTCACTCATGCGTGCACGACGTCCTGGCTGACGGATCCCCGCGGCACGCGGCCGCGGCCACGGCTACTTCCTGGTCGGTGGCGACCCGACGAACGGGCGACCGGCGTTCACGATCAGCTCGGCGAAGGTCGTCCCGGGCCGGTTCAGGCTCACCGCCCACCTCACCTGGTACGACGACCCGCAACTGCCGACCCTGCCCGCGACCGAGCACCAGGTCCGGCTCGACCCGGCCCGCTTCCGGCTCACCCGCGCCTGACCCTGGCCCGGGTCGGGACGTAACGCAGCCTTGCGGAGGTCGTTGAACCTCTGCGACCCACGAGGGGGTGCCATGCACACGTCACGCGGCCGTCGCCTGCTCGCGACGCTCGCGCTCTCCTCCGCCCTGGTCGCCCTGGACGGCTCGACCCCGGCGTTCGCCTGGACCACGACGTACGGACACGTCGGCGCGGCCGACCGCACCTTGCGCCCGGACTGCCACCGCTACCGCTACCACTACGTGGTCAAGCCGCCCACGAACGACTGGATCCTCGAGACCTGGCTCTACGACCCGCGCGGCAAGCCGCGGGGCTCCGGCGACTTCGCAGCCGGGTCCGATCCGAAACGGGGATACTCCCACTTCGGCATCTGCCGGTCGACCGTGGTGCCCGGCCGTTTCACCATCACCGCACGGATCAGTTGGTATACCCCGGGCATGCTCCCGATGGATCCGCCGGTCCAGCACTCCCGGTGGTTCGAGCCGGCCCACTTCCACCTCCACCGCTGAGGCCGCGACTGGGTCGAGCGTCACACGACGTGGTGCAACCAGCGGACCGGAGCGCCGTCACCGGCATGACGGAAGGTCTCGAGCTCGTCGTCCCAGGGCTTGCCGAGCAGCTTGTCCACCTCGAGCAGCAGCGTGGTCTCGCCGAGCGACGCCTTGACCACGGCAGCCTTCAGGCGGTCCTCGGGGATCATGATGTCGCCGTGCAGGCCGGTGACGGCGTGGAAGACGCCGAGGTCCGGGGTGTAGGAGTAGCGGGCACCCTCGGATGCGGATGTCGGGTCCTCGGTGACCTCGAACCGGAGATGGTTCCAGCCGCGCAGTGCCGAGGCGATCGCGGCCGCGGTGCCGGGCTCGCCGGCGTAGGACAGCTCGGCGCGGTAGCAGCCGGCCTGGGCAGGCTGCGGGGACCACTCGACGTTGACGGCAGCGCCGAGCACGCCCCCGACGGCCCACTCGATGTGCGGGCACAGCGCCGAGGGCGCGGAGTGCACGTACAGCACGCCCCGCGTGGTCGGTGCAGGGCGGCTGTCGATGTGTGCGGTCACCGTGGTTCTCCTTCATCAGCGGCATCGGAGCGACGCCTTCCCCAGCGGGCTCAGCAGCCGACGTGGATCACCTGAGTGACAGTTGTGTAGTTATGGAGACATTGTGACCGATGGGATCGCGAAACGCCAGCAGCGGAGACCGGTCAGCCCAGCCGCTTCTCCAGCGCCTCGGCCCGCTGTGCGGCGTCGGTGATCTCGTGCGAGTCGACCGCGTGGGTGCGGTGGAACCAGGTGAGCGCCTCGGTGTCGCGGCCGGCCTCCT
>NZ_DASXWU010000089.1:0-99400 GCF_036503465.1 Nocardioides sp.
GAAGAAGTACCGCGAGGCGGGCGAGACCTTCGGCTACTTCGCGAGCCTGGCCGAGGCCGAGCTGTTCGAGCACGAGCTCACGTGGCTGCTGCTGCACCAGTACTTCTCGTTCAACTCGCCGGTGTGGTTCAACGTCGGCACCCCGTCGCCGCAGCAGGTCTCCGCGTGCTTCATCCTCTCCGTCGACGACTCGATGGACTCGATCCTGAACTGGTACAAGGAGGAGGGCTTCATCTTCAAGGGCGGCTCGGGCGCCGGCCTGAACCTCTCCCGCATCCGGTCGTCGAAGGAGCTGCTCAGCAGCGGCGGTACGGCGTCCGGCCCGGTCTCCTTCATGCGCGGCGCCGACGCCTCGGCCGGCACCATCAAGTCCGGCGGTGCGACGCGGCGTGCGGCGAAGATGGTCGTGCTCGACGTCAACCACCCCGACATCGAGGAGTTCGTCGAGACCAAGGCGCGCGAGGAGAACAAGATCCGCGCGCTGCGCGACGCCGGCTTCGACATGGACCTCGGCGGTCGCGACATCACCTCCGTGCAGTACCAGAACGCCAACAACTCCGTGCGCGTCAGCGACGAGTTCATGCGCGCGGTCGAGGACGGCACGACGTTCGGGCTCAAGGCTCGCAAGACCGGCGAGGTCATCGAGACCGTCGACGCCCGCGAGCTGTTCGCCAAGATCAGCCAGGCGGCGTGGGAGTGCGCCGACCCGGGCCTGCAGTACGACGACACCATCAACGACTGGCACACCAACCCCGAGACCGGCCGGATCACCGCGTCCAACCCGTGCTCGGAGTACATGTCGCTCGACAACTCCTCGTGCAACCTGGCCAGCCTCAACCTGTTGAAGTTCCTCAAGGACGACGACACCTTCGACGCCAAGCTCTTCCAGCAGGCCGTCGAGCTGATCATCACCGCGATGGACATCTCGATCTGCTTCGCCGACTTCCCGACCGAGGCGATCGGCAAGACCACGGTCGACTACCGCCAGCTCGGCATCGGCTACGCCAACCTCGGCGCGCTGCTGATGGCGATGGGTCTGGGCTACGACTCCGACGGCGGCCGCTCGATGGCCGCGGCGATCACGTCGCTGATGACCGGCGCGTCGTACAAGAGGAGTGCGGAGCTGGCCGCGATCGTCGGCCCGTACGCCGGCTACGCCCGCAACGCCGAGGCGCACAACCGGGTGATGCGCAAGCACCAGGCCGCCAACGACGCCGTGCGCACCCTCCACCTCGAGGACGCCCGCGTGCACAAGCTGGCCACCCAGGCCTGGGCCGGCGTGGTCGAGCTCGGCAAGGCCAACGGCTTCCGCAACGCCCAGGCGTCTGTGCTCGCCCCCACCGGCACCATCGGCTTCATGATGGACTGCGACACCACCGGCATCGAGCCCGACTTCTCGCTGGTGAAGTTCAAGAAGCTGGTCGGCGGCGGCTCGATGCAGATCGTCAACCAGACCATCCCGCGGGCCCTGAAGAAGCTGGGGTACGACGAGGAGAAGATCGAGGCGATCGTCGCCTACATCGGCGAGCACGGCCACGTGATCGACGCGCCCGGTCTGAAGACCGAGCACTACGAGGTCTTCGACACCGCGATGGGCGCACGCGCCCTGGCCCCGATGGGCCACGTCCGGATGATGGCGGCCGCCCAGCCGTTCCTGTCCGGCGCGATCAGCAAGACGGTCAACCTCCCCGAGACCGCCACGGTCGAGGAGATCGAGGACATCTACCTCCAGTCGTGGAAGCTCGGCCTCAAGGCCACCGCGGTCTACCGCGACAACTGCAAGGTCGGCCAGCCCCTCGCCGACGGGAAATCCGACTCGGCCAAGGCCGACCAGGCCCGCGCGACTTCGGTGGTTGAGGAGGGCCCCCTGGGGGCCCGTCTCGAAACCAGCGAAGTCAAGGAGGTCGTGGTCTACCGCCCGACCCGCAAGCGCCTCCCGAAGTCGCGGCAGTCGCTGACCACGAGCTTCACGGTCGGCGGCGCCGAGGGCTACCTCACCTCCGGTGCCCACGAGGACGGCGAGCTCGGCGAGATCTTCCTCAAGCTCGGCAAGCAGGGCTCCACCCTCGCCGGCGTGATGGACGCGTTCTCCATTGCCGTCTCCATCGGCCTGCAGTACGGCGTCCCCCTGGAAACCTACGTCTCGAAGTTCACCAACCTGTCCTTCGAGCCCAACGGCCTCACCGACGACCCCGACGTCCGGATGGCCAAGTCCCTGATGGACTACGTCTTCCGCCGCCTCGCCCTGGACTACCTGTCCTTCGAGGACCGCCAGATGCTCGGCATCTATTCCGCCGAGGAGCGCCAGCGCTACCTCGAGACGGGCAGCTACGAGCCGGTGGAAGAGGAAGAAGTCGGCAGCGCGAGCGAAGTCATCGGCGACCTCTCCGCCCCCGACGCTTCGATCGTCGATGTCGAGGACGACGACAACTCGGTGGTCGAGCCGGCCGCAACCTCGGTGGTCGAGCCCGCGAGCGCAGCGAGCGGTGTCGAGACCCAAGGTGCCGACACCGAAACGAAGGACACGCACGGCACCGAGCAACGCGAAGTCCCGGCCCAATCGGTGGTCGAGCGGAGTCGAGACCAAGAAGCCCACACCTCCGCAGAACTCCTGGAGAAGATCACCGGCACCGCGGTGGACTCCCCCCTCTGCATGACCTGCGGCACCAAGATGCGCCCCGCCGGCTCCTGCTACGTCTGCGAAGGCTGCGGCAGCACCAGCGGCTGCAGCTAATACATCGGTTGGCTCCGCTGGCGTCGGGTCCAGCCAGGCCACGACAAGACGCAGGGGTCGAAGAAGTGTCCGATAGCGCACTCGAAGAGGTCTACGCGGAGCTAAAAGCCGCAGACCGGGTCGAACGGTCCGGTGTACGACGCGTCGATCAGCAGGATGTCCGGCGACTCCCAGCACGCGGTCGGCGGCCAGGTCGGGCGGACGCCGCGGTCGCCGACCGTGGCGCGGATCAGCAGGTACGGGTAGACCTGCTCGCGCCGGGGCCGTCGCTCTCGGCCGATCTCGGCGGCCAGGCCCCGCCACTCGTCGGCCAGGCCCGGGTCGGGCTGCCAGCCGGGGTTGGGGTCGCGCCACTCGGGCTGTTCCTCGTCCTTGCCGACGACGACGTCGGGGTCGGTGCCACGCTGGGTATCGCGATTCGGGCCGCTCATCGGTCTCCGCCTTTCTCCGCGAGGCGGCGCTGCCAGTCCAGTCCGGTCTCGAGATCGTGCGGCTCCCCGGGGTGCTCCTTGCAGGGGTCATAGCCGTACCTCTCGGGCGGCGGCGCGTCCACGCGGGTGAGGTAGTGCGCCTGCAGGTCGAGGTGCGGGTCGTACCACTGCGCGTCGAGCGGATCGCCGTTCGAATCCTCCTGCCGCGGGTTGTCGGTGTCGGCGTGGAACTGCTGCGGCGGCGTGCAGGGCTGCGCGTAGCTGAAGTCCGACTGCTGGGTCGCGGTGAAGTCCGGCACGCACTCCCACGAGCCGCGCATGTCGGGGTCGCTGGGGTCGCGGGCGAGGTTGTGCCGGCTCCAGTCCCAGGTCTTCCAGGCGTAGCCGCGGTCGGCGTCGAGGTTGAAGTCCGGCACGCCGAAGTCCTCCTGGTCGCGGTCGCGCAGGACGCACGCGACCAGGTACGTCGAGTAGTCGACCGGGGCGCCGAGGTGCCGGTCCTGGGCGAGCAGGGCGGTGAGCCTGGTGAAGGTGTCCTCGGGCGTTGTGGCCTTCTCGAGCTCCTCGCGCGCGGTCGCGTCCCCGGCCATCGCCGACAGCAGCACGGTGCTGTCCGTGCCGGCGACGTACGGGCCGGCGTGGGTGGCCGCGCCCTCGCGTGGCACGCCTTGACCGGCGAGGTTCTTCAACGGGTACTTCCACGGCAGGATCCACTCGCTCGGCTTGAACTCCTGCGTCCCGTCGCCGGCGTACCGCAGATGCCCGGTCAGGGTGAGCGCGGCCGCGATGTCGGGCCAGACGACGTCGCCGGGGTGGTCGCGGACGACGTTGCGCGGGTACGCCGGGTCCAGGCCGTGGGACGACGTGGCCGACAGCCGGCCGGACGGCTCGTCGAGCGGGATGGGTGACCCACCGCCGATCCCGAACGGGTCGTCGAGCGCTCCGCCCACGTCGTACTCCACCGTCGCACCGAGGCGGGTGAGCCCGATCGCGACCTCCTCCGGCTTCGGCATCAGGAAGGCGGACATGACCAGCGCCCGGCGGGCCAGCATGTAGAGGTTCCAGGCCGGGACGACGACGGTCCAGTAGACGACCTCGCGCGCGGGCCAGAGGAGGGGATCGAGGATCAGGCTCGGCAGGATGGTGGCCAGCCACACCGCGACCTCGGCGATGTAGACCGCCCAGGCGAAGATCGCGAGCAGCAGGTCGATCAGGGTGAAGTCGTCGTCATCGTCGACGTCCGCGCCCCGCGACGGGTCGTCGTCCACGCCGCCACCGCCGCCACCGGGCGGGGTGGGGAAGGAGTGGTCGGTGAAGACGTCCGGCGGTGCGGGCTTGCGCGGCGAGAGGCCGTCGCGGCAGGCCATCTTCAGGTAGCCGTAGACGATCGCCCACATCTGCGCCATCGCCTGGGCGTTGGGCCGGCCGTCGGGGTCTCCCGACGCGTCGTCGGCGGAGAACTGCGGGTCCTGGGTCAGGATCTTGGGACCGCGCGGGTGGACGCCGGCCATCGTGTCGAGCAGCGCATCGGTGAGGTGGGTGGGCAGCTCACCGGAGTCCATGTCGAAGAAGTCGGCGCGGCTGGCCGCGTGCGTGGGGCCGTCGGCGTCGTCGTACGCCGGGAAGCCGGTGAAGTAGTCGTACGCCGGGGCGTCGTCGCGTCCGCCGTACGGCGCGTCGTCGCGGTGGCGGAGGGCGACCCAGAAGTGCAGGGCGCTGGTGCCGAATTCGCCGTACAGCGGGCCGGGATGGGTTGCGTCGTAGTTCTGCGAGTCGAAGTGGCCCTCCACGAGGTGGTGGCGCTGCCAGTGGTCGCGGTAGGGACCGCCGCACTTGGCGTTGGTGAAGGGGTGACCGGTGACGTCGGTCGCGCAGTGCGACATCCAGCCCACCGCGAACGCCAGCCGGGCCTCCGCGTCCTTCCGCGCGTCGTCGTCGGTGGCAGCTGCGAGCGCCTCGCGGGCCTGCCGGTAGAGGACGAAGGGGAACTGGTAGGTCTTGCGGTAGTGGAAGATGTCGCTCCAGTAGAAGGCCTCGTCGGCGTAGGCCTGCGGCGGACCGGAGGTCAGGACGCCGAACCAGTCGCCCATCACCGCGAGCAGCCCCTTGAACGCGTCCATGATCGCGGCGGCGAGCTCGGTGAGGATCTGGCCGAGCTGGGCGGACAACCCACCCGTCAGCTGCGACGCGAGCTGGGATGCGTTCGTGCTGATCGGCTCGATCCACTTCTCCCACCGGCTGATGAACTCGGCGTCGATCTCCGCCCAGACGTCCATCGCCCACTGGATGACCTGGCGGATCACGCAGCCCTTGGTGTTGGCGAAGTCGGGGAGCATGTAGAAGAGGTCCGGCCCGATCGCACCGAGCGCGAGGTAGTTGCGCCAGGTGTGGCACAGCTCTCCGAGCTCCTGCGCGTCGGCCGGATCGACGCCGAGTCCTGGCGGGACATCTCCGGCGCGGAGTCTCTCCGCGGTCTGACGCGCGGCGTCCATGTGCACGTACCAACCCGGCATGGCGGGCCCCCTGGTGGTCGTGAAGCTCCCTGGCGAAGAGACTCCTCGGCGACGGGTCGTACGGCAAGGACAATCGGACGTCCTACTTTCGGACGCCGTCGTGCGGCTCGGGACGGGAACCGAGTCGTCGCCCGCCGGTTAGACGAGTTCCTCGAAGTCGACGGCGTCCACTACTTCTTTGAGCTGAGGCTCCCTGGACAGGTCGACTGGCATGAGCTCTTGAACCGCGCCCTTCTGGATGAGGATGCGCTCGGTGCTCGCGTCGTTGACGATCTGGGCTGCGTCCGCGTGGTCCCACTGGATCCCGTCGAGCCTTGACCGTGCGAATCGAGCAGCGAGGACGACCTCGGCGCGGATCTTGCCGTAGGCGTCGGGGGCTGCGGCACGCATGGCGACGATCCGGGCAGCGGTGAGGGCGGGGGCGACGGCGAACGCCTCCTTCACCGTGACCAGGGCCTGGCCACACACCAGCTGCTTGTACATGTCCGCCGTCTCCCGCTTGGTGAGCTTCTTGAGCGAGAGATTGCCGGCAGACGTCGTGGTCGGCTTACGTTCGGGGACGCTGCTGACGGCAGGGACCACCACCACGAGTGTCACCTCTGAGCCATCGACGCCAACGGCTGCGGCGGCGGCTTCGTTGTCCTCGAACGCATCCGCGAGGACCGTCAGAACGGTGTCCGGGTCGTTCGCGTTCAAGGCGGCCCATTGCTCGTCCAGGGACGCCTGCCACTGGACGCGTTCTTGCTCGTAGGAAGCAGCGAGCTCGGACGCGTCCGCCTGGGCGCGGCGTTCCGCTTCTTCGAGGGCTGCTTTGCGAGCCGATCGCGCGAAGATGCTGGTTGAGGCTTTCGCCTCCTTGACGTGCTTGGTCCGAAAGGCGGCTACGTCGATCGGGGGAGGCGCGGGCGCGATCGGTCGTTGCGCGAGGTCAAACTGGGCTCGATGCACATTGAGGATCGCGAGGAGAGCCTGGGCAAGGGCCTGTGCCTGCTCCTGCTTCTCCGCGGCCCGTGTCGCGGCAGCGAGCTGACGGTTGGTGGTGGCAGTTCCCGTTCGGCTTCGGCTCCGGGACGACGTACCGCCTCTGTATCCGCTCGTGTAGTACGAGACCGGGCCCACACCGGTCGAGAATCCGGTGCGCCCGCCACCGACGTGCACTCTGGCGATCCGTGGGCCGAGGCTCGTGCGAACACCCCGGCTGGACGCTCGCACGCGCACTCCTGGGGCCAACCTCACCGAGAAACCCATGGCTGCTCCCGTGGCGCAGTTCGAAACTCTGACGTATCACGAGACTTTCTCACGACCCCCGCTGCCCCGACTCTCGGCCGGAGCCGAAATTTTACGTTCGGTGAACACGGTCGCCTCGACCGACTTACGGTGTGCGCCTCGGCGGCTGTGGGAGAACGGCCGTGAAGCACACGGGGTGGCACGATGACGACGACAGGTCCTACGACGAACGCGGGCTGGTATCCGGACCCGACGACCCCGGGGCGCATCAGGTACTGGGACGGGAAGGTCTGGACGGAGCACTCGCTCGAGGCGCCGCCCGCGCAGAGCACCGCACGGCTGGGCCAAGCCGGTGACTCCGCCACCACGACGCGGCCGTGGTGGCGACGCTGGTGGGTCATCACGATCGCGGCGGTGGTGGTCCTCATGATCATCGGTTCGCTCACCCCCGGATCGGGCGACGACAAGAAGCCGGCCTCTCCGCCGCAGGCTGCGGCACCGACCCAGAGCGCGGCGGCGACCCACAGCGCGTCACCGAAGGTTCACGCCGCCAAGGTCAAGCAAGCGACGGTTCCGATGCTTGCCGGCATGTCGCTGGGAGAGGCGCGCCAAACGCTTCGCTCCCACCACCTCCTCGGCGGCTACATCGAGCGGCGGCCCTCGGCCCTGCCCCCCGGGACGGTTCTGTCCCAGGGATTCCGCGGCGGCAAGAAGGTGCTGCTGGGCACCGGCATCCCGCTCGTAATCGCCGCACCGCTCCCCCGCGTCCCCGCGGTCGTAGGACAATCTGCGAGTGCGGCTGTGCAGGTGCTCAGGGGCGCCGGCTTCCGAACCCACACCATCCGCAAGACGACGACGTCGGGCTCAAACGGTGTGGTGCTGAGCCAGTCTCCGCTGTCCGGACTGCCGGTGCGCCCCCACGCTGTCGTCACCATCGTCGTGGCGCACGTGGTCCTGCCGGTGACACCAACACCGACCCAGACGGCAGCGCCGACCCCGACGCAGAACTGCACTCCCGGTTACTCGCCGTGCCTCCCTCCGGCGTACGACTATGACTGTGCGGGTGGCTCAGGTGACGGCCCGAAGTATGTCTCCGGGACGGTCCGGGTCACGGGCAGTGACCCGTACGATCTGGATGCCGACGGCGACGGGTACGGGTGCGACTAGCAGATCTCGTCCATCGCCGGGGGCCTCAACGGACGACCAACCTGTAACGCCACGGGGCCGTCGCGTAGTGACGTCGTGGCTGTGTCAAGGTTCCACCACCTCTTGTATCGGCAACCAACGTCGGGTGAGACTGTTGCCGCTCGGCGGGGGCCGGGCTTTTCCATAGGGGTGGACATGGCCGGAGGTTTCGCCGCCAGGACGAGCCGGGGCTGGCTCGTTGCTCTCGTCTCGATCAGCACGGCCACCGGGCTGGCCGTCGCGGCCGGGCCGGTCGCCACGGCCGCTGCGGGCGGTCATCGGGGGGACATGGTCGCCTCCAAGTCGAGCGCCGCCGATCGCTCGGAGATGAAACCGGCGTACGACGACCGCGCCGGCGGTACTCCCGCCGTCCAGCGAGCCCTGGCCCGCAAGGCGGCGCTGGCGTCGAGCCGGCCGGCGACGGAGGCGCTGCGCAAGTCGCTCGGCACCGAGGGCGTGCTCGAGATTGACGGGCTGACCGGGACTCCGCGCCAGGTGCTCCGCACCAACGGCTTCCTCACCGGGCGCAGCGGGGCGCCGGCGGCCCGGATCGCGATGGGCTACGTCCGGGCGCACGCGGCGGCGTTCGGACTGCGCTCGTCGGACTTCTCGACGTTCCACCTCCGTCGTGACTACGTCGACATCGCGGGCATCCACCACCTGTCCTGGATCCAGCGGGCGGGTGGCATCGCGCTGTTCGGCAACGGGCTGCAGGCCAACGTGACCCGCAGCGGCCGGCTGCTCAGCGTGCTCGGCTCACCGGTGTCCGGGCTGCACGCCGTGGCTGCCGGCGGCCGGGTGGCCACCGGGTCGGCCGCGATCCGCGCGGCTCGGGCGGACCTGGGCGAGAAGAGCCTGCGTGCCGGGCCGGCCGACAAGGCGCACGCGGTGCTCTTCCAGACACCGTCCGGCACCCAAAGGGGCTGGGAGACCGTCACCATGTCCGCCGCGCACCCGGCGCTGCACGTCATCGACGACAGCGGGCGGGTGCTGCTCCGGCAGAGCCTGGAGAGCGACGCCGGCCCCGCCCAGGACCCGGCCGACGGCCTGGCCTTCGACTACTTCCCGGGTGCGTCCAACGGCGGGACCCAGCACCCGGTCGACTACACGGCCAAGGGCTGGCTGCCGGCGACGGCGGGCACGCTGAACGGGAACAACACGCACACCTACGCAGACACCAACGACGACAACACCGTCAACCGCACCGAGGAGATCCCGCCGCGCACCGGCAACTCGTGGGACTACCCGCTGGTGCCGTTCCACCTGGCGAACGTCTCGTTCTGCGACAACCCGTGGCCGTGCTCGTGGAACCCGGACGTGCCGTTCTCCTGGCAGACCAACCGCAACCAGAACGCCGCGCAGGTCTTCGACTACGTCAACAACTGGCACGACCACCTGATGGCGGCGCCGATCGGCTTCACGGAGGCGGCCGGCAACTTCCAGGCCAAGAACTTCACCCGGTCGGGCAAGGGCGGCGACGCGGTGCAGGCGCAGACCGACGATGGTGCGGCGATCGACAACGGCCTGCCGGACGGCAGCCACGTCGACAACGCCAACATGAGTACGCCGCCGGACGGGCAGGCGCCGCGGATGCAGATGTACCTGCAGCACACGCCGGGCACGACGTACCCCGACGGTGACCCGTTCTCGCCGACCAACGTGGGCGACGAGGCGGACACGGTGTACCACGAGTACACACACGGCCTGTCCAACCGGCTCGTGGTCGACGCCTCCGGCGCCTCGACGCTCGGCGGCGTGCAGGCGGGCGCGATGGGCGAGGCCTGGAGCGACTGGTACGCCCAGGACTACCTGGTCGCCCACGGGCTGGCCACCGACAGCAAGACCATCGGCGACCTGGTGATCTTCCCGTACGACGGGCAGGGCGTCTTCCTGGACCGCACCGAGCCGATGGACTGCCAGCCGGACAAGACGAGCACCCGCTGCCCGGGTACGCCGGGCGCCGGCAAGGGCGGCTACACCTACGGCGACTACGGCAAGATCGTCGGCGTCCCCGAGGTGCACGCCGACGGCGAGATCTGGAGCCAGACGCTGTGGGACCTGCGCAGCAAGATCGGGTCCTCGGCGGCCGAGTCGATCGTCACCCGGGCGATGTCGCTCTCGCCGGCCAACCCGTCGTACCTCGACGAGCGCAACGCGATCCTCTCGGCCGACGAGGCGGTCTTCGGCGGCTCGCATCACGACGCGATCTGGTCGGTGTTCGCGCGCCGCGGCATGGGCTTCTTCGCCGCCGCGCTGAACGGCAACGACTCCGCGCCGGGTGAGGACTTCTCGCTGCCGCCGGCACCGGGGTCGGCGACGGGGACTTTGACGGGCGTCGTCACCCAGATCGACTCGGGCCAGCCGCTGGCCGGCGCCACGGTCGTCATCGCGACTCCCATCGCGGGGACGACGACGACGGCGGTCACCGGGGCCGACGGCCGCTACACGCTCAGTGGGCTGCCGGTCGGCACCTACCCGAAGGTGACCGCGTCCGCGCCGGGCTACGACGGCGTCACGGTGTCGGTGACGGTCGGGACCGGTACGACGACCCGCGACTTCGCGCTGCGCAAGGACTGGCTGGCGGCGTCCGGCGGCGCCCAGGTGACGGCGTTCGACGGCCCGGACTTCACCCCCGACTGCGGACCCGACTTCGCGATCGACCAGTCCCGTGCCACCGGCTGGGGCAGTACGTCGGACCTGGTGAACGGCCTGCCGGGACCGAACACGCCGAAGGCCATCACCATCCGGATGCCCCAGGCGGTGAACGTGACGCAGTTCGCGGTCGACCCGAGCGCGACCTGTGGTGACGCGGGGAGTGCCTCCACGGGTGACTACAAGCTGGAGACGTCGCCGGACGGCACCACCTGGACCGTTGCGTCGCAGGGCACGTTCACGGTCGACCAGCGCGGCACGCTGGTGTCGATCACCCCGGCGGCGGGCAGCGGCACCAACGTGCTGTTCGTCAGGTTCACGATGGTCACGCCGCAGGTCTTCCAGGTGGGGTCGTGCCCCGGCAACTTCTCCGGCTGCGACTTCATGGACATGTCGGAGATCGAGGCCTTCGGCAGCGCCGCTCCGTAGGCGGTCGGTTGGGGCGGTCGGCTGCGGCCGCCCCACCTGGCTCGTTCGGGACCCTCATCCGGGTCGTTGGTCCCACGAGGTCTGACCGATCGGACCGTTGTTCGCCGTTCCGCTCCACCCCCTCGGTGAGCGCGCCTAGGGTGCGGACGTTCCGAGAAGCAGCTCCGGGGGATGCATGAGCACGACAGACACGGCCGCGCAGGCGGGCTGGTACGCCGTCGGCAGCGGTCGCGAGCGGTACTGGGACGGCTGGGCCTGGACCGATCGGGTGCGCCCGGTGCCGGCGTACGTGCGCATCGAGCGGCGCGACCACCTGTTGCTGGGACTGACCGACTTCCTGGCGCCGGCGGAGTTCGCAGCCAACTGACGAGGCAGGCGCCTCGGCAGCTACGGCTGGGTCAGCCCGCGGACAGGTCGACGCCGCAGGTCTTCTTGGCGTCGGCGGCGATCTTGTCGGCGGCCGCGCTGACGTCGCTGCTGTTCAGGGCCTGGAGCTTCGGCAGCACCGCCTGGAGCTTGGCCGGGTCGACGTCCTTCGGCACCTGTCCCGCCTGCATCGAGGCCAGGTCGCTGGGTGTGATGCCGGCGGCCTTCAGGGCGTCCTGAAGCGTCGTGATGGCGTTGTCGAGGGTCTTCCAGTCGGCGGAGACGTTGTCGGGCGCCTTGTCGGCGAGGGTGTGCATCTTCGCGAACACCGTGTCGAGCTTGCTCATGTCGGCGTTGCTGCCGTTGAGGCTGTCGAAGTAGGTCTTGTCCGACTTCAGCTCGTCGCAGTAGCTGCCGGAGGAGGTCGAGCTGCTGCCTCCGCCGCCACAGGCGGCGAGGAGGGTGGCGGTGAGGCCGAGGGTCATGGAGCCGATGACGACGTTCACGCGCATGGGTGTTCTCCCCGTGGTTGGCCGGTGTGTTGTGAATCTACGGCTCAGGAGGCAGGAAGTCTTCGCCAGGTACGTCGTAGCGTGTGCCGGGTGGGCGACGACGGTGTGCCGTCGGAGGACTCCTGGGGCTTCGACGACGAGGAGGACGAGAAGCTCCTCGAGGCGTGGGCGGAGGTCGACCGGGAGGCGGCGGCGTACCTGAGGGAACACCTCGCACGCCTCGACATCCCGCTGCCGGGTCCGGAGCGTGACGCGGCGGGCGCGAGGCTGCGGCGCGACCTCGAGTCCGGGAATCGGGACGCGGGGTACTTCCGGGTCGCCAACGGCTGGTCCGACGACCTGCCGAGCGACGCCGTCCTGTGGCTCGAGGCCGCGGCCTCGACGATCTCGCCGGCCGAGCTCCCCGACACACCGGCCGAGGAGCTGGCGTCGGTGATGGCGCTGCAGCACGTGGACTGGCTGGGCCTGGTGCTGGGTCTGGTACGCCGTGGGGTCGGCGCCGAGCTCGACGCGGCGACCGCGGAGGTCGACATCGACGGTCTCGAGGACATCGAGGGCGAGGTCGAGGATCCGGAGGGCCGGCTGGACGTCCTCGAGACGGCGGTTGAGGTCCTCGCCCCGCTCTGGACGTACCTCGGCATCCTCGACCGCGACCGGCGGCTGACCGCCCTGGGGCGCTGGGGACTGCCGGCGGCGCTGGGCCACACGTGGGATCCCACCTCCTTCGAGCCGCGGGCGCCGCGACTCGAGCCGGAGGTCGTGAGGGCAGCGCTCGACATCCTCGCGGAGGGTGCTCGATCGCTGGAGGACCTCCGCAAGGCACTGGCCCAGCGCAGCACCATCGTGTCGCTGGAGGACCTGCACGCAGACCTGATCGCCCACGAGGAGATCTGGGCATTCGAGGACGACACCCTCGGCCACGTTCCGACCTTGAGCCAGGACGTCGTCGTCACCCACGAGCTCACGGCCGAGGAGAAGAACCTCGGGATGCTCGAGGCCGGCACCGACCTCGACGTCTGGGCGATGCTCGCCGACGAGGGCTGCCCGCTCGTGGGCGGCGGCACCGTCGCCCTGCGCTACCGCGACCACGGGTACGACGTACCCGGCGACGCGCGTGAGGCGCTGCAGGGGCCCGAGGGATGGCTCGACGACTTCGCGCCCACCGACCTCATCGGGCTGCGCTACGTCGACGGCGCGTTGCGGCTCGAGGCGGCCGACCCCACGGCGTACGACGACGAGCCCTACACCGAGGAGATGACGGCCCTGGCCGGGATCATCGAGGAGGCGGTCGCCCTCGACGAGGAGTACGGCGACCCCACCGCGCCCGGGGCGAGCGGCGCGGAGATCGTGTACCGGATGCGGAGTGCTCATCCCGACTCGCTGCGACGGCCGCTGCCACCGCTCGGATTGCTGGCCACGTCGCTCGGGTACGAGCTGCAGCACGGATACGTCTGCCGGCCGGGGGCGACGTGGGGCGAGCAGCCGCCGGAGTGGTTCTCCGAGGATCAGCGCGACCTGTGGAGCCGGTGGAAGGCGGCGACGGCGCACTGGCGTCGGGAGCACGAGGTCCCGGCCGACGGGCTGGAGGACCTCGCCCGGGACCTCGATGCCCACGAGCTGCTGGGCTTCGTGTCGCCGGACGTGATCGCCGAGCCGTCGCTGGAGGCGTTCCTGGAAGCCATGGAGCAGGCCGTCGACGAGCGACTGCTCGCCGTACCCCGACTGCTGCGGGCGAGCGGCGCCGAGGCCCGTGGCGACATGAAGGCGTACCGGGCCCTGCTGGAGGCGGCCCTGGAGGCCGACCCCGGCAACCGCGAGGCGCTCGTCGACCTCGCCGACCTGCACGCCATCGCCGGCGAGGCCCGGGAGGCGGACCGGCTCTATCGTCTGGGTGGGCTGCCCGCCGGCTCGGACGAGATCACCACGCTGCGGGCCTTCCTGGAACCACCGGCGGACGGCCCCGGCCGCAACCGGCCGTGCCCGTGCGGCTCGGGCAAGAAGTACAAGGTGTGCCACGGCCGGACCGCCGTACACCCGTTGGAGCAGCGCGCGCACTGGCTGTGGGTCAAGGTCTGCATGTTCGCCCAGCGGACGCCGCAGCGCGCCGACATGTTCGAGTGGGGCGCCGTGCTCGCCGGAGCCGAGCCCGACAGCCGCGAGGCCGCGCGGCAGGCGTTCGAGAATCCCATGGTCCACGACTTCGCGATCGGTGACGGCGGGCTGCTCGAGGAGTTCCTCAATGTCATGGGAGATCTGCTGCCGGCCGACGAGCGGGCCCTCGCGGAGTCGTGGGTCGGGCGGCCGATGAGGCTGTTGGAGGTACGACGCGTGCTGCCGATGCGCGGGATCGTCGCAACCGACCTGCTCACCCGCGAGGAGCTCGAGGTCGCGGACCGCCGCCTGTCCCGCGAGGTCGAGCCTCACGACGTACTCCTCGGGCGGCCGCTGGACGACGGGTCGGGGACGCTGCGTCTGCAGTCGCCGCCCTCGTCCATCCCGCGGCTGATGCGCCCTCGGCTGCTGGGGCTGCTCCGTGAGGGCGGCTCTCCTCGGCAGCTGGCGGCGCTGGCGTTCGCGCCGCCCCGGCCGGCGGTGCAGACCACCGGGGGAGAGGAGCTGGTGCTCTGCTCGGCGCGCTACGAGGTGGCGGCCCTGGATGAGACGTGGCGCCGGCTGGCCACACGGCTCGAGGCGGATCCGGGCGAGGAGACCCTGCATCGGCTCTCTCCGGACGACACCGTGCTGGGGACGGTACGTCGTCAGGGCGGACGGCTGGTGCTGGAGACCAACGCGGTCGAGCGGCTCAGGGCGCTGCAGGAGATCCTGGCGGAGGTGGACCCGCGGGCCCGGCTCGTCGACGAGTCCACGGTGCTGTTGGACCCCGACGCCGTGGCTCGGGAGCGCCAGGCCGACGACTTCAGGCAGGAGTCGGTCGACCTGTCCGACCTGTCCGACCTGTCCGACATGTCCGACCTGTCCGACCTGTCGTCCGAGGACCGCGAGGTCATCGCGCGGACGTTCGAGGAGCGGTGGCTCGACGACTCGATCCCGGCCCTGGGTGGCGAGACACCTCGTGAGGCGGCTCAGTCAGCGCGGCGTGACGACCTGATAGCGCTTCTCGACGACTACGAGTGGCAGCACCGACGGAACCCCACGCCGTTCGACATGGACCTCGACCGGCTCCGCAAGGAGCTTGGGATCTAGACGACCTGGGCTGACGTCCTGGGCTGACGTCCTGGGCTGACGTCTTGGGTAGCGTTGCCCGCGTGCCGGACGACTTCGTGATCGCCCGCAACCCGGACGGCGACTCGACGCTGCCCTACCTCCTCCGGGTCCCTCTCGGACCGGCCGGCGTGATCCTCAAGGCGTGCGAGACGTGGCCACGCACGAGCAAGGTCTACTGCCACCGGGTGGACGAGGGCGTTCCGGGCTGCGCGGGGTGGATGACGTCTCCCGTGCGCCGGCCGTGCTGCGTGGGGTCGCTGTGGAACAGCGGTTGACACCGATTCGAACGTGTGTTCTAATGGAGGCACGCCGAGACGATACTGATAGCTGGGGTCTCGGCGGGGCTTGGGAAGCTTGTTCCGGGCCGCCCTGCTCACCGGGCACGCTGCCATCGACACGTGAGACCTGAGTTCGTCGTCGATGTCGGGAGGTGCCGGTGGGACCGCCAGCCACAGTCCACCCGATCCTGGCGTGCATCGGCGCGGTCGAGGCGGCGTTGAAGGACGTGGCCGGGGTGGACCCGACGTTCATGCGGGCGGGGGAGAAGGCCGCGGCGTTGCGTCGGGTGCATGCGCTGGAGGGCCGGTTGACGGGGTTGCGGCTGCGGTTGATGGCCGCCTCGGAGGAGCTGGCTCAGGAGACGGCCGACCACAGTGTGGCGACCTGGCTGGCCTCGGAGACCCGGACCGATCCGCGGGCCCAGGCCGGTGACCTGGCGTTGGCCCGTGGGTTGGACCGCCGGTGGACCCGGTTGGGGGCGGCGGTCGGCGAGGGATCGGTGAACCTGGCGCAGGCGCGGGTGATCGCCCACGCCCTGGACGACCTGCCCACCGGTGAGGTCGACGCCGAGACCCTGGTGAAGGCGGAGGAGACGTTGGTGGGGTACGCCGGGCAGTACGCGCCGGCTCAGCTGCGCCGGCTGGGTCGCCGGATCCTTCAGGTCGCCGCCCCCGAGACCTGTGAGCAGGCCGAGGGCAAGGCGCTGGAGCGGGAGGAACGCCGTGCCGCCGCGGTGGCCAGCCTGGGCTTCCACCGGTGCGGGGACGGGACCACCCGGATCTCCGGCCGGGTGGCCGATGCGGTGGCCGACCGGCTGCGCACGTATCTGGATGCCTACACCTCACCGCGCCACCGGACCGCCGTGCACGAGGAGCCGGTGGGTCCGCGTCGTCGGTTGGGGGAGGCGTTCGCGGCGTTCCTGGAGGCCGTCGACCCCGACCGGATGCCGTTGCACGGCGGGGACGCGACCACGGTGATCGTCACCATCGACCACCAGATGTTGGCCTCGACCCTGGCCGGCGTCGGCCTGGTCGGGGAGGAGCCGATCAGCGCCGCCCAGGCACGGCGGCTGGCGTGTACCGCCCAGATCATCCCCGCGGTCCTGGGCGGGAACTCGGAGGTCCTCGACCTGGGCCGCAGCCGCCGCCTGTTCTCGCCGGCCCAGCGCAAGGCGATGGCGGTGCGTGACCGGCGCTGCCGCGCCGAGGGCTGCACCGTCCCGGCCGCCTGGTGCGAGGCCCACCACGCCAAGCAGCCCTGGACAGCCGGCGGCCGCACCGACCTCGACGACGGCGTCCTGCTCTGCTCCTGGCACCACCACCGCGCCCACGACCACCACTACGACACCCGACGACGACCCGACGGCAACTACCGGTTCCACCGATGCACGTGAGGGTGGACGTTCGAGCAGGAGGCCTCACGGCGCAACCGAGGCGAAGGGCGACGGTGAACTGTCGGATCCTCAGTCGGTCGCGAACTCGCAGAATGCATCATAGGCACGTGGGCCGTAAATCGTGGCGGGTCCGCCGTGCATGAGGAAGGTGACGCCGATCGCTTCGGCGGCCTGCTGGCGTGTGGCCCCGGCGCGGGCGGCGGCCTGGGCGTGGGAGGCGATGCATCCGTCACATCCCTCGACGACGGCGATAGCCAGGGCGATCAGTTCCTTGGTTGCGACGTCGAGGGCGCCGTCGGCGAACGCCGCACGGTGGAGCTCGCTGAACCCCTGGTAGGCGTCGGGGATGGCGCGCCGCAGCCGGCGGTGCAGGGGCAGCAGCTCGTCGAGGACGGCCTCGCCGTGGGGGCTGGCCGTGGGGGCCGAGTCGATCGTGGTGGTCATCGGACCTTTCCTGTGTGGGGTTGGAGGTGCCCTAGGCGAGGCCGAGGAAGAGCTTTTCCATCTTCTTGACGTCGACGGAGTCGGGTCCGTCGCCGGCCGTCATGCACTGCCGGAGGCCGGTGGCGACGACCTGGAAACCGGTGCGCTCGAGTGCCTTGAGAACGGCGGAGAGCTGGGTCAGCACGTCCTCGCACTCCGCGCCCTCCTCCATCATCCTGATCACCTTGCCGAGGTGGCCGTGCGCGCGCTTGGCGCGGTTGATCACGGAATGCATGTCCTGGGCCTCGAGCTGCATCACGCCTCCTGGGGGACGAGTCGGTCGAGGACGGCGAGGAGCCGGCTCCGTGCTTCGGTGGCCACGTCCGCGACCGCCGGGTCGTCCTCCAGCCTCGACATGACGTCGGGATCGACCACCTCGACGACCGAGCCGCCGGTCACCTCGCGGACCACGACGTTGCATGGCAGGAGGGTCGCGACCGACGGCGCCGCCGCGAGCGCCCGGTGCGCCAGCTGGGGCCGGCAGGCTCCGAGGATGACCTGCGCCGGCACGTCGACGCCGAGCTTGCTCGACAGGGTGGCCCTGACGTCGATCTCGGTGAGGACGCCGAAGCCCTGGTCGGCCAGCCCGTCACGCATCCGTGCCACGGCCTCGTCGAACGGCAACAGGGTCGCCACCCGCATCGTGTACCGCCTCGAGGCGTGGGTGTCGGCGATCGTCATCGGCTTCCTCCTCGGTCGCTCCATGTGTCATTATAACCCCCCGGGGGGATATCCCCTAGGGGGGATTATGTCCTATCCGTCACAGTGAGAGAAGCCATGTGCCACCCAGTCCGCTGCCACACCTGCGGCCTCACCACCTGGCGCGGGTGCGGAGCGCACGCCGCCCAGCTCAGGGCCGTGATCCCCGCCGACGAGTGGTGCCCCGGCCATCCCCGCTCCCAGCGCCGCGGGATCCTCTGGCGACTGCTCGGACGCTGACCGGCCGACCGTCGCCGGGCGGCCTCGTCCCGGAGGCTCGACGGACCTGGATCGGCGTAATGTCGCCACCAGATCACCTACGAGGGGGTGGCGCCGATGGCGGGCGCGGCGAAGGTCTCGGTGGCGGGTGTGGCGGAGCGCCGGGAGGCGCTCGAGCGGAGACACCGCCCGTGGCGTGGACGATCGCTGGCCGCGCTGCTGGACGAGGTGGCGGCGGAGCACCCCGACCGGGCGTTCGTGATCACCGACGACGGGACCTGGACCTACCGCGAGCTCTCTGAATGGTCGAGGGCGATCGGGCGCGGGCTCGTGGACCGGGGGGTGAAGGCGGGGGAGCACGTCGCGGTCGTGCTGCCGAACGGTCCGGAGACGATCGCGGTCAAGTTCGCGATCGCGCGGGCCGGGGCGGTCGCGGTGCCGGTCAACATCCTGCTCAAGGCCGAGGAGCTCGGCTACGTGCTCGGCCAGTCACGGTCGGTGGCGCTGGTGACGATGGAGGAGTTCCGCGGCATCGACGCGCTGGAGACGCTCGACCAGGTCACGCCGGGGTGGGAGAACGGCGGCGCGAGCGAGACGCTGCCGGACCTGCGGCTGGTGGTCACCGTGCCGAAAGGGCCAGGCAGGAGTGGGCAGGGTACGGCGAGCCGGCGGCCGGGCGTGCTCGACCTGGCCGGTCTGGCCCACGATCCCGACCCGGCGCTCGACGCCGAGCTGGACCGGCGTACGGCGGCGGTCGAGCCGGGCGACACGGCCTCGATCTTCTACACGTCCGGCACCACCGGCCAGGCCAAGGGCGTGATCTCCACGCACGACATGGAGCTGCGCAGCGCCTACGGGTCGGCGTACACCCGCGCCTTCGAGGACGGCCGGCGGATCCTGTTCGCGCTGCCCTTGCACCACGTGTTCGCGTACGTCGAGGGGCTGCTGGCGTCGATGTTCGTGGCCGGAGCGGTGGTGGTGCAGGCCGCGTTCGACCCGAAGGCGACGCTCGAGGCGGTGGAGAAGCACGGTGCGAACGAGGCGTTGTTCGTGCCGACCATGAGCCTGGCGATCGTCGACGCCGCCCGTGGTGGGGGCTACGACCTGGGCTCGCTGCACTCGGTGATGTCCGCGGCCGCGTCGGCGCCGGCGCGGCTGTGGCAGGACCTGAACGAGGTGCTGGGCGTCGAGCAGCTGGTGACGGCGTACGGCATGACCGAGACCGCCGCGGCGACGACGTTCACGATGCCGGGCGACCCGATCGAGCACCTGGTCGACACCGTGGGCAACCCGAAGCTGGGCGGGATCGCCGGCGACCCTGGGCTGGACGGCCGGCTCGCGGAGTACCGGACCGTCGACCCCACCGGCGCCCTTCTGCCGGACGGCGAGGAAGGCGAGCTCGTGGCGCGCGGACCGATCATCACGCCTGGCTACTTCGACAAGCCTCGGGAGACCGCCGAGGCGACGCTGGCCGACGGATGGCTGCGGTCGGGCGATCTCGGCATCGTCCGCGAGGACGGCTACCTGGTGCTGACCGGGCGCAGCAAGGAGCTGTACAAGTGCGGCGGCGAGCTGGTGATGCCCGGCGAGGTCGAGGCGCGCCTGACCCGGCTCCCGGATGTCGCGCAGGCGCACGTGGTCGGCGTACCCGACGAGCGGATGGGTGAGGTCGGCTGCGCGTGGATCGTGCCGACCGAAGGCGCCACACCCGACGCCGACGCGCTGGTCGGCTACTGCAGCGACGAGCTGGCGCGGTTCAAGGTGCCCAAGTACGTGCTGTTCACCACCGCCGATCGGCTGCCGCTGACGGCGTCGGGCAAGGTGCAGAAGTTCCGCCTGGCGCAGCAGGCGACCGAGCAGCTCGGGCTAGCCGAGCAGAGCTGAGGGGACGATCCGCACCGGGTACGGGTGCGTCGCCAACGTCGTCATGGTCACCATGGTGCCAGTGCACGGTGGTTTCGAGACGCTCGCAGAGCTCGCTCCTCAACCACCGAGGCAGGTCGCAGAGCTCGCTCCTCAACCACCGAGGGAGGTCGCAGAGCTCGCTCCTCAACCACCGAGGAAGCGTCAGACGGTCAGGACGACGCGGCCGATCACCTCGCGGCGCGCGAGCAGTCCGAGCGCGGCCGGGGCCTGGTCGAACGGCAGCGCGGTCACGCGCGGTGCCACCACGCCGGCGGCCACCAGGTCGACCAGCTCGGCGTGGATGTGGCGGAGCAGGTCGGGATTCTCGCGGCGGTACGTCGCGAGGTGGAGGCCGATCAGGGAGTAGCTGCGCAGCAGCACGTGGTTGACCGGCGCCTGCGGGACCGTGCCGCCGGCGAAGCCCACGGTGACCAGGCGACCCTCGAACGCCAGGCATCGGCGTACCCGGTCGAAGACGTCGCCGCCGACCACGTCGAGCGTGACGTCGGCGCCGCCGAGCTCGCGCACCCGGTCGACGAGGTCCGGGTCGTCGGGGTCGAGCACGAGGTCGGCACCGAGCTCGCGGCAGGCCTCGGCCTTGGCCGACCCGGAGGCGAGCGCGACGACGTACGCACCGGCCGCCCTGCCGAGCTGGATCGCGGCGGAGCCGACGCCGCCGGCGGCGCCGGTGACCAGCAGCCGCTCGCCGGGCCGCAGCCCGGCGCGGTGGTGGAGCGCGGCGTGCGCGGTCGTGTAGGCGACGTGCAGCACGGCCGCGGTGGTGGCCGGCATGGAGTCCGGCACCGGGTAGGTCTGGGCGTCGGGCACGGTCAGCGACTCCTGGAAGGCGCCCTCGGGGAGCTCCGGTACGACGGCCACGCGCTCGCCCACGCGGCGTACCGAGCCGGGGCCGACGGACACGACCTCACCGGCGGCCTCGAAGCCGGGGGAGAAGGGGAGCTCGGGGCGCTCCTGGTAGCGCCCGGTGCACAGCAGCAGGTCGGGATGGTTGAGCCCGGCCGCCTCGACCCGCACCCGCACCTCGCCGGGCCCGGGATCGCGGACCGGCCGGCGCTCGAGCCGCAGCGCCTCCTCCGGCGAACCCAGCCGATGCACCTGCCACGACCGCGGCATCGCCTCCGCTGAGCCGGAATCCGAGGCGACATCCGTGGGCATGGCCGCATCGTATGGTGGAAGCGTGACCTCACCCGCCGTCGGCGCCGCTCCGGTGGGTGTGGGCATGGCGGTCCCCGAGGCCGTCGTGCACAACAAGGAGATCGCCGAGCGGCTCGGGGTCGACGAGGAGTGGGTGACCTCCCGCACCGGCACCCGCGAACGACATGTGGCGGCACCCGGCGAGCGGCTCGACCACTTCGCTACCGGGGCGGCCGAGTCGGCCCTGGCGGACGCAGGGATCGACGCGAGCGAGGTCGACCTGGTGGTGCTGGGCACCACGAGCGCGGAGGAGATGAGCCCGCACGCCGCGCCGATGATCGCCGCCGACATCGGCGCGATCGGCGCCGGCGCGTTCGACGTGAACAACGCCTGCTGCGGCTTCCTGACCTGTCTCTCCGTGGCGGCCGCGCAGATCGAGTCCGGGCGCGCGCGGACCGTGGTGGCGATCGGCGCCGACCTGCTGAACAGGTACCTCGACCACGACGACCGCGGGACCGCGATGCTGTTCGGCGACGGTGCCGGGGCCGTCGTGCTCACGGCCGTGGACGGGCCCTCGCGGGTGGGCCGCACCGTGCTGCACTCCGACGGCGACGGGCGTCACCTGATCCGGCTCGGTCGTGACGACCAGACGATCCGGATGGACGGGCCGACGGTCTACAAGTACGCCGTGCGGTCCATGACCGAGGTGACCCGTGAGGTCCTCGAGCAGGACGGGCTCTCCCAGGACGACATCGACCTGTTCGTCTACCACCAGGCGAACTCCCGGATCATCGCCGCGGTCGGCCATCGGCTCGGCCTGCCGACCGAGCGCGTGGTCGACGTACTGGCCGAGTACGCCAACACCTCCGCGGCCTCCCTCCCGATCGCGCTGGCCGACGCGCAGGCCGCCGGTCGGCTGCACGACGGTGACCGTGTGCTGCTCTCCGCGTTCGGCGCGGGGATGGTGTGGGGTGCCCTCGTCGCCCGCTGGGGCGCTGCCTGACGGGTTGTCGAGGGCCCCCGGACGGACGGCACCGTCGGCCGGATCACGGGGATCTATCGGTTTGCGATCTATTTCGTGGTTCCGCCACGCTCGCCAGATATATCGGGTTACGTTCCTTTCGCGCCGGGGGACGACACGCCGTTCCGCGGCGTCCTCCCCGCTGGGGAGCAACACTCACCCACTCTCAAGGAGAACAATGAAGGTCATCAGCTCGGGTCTCGTCGCAGGCCTCGCCGGTGTCGCCGCAGCGGCCCTGATCTCGCTCGCCCCCTCGGCGAACGCCACGTCTGGGCAGACTGTGATGGTCCGGCCAGGAGGCTTCGACACCAACGGGCTCTCCGACACGCGCAGCGCCGGACACTGGGAGTTCCTCAAGGAGGGGCTGCACGTCTGGACAGACGACAACTCGAGCAACGCCAAGGCTGCCGAGTACGTCGACGTGCCGTCGCAGGGGCTTCCCGACTCGGCGTCGCTGACGTGGTACGGCACGGATAACCAGCCGGGCGTCCAGATCGTCTTCGACACCGACGGTGACCTCTCGACCACGGACAACAACTACAACATCCTGGTCGGGGAGCCGGCGTACGGCGACGACTTCTGGTACACCGGTGGGTCGGCGCGTGCAACGCAGCGCGGCTTCACCTGCCCCGAGACCACCGGCGGCTCCGGCTCGGACTGCCACGGCACCCTCGCCGAGTGGCAGACCGCACTGCCGAGCGCCAAGCTGTACGCCGTCGGCTTCTCGCTCGGCTCGGGCATCCTGGGCAACGGCGTCATCCACGACATCCAGGTAGGCGACACCGACTACCAGTTCAGCAGCGAGCCGCAGATCACCACGGTCCCGGTGACCGGCACGGCGACGGCGACCGAGGTCGACTACCGCCACTCCTCGGTGCTCAACATCAAGTTCGTCACCGACCAGCTCGGCGACAACCAGGTCCAGGGCCGCAAGCTGGCCTTCAAGGTGACCGACGACGACACCCGCGTCTACACCAGCAAGATGGGTGACGACGAGCGGGCCTTCACCAAGCTCCGCTTCTCAGAGGGCTCGGGCCGGCACGTCGTGCGGATCTACAAGGCGGGCGAGCTCGACCAGAGGATCGTCCTGCACCTGGGTCGGTGACACCGACCGCGCAGTGATCGGATCGACGGGTCCGCCGGGAGTCTTCCGGCGGGCCCGTCGTCCGTGTCCGGCGTCGTCGTGCGTGACGACGTCGCCCCCCGCCAGGCGACCGGGTCAGATGTCGCGGAGCAGGTCCTCGAACGGCGTCGGGTTCTCGAACGGGTCGTCCGGGAGCACGGTCCCGCGGCGGAGCACCTTGTCGGCGAGCTCGCGTGCCGCGCGGTCGATCCGGGCGGAGAGCGAGCCGCCCCTGACCGAACCGGCCCCGAAGTCCTCGCTCGCGGCGAAGACGGCGGTCGGTACGACGTCCGCGCGCAGGTAGGCGAACAGCGGCCGCATCGCGAACTCGAGGACCAGCGAGTGGCGAGCTGTCCCCGCGGTCGCGGCGATCAGGACCGGCTTGCCCTCGAGGGTGCCGTCCTCGAGGACGTCGAAGAACATCTTGAACAGACCCGAGTAGGAGCCGGTGTAGACCGGGCTCACCGCGACGATCGCGTCGGCCTCGGCCACCCGGCGTACGGCGTCGGCGAGGGCGCCGGTCGGAAAGCCGGTGAGGACGTTGTCGGTGAGCTGGTGCGCGAGCTCGCGGAGCTCGATGACGTGGATGTCCGGAGGGGTGGTCTCGAGACGAGCTCCCAGGGGGCCCTCCTCGACCACCGAAAGAGAGCGGGTCGTGGCCGCGCCCAGGGCGTCGGCGAGGATGCGGGTCGACGACGGCACGGAGATGCCGGCGGAGACGATGACGATCTTGGTCATACCGTCACCTCTTCTTCGGTGGTTTCGAGACGGCGCTGGCGCGCCTCCTCAACCATCGAAGAATGCGTGGGGGCGTCTGGGACATGCGCGGGCTTGAGGGCCGCGAACTCCCGGCGCAGCACCGGCACGACCTCCTCGCCGAGCAGGTCGAGCTGCTCGAGGACGGTCTTCAGCGGCAGGCCGGCGTGGTCCATCAGGAACAGCTGGCGCTGGTAGTCGCCGACGTACTCACGGAAGCCGAGCGTGCGCTCGATGACCTGCTGCGGCGATCCGACGGTGAGCGGCGTCTCGCGGGTGAAGTCCTCCAGCGACGGGCCGTGGCCGTAGACCGGGGCGTTGTCGAAGTACGGACGGAACTCCCGCACGGCGTCCTGGCTGTTGTGCCGCATGAACACCTGTCCGCCGAGGCCGACGATCGCCTGGTCGGCGGTGCCGTGACCGTAGTGCTCGAAGCGGCGGCGGTAGAGGCTGACCATGCGAGCCGTGTGCGAGGCGGGCCAGAAGATGTGGTTGGCGAAGAACCCGTCGCCGTAGTACGCCGCCTGCTCGGCGATCTCGGGGGAGCGGATCGAGCCGTGCCACACGAACGGGGGTACGCCGTCCAGCGGTCGCGGCGTGGAGGTGAAGCCCTGGAGCGGCGTCCGGAACTTTCCCTCCCAGTCGACGACGTCCTCGCGCCAGAGGCGGTGGAGCAGGGCGTAGTTCTCGAGCGCGAGGTTGATGCCCTCGCGGATGTCCTTGCCGAACCACGGGTAGACCGGGCCGGTGTTGCCGCGACCCATCATCAGGTCGACGCGGCCGTCGGTGAGGTGCTGGAGCTTGGCGTAGTTCTCCGCGATCAGCACCGGGTCGGTGGTGGTGATCAGCGTCGTCGACGTCGACAGGATCACCCGCGACGTCTGCGCGCCGATGTAGGCCAGCGTCGTGGTGGGCGCGGAGGCGATGAACGGCGGGTTGTGGTGCTCGCCGACCGCGACCACGTCGAGCCCGACCTCCTCGGCCTTCTTCGCGATCTCGACGGTCGCCTTGATCCGCTGGTGCTCGGTCGGCGTCCGACCCGTCGTCGGGTCGGGCGTCACGTCGCCCACGGTGAAGATGCCGAACTGCATGTCCCCTACCTCTGATCGTTGCGGATTCAACTACTCCGGTGAACGCGGTGAGGGTGCCCATCATTCCCGTGCTCTCGACAAGGTCGACCGACGAGACGATGGTGGGAAGCAGCACCGGACCAGGACACGGAACAGGACACGGAACAGGACACGGAACAGGACACGGAAGGGGTGTCGCGATGCAGGCGAAGGTCGGCGATCACCTGGTGGTGGACAGCAAGAAGGTCGGCTCGCCCCCGCGCGAGGGCGAGATCCTCGAGGTGCGCGGCGACGACGGCTCGCCGCCGTACGTCGTGCGCTGGGACGACGGCCACGAGGGCGTCTCGTTCCCGGGCCCGGACGCGCACGTCACGCACTCCGGGTGACGGTCCGGACGACCGGACACGTACGACGGGTCCCGGCCGGTGGCCGGGACCCGCGGTCCCCCGACGGACAGGCCCGGAACTCGGGCCCCCGATGGCTCAGATGCTGGCCATCACGGGGAGGACCTCGACGTCCTTGATCAGGGCGACGCCCGAGTGCACGAAGCCGATCTCGGGAGCGCCCTCACGTGCATGCTCCTCGGTGTCGAAGAACGCGTAGGCGCTTCCGACGCCATCGTGCGGCGCGAGGAAGTAGGCGTGGACCAGACCCGGCTTGGACGCGACCTCGGAGACGACCTGGTCGAGGTGGGCCTGACGAGCGATGGGATCCAGGTCGCCCTGGAGGGCGACGGTGACGTGCAGGCTGTGCATGATGTGTTCCTTTCCGGTGGGTGATGCGATCTCAGATGGAGGACTCGGAGGGCTCGGAGCGGTCGAGGAGGCGGCCGGTCCACACCAGCCAGCACGGCATGAGGACGGCGGCGAGGATCCCGAGGTCGTAGCTGGTGATCGAGTCGATGCCGGCGACGTACCCGTAGGCCACGACGGCGGAGAGCAGTCCGGTGAGGACGCTCAGGGCCGCCCAGCCCTGACCGCCGAACGACCGGCCCCGGCCACCGAGCGACGCAGCGGCGAGGGCCGGCATCGCCACCGCGAGCAGCACGAACGACGCCGCCGAGAACGCGTCGCTGGTCACGTCGGTGGTGAACGCGACGGCGTTCACCGTCTCGATCGGGTTGCCGTGGGTGGCCATCAGGCCGACGGCCCGGTGTCCGCCGATCGCGGCCACGGCGCCGACCATCCAGACCAGGCCGCCGGCCTGCGCCGCCGTGCAGGCGCCGCGCCCGAGGCGGGGACCCAGCCTCCGTCGCAGCTCGGCGACCAGGATCACCAGGCCGCTCACGCCGATCAGGCCGAGGATGGTGGCGGCGCGCTCCTGGGCGACGGTGCCGGCGTACCACGTGTAGTAGATCTCCATCGTCCGGACCGGCGGCACCTCCTGGCTCACGTGAGGTGGTGCGGAGACGCTGACGTGCTGCTGGATGAGTGCGTTCCAGACGCCGGCGATGACGAGCGCGGTGCCGGCCATGGAGCCGAGAGCGAGGCCGACCGGCCACGTCGTACGACGGGTCGGGGTGAGAGTCATGGTGGTCATGACGGGCTCCTTTCGCGGACGCCACCAGCGTGACCGGCGTACGACGCGTGCGCATCCAGGCGGGCACCGGACCTGAGGTCGGTGCAGACCCTGAAGACGCCGGGGCCGAACGGTGTCACCATGACCGCATGAGGAGGCTCCTCATCGTCGACGACCACGCGGGTTTCCGGTCCTGGGCCCGCGAGCTGCTCGCCGACGAGGGCTTCGACGTCGTCGGCGAGGCCGGCGACGGGCGTACGGCGATCCGCCTCGCCGAGGAGCTCCGGCCGGAGGTCGTGCTGCTCGACATCCAGCTGCCCGACCTCGACGGCTTCGCGGTCGCGCAGCAGATCGGCGAGCAGGTCGGCGACGCCACCGAGGTCGTGCTGACCTCGGGACGAGCGCCCGAGGACTTCGGTGGCCGGATCTCCACGACCCCGCACGGCTTCCTGCGCAAGGACGACCTCAGTGGTGCATCGCTCGAGGCGGTGCTGGAGGCCCGAGGGTGACCCGCCGGCGCTGGGCGGCGCTCGGCGTGGTCGTGCTCGGCCTCGGCTGGGGGCTCGGCGGCGAGGCGGTCAGCATCGCCCACCACGTCGACGAGAACCACCTGCTCGACTTCGCCACCGGTTTCAGCTTCTTCCTCGGCGGGGCGGTCGCCGTCGATCGGCGGCCGGGCAACCGGCTCGGTCCGCTGATGGTGCTCAACGGGGTGTCGTGGTTCTGCGGGAACTGGATGAACATCCCGAACGGCTGGTCGCTGGAGTTCCTGCACCTCGGTGAGGCAGCGGCGGCCGGGCTGCTCGCGCACCTGGTCGTCGCCTATCCCAGCGGGCGCCTCACGACGAGGTTCGAGCGGGCGGTCGTCCTCGCGGCGTACGTCGTGCCGACGGGGGCGATGGCCCTGTCGCTGCTCACCCAGGACACGTCACGCTGCCCGGCCTGTCCCGCCGTCCCGGCCGCCCTGCCGGACCTCCCGGATGCCGCACTCGCCCACCGGTTCTTCCTCGTCTACGACCGGTCCGCCTGGGTGCTGGTCCCGCTGTTCTTCGCGGTGCTGTGGCTGCGGTGGCACCGGTCGTCCCCGGCCGCGCGGCGCGACCTCGCGCCCCTCTGGGCGGTCGCCTGCATCCTGGTGGTCGTCTTCAGCCTCTCGCCGTTCACGTCGTCCGAGTCGGGCGGCTTCGCGTACCTGATCTGGGAGCTCAACGCGGTCCTGAACACCGCCGTGCCCTGGATCTTCGTCTACGGCCTGCTCTCGACCAGGCTCGCACAGAGCGCCATCGGCGGGCTCGTGGTCGACCTCCAGTCACCGGTCGCTCCGGGTCAGCTGCGCGCGCTGCTCGCCCGGACCCTTGCCGATCCGGCGGTGCAGGTCGCCTACCCGATGGGCGGGGACCGCTGGGTGGACGCCGACGGACGGCCCGCCGATCCGCACGCGCCGTACAGCGGCCGTCGTACGACGATGGTCGAGCGGCACGGGCACCCGCTGGCCGCCCTGGTCCACGACGTCGCGCTGGATCCCGACCTGGTGCGCGCGACCGCCGCGGCGGCCGGGATGGCGCTGGACAACGAGCGGCTGCACGCCGAGCTGCGCGCCCAGCTCGAGGAGGTGCGCGCCTCGCGCGAGCGGATCGTGCTCGCCGGCGACGCCGAACGACGGCGGGTCGAGCGCGACCTCCACGACGGCGCGCAACAGCGGCTCCTCGCTCTCTCGCTCGCCCTCAGGACGGCCCGGCGGCAGCTCGGTAACGGCGAGCAGTCGCTCGTCGCCGACACCCTCGAGCGCACGGGACAGGAGCTGGCGACCGCGATCGACGAGCTGCGCGAGCTCGCCCGTGGAATCCACCCGACCGTGCTCACCGACGCCGGACTGGGCCCGGCCGTCGCCATGGTCGCGGGGCGGGTGCCGGTGCCGGTCGACGTGGCGGTGGGTGACGAGCGGTACCCGCCGCCGGTCGAGGCAACGGCGTACTTCGTCGTGAGCGAGGCGCTGGCCAACGTCACCAAGCATTCCCACGCGACCCACGCCGGCGTGGCGGTCGCCCGCGTCGGCGACCACCTGCACGTGGAGGTCTGCGACGACGGCCGTGGCGGGGCCGATCCGGGTCGGGGGTCCGGTCTGGCCGGGCTCCGGGACCGGGTGATCGCGGTCGGCGGGACCCTCTCGTTCGAGAGCGAGCCCGGAGCCGGCACCGTCGTACGCGTGGACCTGCCGTGCCAGGACGCCCCGTGACCCGGGACGCCCCGTGACCCGGGAAGCACCGTGACCCGGGTGGTCGTCGCCGACGACGCCGTGCTCTTCCGCGAGGGCCTGGCGCGGCTGCTCGTCGAGGCCGGGCTCGAGGTGGTCGGGCAGGCCGGCGACCTGCCGGGGCTGCTGGCGATGGCCGCCGAGCTGGCGCCCGACCTCGTGGTCACAGACATCCGGATGCCGCCCGACCACGCCACGGAGGGGCTCCGGGCTGCCGAGGCCCTGCGGCGCGACCGACCCCGCACCGCGGTGATCGTGTTGTCGCAGTACGTCGAGCCGTACTACGCGATGTCGCTGCTCGACGGAGGGCAGGGGGCCGTGGGCTACCTGCTCAAGGACCGGGTGACCGACCTCGACGAGCTCGCCGACGCCGTACGCCGGGTCCTGGCCGGGCGGACCGTCGTCGACCCCGCCGTGGTCACCGAGCTGCTCGGTCGCTCGGCTGCGCGCGACCCGCTCGCCGACCTGTCCGCACGGGAGCGTGAGGTGCTGGCGCTGATGGCACAGGGTCGCTCCAACCGCGCGATCGCGTCGCTGCTCCGGCTGACCGGCAAGACCGTCGAGTCCCACGTGCGGAGCATCTTCCTCAAGCTCGACCTGCAGCCCACCGACGACGACCACCGCCGAGTGCTGGCGGTGCTGACGCACCTCGGGGCGCGCTGACGCGGTGAGCCGAGGCTCAGACGAGGCCGCTGATGTCGGGCGGGACGTCGACGGCGTGCTCCTTGAGCACCGACAGCGGGATCACCTCGAGCGCCCGCTCGTTGGTGGACGCCAGGACGACGGGGGCGGCGACGCCGTCGTGGTAGGCCTGCAGCCACCGGGCGGCGACCACGCACCAGCGGTCGCCGGGCTTCAGTCCGGGGAAGGCGTAGTCGGGCATCGGCGTCGACAGATCGTTGCCCACCGCCTGCTGATGCTGCAGGAACTCCTCGGTCACCACCGCGCAGACGGCGTGGAGCCCGAGGTCCTCCTCGCCGCACGCGCAGCTGCCGTCGCGGTAGAACCCGGTCATCGGGTCGGTGCCGCACGGCTCGAGCGGTTCGCCGAGGACGTTGCGCTCCGCTGAGGACTCCGACATGGACAGCAATCATGGCAGGCGTACCCCGTGGTGCATCGCGCTCGACCGGTGCCGTTCCGGTTCGCTGCCCCCATACTGTGTCGATGGAGCTGCTGGAGCGGCAGCCGCAGCTCGGGACGCTGCACACCTACGCCACCGAGGCGCACGACGGTCACGGACGGCTGGTGCTGATCGGGGGAGAGGCCGGCGTCGGCAAGTCCTCGCTGGTCGACCGGCTCGAGGCCGAGCTGTCCCCGTCCGTGCGCTGGTACGCCGGCGCCTGCGACGGGCTCTTCACGCCCCGCCCCCTCGGGCCGCTGCGTGACGTCGCCGTCCAGGCGGGCGGCCGGCTCGCTGCCCTCCTGGGAGACAACGCCGCCCGTGAGGACCTCTTCGAGGGCCTGCTCGACCACCTCCGGGAGCAGCCGACCGCGCTCGTGGTGGAGGACGTGCACTGGGCCGACGAGGCGACGCTCGACCTGCTCCGGTACGTCGGGCGGCGGATGCGCGCCGTACCTGCGCTCCTGCTGGTGACCTACCGGGACGACGAGGTGGCGGCCAACGACGCACTGCGGATCGCGCTGGGTGACCTGTCGACGCACGGCGTGACGCGCCGGGTCGACGTACCGCCGCTGACGACGGCGGCTGTCTCGGCACTGGCCGACGCCGCCGGGCTGGACGGCGAGCACGTCTACCGGCTGACCGGCGGCAACCCCTTCTTCGTCTCCGAGATGGTGGCGTCGGGCGGGGGCGAGATCTCCGCGACGGCGCGGGACGCGGTGCTGGCGCGGCTCGGCCGGCTCGACGACCGCAGCCGCACCTGCGCGTGGGTCGCCGCCCTGATCGGCGCTCGGGTCGACGTCGACCTGCTCGCGACCGTGGACCTCAGTCTCCCCGACGGTCTCGACGCCCTGCTGGCGCGCGGGATCCTGACGAGCCGGGACGGCGAGCTCCGGTTCCGGCACGAGCTCACCCGGATCGCCGTCGAGCAGGACGCGGCCGGCTACAAGCGGCGCGAGGTGCACGCCACGCTGCTGAGCGCGCTCGAGGACCGCGGCGAGAGCGACGCAGCCCGTCTCGCGCACCACGCCGAGGGTGCCGGCGACGCGGCGGCGGTGCTCCGGCTGGCACCGCTGGCCGGGAAGCAGGCGGCCGAGCTCGGGGCCCATCGCGAGGCGGTGCAGCAGTACCTGCGTGCCACGCGCTTCTGCGACGGCGCCGACGCCGGGCTGGTCGCCGACATCCATCAGCGGCTGGCCGTCGAGCAGTCGCTGACGGACGCGTGGGAGGAGGCCGCGAGCTCGGCGGAGACGGCGCTCCGGCTGTGGCGCGAGGTGGGCGACGTACGCCGCGAGGGCGCGACGCTGGCCTTCCTGTCCCGGGTGATGTGGCGGCTGTGCCGGCCCGAGGAGCAGGAGTACGCCGAGCGTGCGGTGGCCGTGCTCGAGCAGCTCGGCGAAGGTCCGGAGCTGGCCCGCGCGACCAGCGCGTTGGCCGTGTCCCGGCGCAACGCCCGCGACGGGGCCGGGTCGCTGGCCGCGGCGACCCGGGCCGAGTCCCTGGCCGTCGGGTTGGGCATGGACGACGTCCGCGCGGAGGCGCTGTTGACCCGCGGCCTGGTCGCCGACTCGATGGGCGACGTCCGGGAGGCGCTCGAGGTGGCACGTGCGGCGGGCGCCCACGAGCAGGCGGCCGCGGCGTACGGCTATCTGCAGTCCTGCTGGACCGGACACCGGGACTTCGTCGCTGCCGAGCGATGGTTCCGCGAGGGCACGCCCTACTGCGACGACCACGACATCGCCACCTGGGCCTCGTGCCTGCGTGCCCATCACGGCGCCTCGCTCCTCGTGCAGGGCCGGTTGCGCGAGGCCGGGGACGTCAGCCGGCGCGTTCTCGCGACCAGGGTGATCTCGCCCGAGAACCGGATGGCGCCGCTGGTGACGCTCGGCACCGTACTCGCGCGGTTCGGCGAGCACGAGGAGGCCGCGCTCCACCTCGACGAGGCGGTCGCGAACGCGGAGCGCTCGGGACTGCCCGGGTGGCGGCTCGAGGCGCTGGCGCCGCGGGCCGAGGCTCGGTGGCTGGCGGGCGACGACGAGGGGGCGCGCAGTGACGCGGCCCGTGCCGCGACGGCGCGGGACGCCTACGGCCCCTGGGACGCTGGCCAGCTCCAGGCATGGGGTCGACGGCTCGGGCTCGAGCCGTTCGGTCCGCCGCGGGACTTCCCCGAGCCGTACGAGCACTCGTTCGCCGGCGACTGGAGGGCGGCGGCGGCGGCCTTCGACGAGGTGGGATGTCCGTACGACGCGGCGCTGGCGTTGTTCGACTCCGGGTCGGAGGAGGGGCTGCGGGAGGCGCTCGAGCGGTTCGACGCGTTGGGTGCCGTGGCGGCGTCCGCCCGTACCCGGCAGGCCCTGCGGGACCTCGGGGCGCGCGGCGTCCCGGTCGGCGCCCGGGCCAGCACCCGGGCCAACCCGGTGGGGCTCACCCGTCGCGAGATGGAGGTCCTGGAGCTCGTCGTGGCGGGGCTCACGAACGCGGAGATCGCGACCCGGATGGTGATCTCCACGCGCACCGTCGACCATCACGTGTCCGCGGTCCTGACCAAGCTCGACGTGCGGACGCGCGGCCAGGCGGCGTCGCGGGCAGGTGATCTGGGCATCCTGACCTGACAGGGATCGGGGTGTGCAGCTGACGCCCGAGCAGGTCGACCGTGCGGTCGGCGCGTGGCGAGCTGACGCCATGTCCTGAAGGCGTCAGCCGCAGGTCTGTCCTCCGAAATGGCGGCTCGACTATCAAGAGGTCATCCACCGACCTCGGGAGCCACCCACATGTCTCGTACCCCCTTCGCGCCGCTGGCCGCCACGGCCGCGGCCGTCGCACTCGCCCTGACCGGTCAGGCGGCGAACGGCAGCACCTCCTCCTTCCATCCCGCGCCGCCGGCGGCGCAGGCACGCGTGATCGACCTCGGCGGGCACGACCGCGTCCAGCTGAGCCCGGTCGGTACGTCGGGCCGCACCGCCGTACTGCCGCTGGAGGGCCGGGCGGCCACCGGAGTGCTCGAGACGACCACCTCGTCCGGCACCCAGCTGGCGCCCGCCGGTGGTGGCCGACCCACGCTCGTCTCCGGCACCGCGGCGGTCACGCCGGACGCCGACCCCGGCACCACCGTGGCGCTGACCTTCAGCTCGATCGGCCGCGACGGGCGTGAGGCGTTCGCCCACGTCAACATCTTCGACCTGGCCACAGGGTCGTCCTGGAGCCGCGAGATCCCCGGCAGCCCCGACACCGGCCACGACTGCTCCACCGACGGCTGGGCCCAGAGCGACTGCATCCTGCTGGAGCCCGGTGAGTACTCGGTGATGGCGTTCGTGACCACCGAGCCGGCCCAGACGCCACCGACCGACCGCGGTCGCACCGCCCAGAGCGTCGCGCTCGTGGGAGACCCGCAGGTCCACCTGACCGCCGCGCGGCAGATGACCCTCGACGCGCGCGACGCACACCGGCTCACCGTCTCCACACCGGGACACCGGACCCGCGCGAACAACGAGGGCCTCCTGCAGCTCGGCTACACCCAGACGGCGGCCGACGGGTCCGCGATCACCGGCACGCTGCGGCCGTCGTTCCTGCTCGACAACCACGCCTACCTGCAGCCGACCCTCGAGCCGACCGTCGGGACCTTCCAGGCCCTGACCCGCCTGCAGCTCGCGGTGCCCGACATCAGCCTCGCGAGCAGGCAGACCGGCCGGCTGCACCCGGCGTACTACGACGCCGTGTGGTTCTCGGACTTCGACTCCGAGTTCCCGATGTACGACGGACAGGACCGGCTCGCCGCGATCGACGTCGGACAGGCCCGTCCCGAGGACCTCGCCGGGAAGCACCTGCACGGCGCGATCGCGGTGGTGGAGCGCTCCGACGACCTCTCCGTCGCCGAACAGTCCAACAACGCAGCGGCCGCCGGCGCTGGTCTGGTCGCGATCTACAACAACGGGCCCGGGGACAACGGTGACCCGAACGGCACGGGTGTGAAGCTCCAGGTCCCGACCGTCCGCCTCGACCGCGCCGAGGGCCGGGCCCTGACCCGGCTGCCCGCCGGCTCCCGCGTCGACGTGCGCGGAGAACCGGCCAGCCCGTACCTCTACGACCTCGTGATCAAGGAGAACGGCCGCATCCCGACCGACCTGCACCACTCGTACGCCCTCGGCGACCTGGCGACCCAGGTGCGGTCGCTGCACGGTCAGCCGACGATCGGGTCGACGTTCTCGCAGGCGGCGTACCAGTTCCAGCCCGGGGACACGTTCTCGATCTCGACGATGATGCCGTTCCGGGGCGGTCCGCGGGCTCGCACCGAGTACCGCATCGCCGACCCCGACACCGCGTGGACGTACGCCGCGGTCTCGCCGGGAACGTCGTACAACGCGATGTTCCCGCACGACCCGGTCGAGGAGATGCTGGTCAGCGACCCGCACCGGGCGGCGTACCGGCCGGGCGAGGTGAGCGACCTCCCGGCGCTGACGGCGCCGATCACGGCCGCACCCAACCCCGGGGCGCCGGTCGCACGCGGCGGGGACCGGATGCGGATCTACCTCGACGGCTTCACGGATGCCGAGGGCAACCACGGGTTCGCCTACTCCGACGCGAGCGGGATGGCCACCCATCTCGAGGTGCTGGCCGACGGGGCGCTGGTCGCCGAGACCGACTACCTGCCGTACGGGTACGCCGCCCTGCCGGCCGGGAACTCGCAGGTCGCGATCCACTTCACGACCGACAACCCCCAGGCGTGGAACCAGCTGTCGACGCACACCGACACCACGTGGAGCTTCCCGTCGTCGACGACCGCGGACGTCGAGAACGCGCCGGTGCTGGTGCCCGACTACGACGTCCCGGTCGACCTGCGCAACCGGGTGACGCCCGAGCCGGGACGCCGCGCGGTGTTCGACCTGGCGATCCCGCACGCGGCGGGGTCGTCGGACACGCGGGTCGGCGACGTCAAGCTCGACGCCTCGTGGGACGACGGCAAGACCTGGACGCCGGCGTCGGTGACGCCGACGGACTCCGGCTGGCACGTCGTGCTGCCTCGGGGCGGAGGCTTCGTGTCTCTGCGGCTGCACGCGGCGGACGACGCGGGCTCAGCGGTCGACCAGACCGTCGTCCGCGCCTTCCTGGTCCGCTGAGGTATCGAGCCAGCCGAGTCGGACCGCCTGCACGCCCGCCTGGAAACGGGTCCGGACGTGCAGGTGGTCCATCAGCTGGGAGACGCGCCGGCTGAGGGTCCGGGTGCTGGTCCCGAGGTGGCGCGCCACGACGTCGTCCTTGGCGCCGGCGGCCAGCAGCGCCGCGAGCTCGCGGTCGGTCACGCCGCGTCCGACCGTGGGCGCCACGATCGGCGTCGCCTGCGCCCACAGCAGCTCGAAGAGCCGCACCAGTGCATCCATCAGCGCCGACGGCCGGATGCAGAGCGCCGCGTCGATGGTCTCCTCGATCCCGATCGGCAGGATCGCGAGCCGGCCGTCGGAGATCGCGAGCTTCATCGGGAGGTCGGCGTGGACCCGCGACCGTTCGCCGGCCCGCGACGCGTCCTGTGCCTCCTCGAGCGCACCGGGCAGGTCGAGCGCCTCGGGTGCGTAGATCCCGCGCACCACGACCTCGTCGCGCAGGAGGCGGCGTACCGACTGGTCGGAGCGCTGGGGGTTGGAGACGTACGGCGGCCGGTCCAGCACGAGGAGCTCCTCGCGGGTGCCGACCAGCAGCTGCTCGAACCGGGCCGCGATGGCGGCGCGGCCGACCAGCACCTCGACGATGTCCTCCGGCCGGTGTCGCTCCTCGGCCGGCATCTCGGCCAGCAGGTCGCGGGCCGCCAGCTGCGCGCGGGCGAGCTCCTCCTTGCGCCGGTTGACGAGCACGTCGACGGCCACGTCGGGCCTCGCGGCGCGCACTCGTATCGGACGACCCGGGAGTCGGTGCACGAGGCCGAGCTCTTCCAACGCGGTCAGCGACGCGGTGACGTCGCCCGGCGGGCGTTCCAGCGCCGCCGCCAGCTCGTCGGACTCCGCCTCGCTCCGCGACAGCAGCTCGCGGTACACCACCTCGTCGACCTGCCGGATCCCGAGCGACTCGAGCATCCCCGCATTCTGGCATCGGGCGCGCCTGGATCTCGCGGTGGTTTAGGTGGACGCGACCGGTCGACGGATGGGTCAGCAGCCGTCCTTCTACGCGGGAGCGCCGGGCGGCTCGGCGGTGGGCGGCTCCTCGGTCGGTGGTTCGTCGGAGGGCGGCTGCTCGCGCTCGGCGCCGGTGGGCTCGAGGTCGTCGTGCAGGTGCCGGCGTACGCCGCGGTCGGGCCGGGCCGTGAAGAAGTACGCCGCGCCGATCACCGCGATGATCACGATCACGAGGAGCGTGATCCAGTCGTAGTTGAAGACGCCGCGCGGCGAGGTCAGGCCGGTCGGCAGCACGACGTTGATGAACATCAGTCCCAGGTACGCCGCCCCGATCACGGTCACCGTCGTGCCCCAGCGCCCCAGGGTGAAGCGGCCCTCGGGCACCCAGCCCCGCGACCGCGCGACCAGAGCGCCGAGCACGGTCAGGAGGAACGACAGGTAGATGCCGCTGACCCCGAACGACACCAGGGCGAGGAGCGCGTTCACGTGACCCGGGTAGGTGATGAACAGGAAGTGCTTGTCGGTCGCGGGGGAGACGAAGACCAGCAGCACGAACAGCGCCGACACCACGGCACCGGCGATCAGGGCGTTGACCGGCGTACCGAACCGCTGGTGGACCCGCGAGATCCACGAGGATCCGGGCAGCGCCTGGTCGCGCGAGTAGCTGAACATCAGCCGGCTGCCGGCGCCCTGGATCGAGGTGCCGCACGAGAAGAAGGCGAAGATGATCATCAGCAGCAGGAAGTCCTGCACCCCGGAGGGCAGCTGTCCGAGGATGAACGGCACGCCACCGTTGAACGCGTCGACGACCCCCTTCGAGCCGTCGCCCGGGATGGCGAGCAGCAGCGCGGCCGTCAGCACCAGCGAGCCGACGCCGCCCCAGATCACGGCCAGGCGCATGGCCCGTGGCACCTGGCGGCCGGCGTCCCGGGTCTCCTCCGAGATGTCGCCGGCCGACTCGAAGCCGTAGTAGATGTAGACCGGCGCGAGCACGGCGATCAGGCCGGCGGCCAGGAAGCTGCCGTGGAAGTCCAGGCCGAGCGCGTTCGTCGACGCGTGCGTCTGGCCCTGGGTCGAGAACAGGTAGCCGAGCCCGTGGTGGAAGCCGTGGATGGCCAGGATGATCGCGATCCCGAACGTGCCGACGATCTCGACGTACACGCCGAACTGCGCGACCCGTCCCATCACGCGCGCGCCGGTGACGTTGAGGACCGTCTGGATCACCAGCAGCAGCACGGTGACCCACAGGATCGTGAAGTGGTCGGCGGGATCGAGGTTCCAGCCGAACCAGTTGTGGGTCAGTGCCGCGAAGTAGCCGACGACGCCGGTGTCGACCGCCGCCACCGTGACCAGCAGCGCGAACCCGTAGAACCAGCCGACGAACCAGCCGTAGCCGGGACCGACCGAGAACTTCGAGTACTGGTAGAGCGCGCCCGCGACCGGGTAGTGGCTGGCGAGCTCGCCGAAGACCAGCGCGACGAACAGCATCCCGATGATCGGGATGAAGTTCAGCCAGATGTACGCCGGCCCGCCGGTGCCGAGGCCCAGCACGAACAGGGAGTAGATCCCCACCATCGGGGAGAGATAGGTGAACGCGACCGAGAAGTTCGCGAACAAGCCGAGGACCCGACGCAGCTGCGGCTGGTAGCCCAGGCTCGCGAGGCGTGCGTCGTCGTGGTCGGTCCCTGCTGACTCGTCAGCAGGGCGGATGTCGGCAGGGTCGGCGGCGTGGGTCACGGGACGCTCCGGAGCTACTCGGCTGCGACCCCGGGCCGCAGCACACCAGACCTGGCTCACCCCCGGCTGAGCCCCGCCCGCCTCCGTCGAGAAGGGGCACGCGGCGAACCGAAGATAGACCCGAGCGTGCGCAGCGGGGAAGAGCCTCAGCCGGTCACGGAGACGATGCCCTCGTGCACCCCGCGGGTGACCCGCGCCCGCTGGCCGGTGGCCAACAGGTCGAGCAGTCCTCCGCGCACGACGGCGAGGACCGCCGTTCGTTCCGCGGCCCCCGCGGCGGTGCGGCGTACGGCCGGGGGCTGGGCGCGGGACAGCATTGCGAGCCAGTCGTCGACGGTACGCCGGGCGAAGTCTCCCCACGGGCCGTCCGGCTGGCTGAGCGAGGTGGCGTACGACTCGACCCAGAGCCGGAGCACCGGTGCGTGCCGTGGGTCGACGAGCCAGGTCCACACGGCCTCGGCCACACCCCGTAGATCCCCGTCGGTGGGCAGGGCGGCGAGAATGGCCAGCTCGTCGGCGCGGGCCCGGTCGAGCACCGCCTGCACCAGCCCGTCCTTGGACCCGAAGAGGAACCGGAGGACTCCCGTGCTCGAGCCGATCGCCTCGGCCACCGGCCGCAGCGAGGCGCCGGCCAGACCGTGCTCGAGGGCATAGGCGTAGACGGCGTCGACGAGCTCGACCTGTCGGGCGCTGGGCTGCTCCTGCGGCATGCGCACATCCTACTGATACAGTCGTGTCAGTAGGAGGATGTCGGATGGTCGAGATCAGGGAGATCGGACAGCCGGGCGACCTCGGCTGGGTCGTGCAGGCGCACGGCGAGCTCTACGCCCGGGAGTTCGGATGGGACACGACGTTCGAGGCGCTGGTCGCCCGGATCGTCGCCGACTGGGCCGCGGACCACGACCCCGCTCGCGAGGCGGCCTGGATCGCCGAGGACGAAGCCGGGCGGGTGGGATGCGTCTTCTGCATGCGCGAGGACGACGAGACGGCGCGGCTGCGGATCCTCCTGGTCGACCCGCGCGCCCGCGGACAACGGCTGGGCGCCACGCTCGTCGACCGATGTCTCGGGTTCGCGCGGGCGGCCGGCTATCGGCGGATGGTGCTCTGGACCAACCACCCGCTCGCAGCGGCGCGCCGCATCTACCTCGACGCCGGCTTCGAGCTGGTCGCCGAGGAGCCGCACCACAGCTACGGCGTCGACCTGGTCGGCCAGACCTACGCCCGCGACCTCTCCCCGGCGATTCCCGCGTCATGACCGGGCGGCTCGGGCGTTTCTTCCGGAGGCCGGGCGCTGGCCGCCGGTCAGCGCGCCTCCCGGCCTCACCAGATCGACTCGGGCCGTGGATTCCGGGGGGTCTCCATGTCGCACAACTCAGGCCGCTTCGGATTCGACGGTGACGTCACGGGTTATCTCGGCACCCGCCTGCTGGCGCTGCTCCTCGTCCTGGTCACGCTCGGCTTCGCCTTCCCGCCCGCGCTCGTGCTCGTCAAGCGGTGGGACGCACGGCACCTCGTCATGGGCGGGAGCGCGGTGGTCTTCACCGGCCGGGCCCGGGACCTGCTCCGGGAGTGGCTCGTGTGGTGGCCCTGCGTGCTGCTCTCGTTCGGGTTCTACGCGTTCGCCGTGCTGCCGCGGGTGAAGCGGTGGGTCTGGGACCACACCGACTACCGGGCCCTGTGGCGCGTCGTCGAGCCGGACACGGCGTACGTCCGTCCGCTGGTTGCCCCCGTGCGGCTGCACCTCTCCTTCTTCAGCGAGCCGGGGGCGCACCGGCTGGTGTGAGACCGCGGTCGCCTGATCCGGAAGGCAAAATGTCGGCATTCTCCGGACGGCGGGTGACCTCACGACGTAGAAAGTCCTCAGGAGCTCGCCGGGGCGGGTGCCGCCAGGGAGCGGTGCCCGGCCGGGTCCGGAGCACTACTTGGCTTCGGTAAAGAAGTGCCCCTGGCCCGTGTGGGTCAGGTGTTTTCCGACGGGCCTTCACTACGCTTCCCATCGACACTGGGGGGTGTGGCGACATGGCTGAGTCCGACAAGGTCATCAACGCCGTCATGCAGACGACGGGCGAGTCCTACGAGAAGGTCTCGACGTTCACGACGATCGCGCACGAAACCGTCGACGAGTGCCTCGCCGACGACATCTCGGTGGTCGCACCACCGCTGGTGATCGGCCGGCTCGGGTGCCCCGTCCTCGACCGTCTGTTGCTGCGGATGGGCGACGGGCAGTGGCAGCTGCCGGAGAGCGTCGACGTCACCGAGGCCGAGCTCGCGGAGACGCTGATGCTCCCGATCGAGACCGTCTCGCGGTACCCGATGATCGGCCGGTTCGGGCTGCTCGCCCGCTGCATGGACCGGCTGATGATCGAGGACGCCGACGCCGAGCGGTTCCTGAAGATCCTCGACGTGTGGCTCGGCACGTTCGGGCCCGACGCCGAGGGGCGGCCGAACCCGTACGCCGTGTGGGCGCTGCCCAACCGCGACGCGTTCGAGGGCTGGCTGCTCGCGCGGCTCGACATCCTGCACAAGCTGGGCTTCGCGGTCCGGCTCGCCAGCGAGGAGATGGACGGCGTACGCGGTCAGCAGCACATGTTCGTCGACGGCCGCCGGGCCGACCTGCTGATGCGCTTCACGCACGACTGCGAGAAGGGCGCGGCCGACGACTGGCTGGTCGTGGAGAACAAGACGACCGCGGTGGGCATCGGCGCGCTCGACCAGCTCGCGCTGTCGGTGGACTGGCTGCGCGCCGAGTCGCGGCCGGGTGTGGTGCACGGGATGCTGATCGCCGACGGGCTGAGCCTCGAGGTGGAGCGCGGCCTGCGCGAGCGGAGCTTCCACTACCAGTCGATGACCGGGATCGGCTACCGGCGCTGGGTGCGGATGCACTCGCCGCTGCAGCCCGAGCTCGCCCGTGACGCCACCACGATCAACTACCCGCAGAACCTGTCGGTGCGGACCCTGGCCGCCGCGCTCCGCTGACGTATTTCTCCTACACGTCTCCCCCGGCCGTCGGACGGCCGGGGGAGACTTCTGTCCGGACCGTTGCGGGTCCGTGTCCGCGGCGGAGCCACATGCCGCGCGCCGGAGTGCGTGGCCTGCTCACCGCTCGCCGATGGTTCGCTGCGGGCGAACACCGTGGCGCGCGGAAGCCGGAATTGAGTCGACTCGACTCAAGTTGTACGGGGTGAACGGCCCGCGAGGGCGGGCCCGCACCCCAGGAGCGACCACCATGAGCAACACCGTGTCGCGTCGGCAGCGCGATCCGTTCTTCCGTGAGTTCGACAACCTCGTCCGCGCCGCGTTCGGCCCGTCGACCTCGACCGGCTCGGGCCGCACCCTGTCCCGGAGCACGCCGTCGGGCTCGGCGTCGGGCCTGTCGTTCAGCCCGGCCGCCGAGGCGCACCGGGAGGGCGACGACGCCGTGATCCGGCTCGAGCTGCCCGGCGTCTCGACCGACGACGTCACCGTCGAGGTGAAGGGCCGCCACCTGGTGATCAGCGGCAGCCGCCGCGACCAGCGTGAGGAGCAGGGCGAGGGCCGCCGGTTCAGCGAGTTCCGCTACGGCAGCTTCACCCGGTCGTTCCGGCTCTCGCCGAGCGTGACCGCTGAGGCCGTCTCCGCGTCGTACGACGCCGGCGTGCTGACCGTCCGGGTGGCGGGCGCCTACGCCGAGACCGAGGGCCACAGGATCGAGATCAGCACCGGCGCCGCGGAGTCGATCGATGGGGAGCGGGCCCAGGACTGATCGCGGGCCCGATCGCAGACAAACACGAGGGCCCGGTCACCACGGGGTGGCCGGGCCCTCGCGTATCCCCCTTGCGCGCCGGACCGGTAGCCGGCCACGGAGCGAGCGTGTCGCCCGTGGAAGGCTCGGCGTTCGCGATCACGGTAGGCCGCGGGGGGCACGAATGTTCCATCCCCAGGGGTGGATTGTGATGCGCCTTGGTGGGTACAGGGGTCAGCGCGGAATCCGAGGCCACCGGGAGTGCCCGCCCAGCCGCCAACCGGAGCGCCGGCCGATGCCCCAGAGCGAGCGACGGCCGAGGACCGCGCGCCAGCCGATCAGGAACACCCCGAGCACGATCACGGCCACCACCACGAACGCCCACGCCGTTCCGGCGCCGGTCGCGGACCGCACCACCATCCCGATCACCACGGTCCAGACCCACACCCGGACCCCGGCCCGGATCGCGGTCGGCCTGACGCGCGACACGGCGGTCATCGCCAGACCGAGCGCGGCTCCGAGCAGGAAGGGCCAGGCGGTGTGCCAGATCCCGCGGGCGCTCGTCGTCTCGTGATGGCTGGCGCGGCCGATGGTCGCGAAGACCAGCACCGCCAGGGCGTCGCCGACGACTGCGATCGGCCACGCTCGGCGACGGAGGTTCAGCGGCATGCCGTCGAGTCTGGCATCCGGGGCAGGATGAGGGCCGTGGGCCCCGAAGCCATCTCCTCCATCGCCGATCCCGAGGCCGTGGCCTGGGACCGGATCACGCGGGTCAGCGTCGTGTGCTTGATCGAGGACGCCGACGCCCCCGACGGGGTCGTCCTGGTGATGCACTCGAGAGACGGCCGCTGGGCGGTCCCGGCCGACGCTCGTCGGCCGGACGAGGACGTCTGGGACGACTCGGTCCTGCGCATCCCCCTGGAGACGATGGGTTTCCGGCGGCAGGACACGCACCCGTTCGCGTTGTGCGATGACGGGCGGCATGTCGCATTCTGGGTCTTCGGCGGCACGTACGCCGGCACCCGGCTGAGCGCCGTCGACGTGCCGTGGTGGACCGGCTCTGTCGCGGACGGTGCGTCTCTGCTGCGCCCGCAGGGGGACGAGGCGTGGGCGGCGCTCGTCGAGGCCGCCGACGAGTCGCGGCGGACGAGGCCCTACGAACGCCGCGCGGCCGACATGCACCGGACCCTGGTGGGTGCCTACCTCTCGGCGGACACACCGCAGGGCGGCTCCGGCTTCGGCGGCTCGGAGGCCGAGTGGAAGGAGGCCCGCGGTGCTCTGGTCGACGCCTTCGACCCGTCGCGCACGTCGGTGCGGTTCCTGGACCACGCCTGCGCGAACGGGCACCTGCCGGTCTCGATGGTCTCGTGGGCGGCCGAGCGCGGGGTGGAGGTCGATCCGTACGGCGTCGACATCGCGCCCGAGCTGGTCGACCGCGCACGCGTGGACCACCCGGCGTACGCCTCGCACTTCTTCGTCGGCGACGCGCTGACGTGGGTGCACCCGGAAGGGGAGCGGTTCGACGTCGTGCACGTCCTGCTCGACGTCGTCCCGGCGGCTCGTCATCGCGAGCTGATCCGGCACCAGCTCGACCACGTCGTCGCTCCCGGCGGGCGGCTCGTGCTCAGTGAGTACGGCGACCCTCCGTCCAGCCGGTCGACGGAGGCGCAGGTGACGCGATCCGGGTTCACGGTCGGCGGCCGGACACGGCAGCCGACCCGCGGCGGTCGTGAGCGGGGCTTTCCGAGCGTCTGGATCGAGGCTCCTGCTGGCCCGTGACGAGCGCCTTGTGGAAACACGGTCCGGGCTGTCCGTGGTCGGTGCTGGAGTGGTGTTCCTGTCCGGACGAACGCTCGAGGATGTGAGCCCCACCGATGACCGACACGACGATCGACGAAGACGCCGAGCTGCTCCTCGCGGCCATGGTGGTGAGGCTCACGGGCGTGCGGGGCCGCGAGTGTCTCTTCTGCGACGTCGCCCGGATGGTCGACGAGCACGGTTGCGACACGACCTTGCGCTTCGTGAGGAACTACCGCGACCAGCGCGCTCCTAAGCCCACCGCGCTGGAGCGGCGCATGGGGGCCATGGGGGCTACTGCGACTGCGAGCTGTTCCTGAACGGGGTCACGATGGCGAGATCACTGATGACCTACGAGGAGGAGGCCGACGAGTGGGTGTCGCCGCCGGAGCTACCGGCGTGCCGCGGGGTGAGGCGGGGGTCGACGAAGAGCTGCGGCATCTGGGTACGCCGGCCCCGGTGGGGTTGGTGATGCCTGATGTGAGGGCTCAGTAGCCGACCAGGTGCGGGGTCGCGCTGACGACCTCGAGGTCGACCGCCGCTCCCGGAACCGTCAGGGTGTCGGGGATGGCCCGCCAGGGGCCGTTGTTGACGCGGTAGCGGCCGGAGTAGGTCGTGTCGACGCTGGGCGTCACCGTGCCGACGCGGATGTAGCGGTGGGTGACCCGGAGGTCGGGGTACGCCGCACCGGGGTCGGTCGTGGTCAGGTCGCTCGTCCCGTCGGCATCGTCCCCGCCGAAGTGCCAGGTGTACTGCGTCGGCGTCGCCTCGATCGTCACCCGCTGGCCGATCAGGGTGACCGTGTGCGTGGTGGGGTCGCTGTTGGTGGTGTAGAAGTTCGTGTCGAAGTTGACCAGCGTCTTCCCCTTCGGGGGCTGCACCACCAGCCCGGAGTCCGGCCACGAGAGCCGCCGGAACGCGCGTAGGACGAGGTCCGGTGTGAGGGCACCGAGCTTCACCGCCTCGGCGTTGGTCAGACACGCCTGCCAGGGCAGAGGTTCGGTCTGTGCGTCCTCGTAGACGTTGTAGAGCGAGCCGTCGTGGCCGTCGATGTTGCACGCCGCGGGCTCGTGGCACAGGGCGCTGCCACCGACCCCGCAGGCCGGACGGATCGAGTAGGTGTGCTCGGAGTGGCCGGCGATGTAGTCGTTGGTCTCGGAGCCGGACTTCACGCATTTCACCGACTCGCTGTTGAGATCACCAGATCCGCCGCAACTTTGAGCATCCGCACGAGCTTCGGGTGCGATGACCATAATGCCGATGAGGAACGCGATGACAACTCCGAATCGCATCTATGAGTCCACCTGAACGAACTGTGTCACTAACCACGAGTGAGCAGTCGGGATTAATCGCACCTGGAAATGCTCGCGCCCTCCCTGCAGATGCCTCAGCGACGCTCCCGCGGAGGGTGTGTAGGCCGTCGGCGCCGAATCGACAAGCAATTCGATCGTGCGGGTCTTGCCGTGATGAGCACTTTGATATGAACGGAGCAAGGACCAGCCGTCAGTCCGGACCCGCCCTCCAGCCTTATAGATGGCCTCGATCCGGTCCGCCACTGCGTCACAACCGTCGCAGCCCTTCGACATAGATCGGAACTCGGCGGTGTTTCCGGTGTTCTGCATCCTCGTGTCCTCGTTCACCCATCGACGGATGAACGACTCGATGCTTTCCTGCTTGGGCGGCTTGGTGGGCGACGAGGTGGGGGCGCTCGAGATCGGCGGGTCGGCTATGGAGTCGGCGCCGCCACCGCAGGCGGCGAGCAGCAGCAGCGGCGCGGCCAGTGCGCCGGCCAGGGAACGTCGTACGACCATCGAAGCGGTGCCTCCCGAGACGGCTGTCGATGCGCTGCTCACCGTACTCACTTCCGGGCGCCGAGGGCACCCTCGAGGACCCGGCTGTGGATCACGCAGGTTCGGCGAGCAGGTCGTCCATGGCCAGCGGCAGGACGTCGTGATCGTGGGCGAGGTGGATCACCTCGAGCCGGGCCCCGGCGCGGCGGCCCGCGTCGTACAGCGCACGCGCCCAGGCCCGGTCGTCGGCGTCGGGTCGCCCGCCGCCCGGGCGGGAGCGCAGGAAGGCGAACCGGGTGGAGACGTTGACCAGCGGCGCGAGCACTCCGGCGTACTTGTCGATCTCGTCGCCGGTCGGCGGCTCGCCCAGCTCGACGATCTCGAGGATCTTCGGCACCGGGCGGTCGCCCTCGATCACGACCATCCAGAGCGACGAGGACGCGAACCCGAGGGGGGACATCAGCCGCCTCCACATGGCCTCGACGTCGGCCTGCGTGTGCAGAAGCGGACGGAACGGCTCCGGGTTCATGCCCACGACGATCCTCCGAATCCGGCGACCGTGCTCCGCGTCTTCCACAGGCCCGTCGGTGCCGGGTGAGAGGAACGGCTTCGTGGGGAAGGAAGCCGGGACGAACCGAACGAGAGGAGTCGGCGTGGGCATGGAGTACGCCGGAGCGGTGGACGTCGACCCGCCCTACTGCGGGAGCGATGTCGCGTTCATCAGCGACAACACCGAGTGGGTCGGGAGCCGGGACGGGGCCAGGTTGAGACCCAGGCCCGGCGCCGATCCGGACGAGGCGGCCGAGCGGTTGCGCTCGCTGCTCGAGCTCGATGACCACCGGCTCGACGGCGTCGTCGCGGCGTACGACGACGAGACGGGCGTGATGCTCGCGATCTCGGTGCGGAACGGGAAGGTCACCCGACGGACGCTCCGCAAGGCGCGGGCCGTGGTCCACCGCGACAACGTGATCGACCTGGCGTCGCGACGTCGATCGGTGTCGCGCGCGATCTCGACCCCGATCGCCTAGCGCGGACCAGCCGGACGCCAGCGGCGGTGGGACGTCCCGCCGCCTCCGAAGCGGATCAGCTCCAGACGCGGCTTCGGGCCGTCGGTGCGGCCGGTCTGCGGCCTGCGCCGTCCGGCGCGCCATGGGTCGGGCCAGATCGCGCCGGGGCCGTCGTAGTCCTGCTCGACGGCAGCATGGAGGGTCCAGTTCGGGTCGTAGAGGTGCACCCGGCCGAGCGCGCAGAGGTCGGCCCGGCCGGCCATCAGGATCGAGTTCACGTCGTCGTACGACGAGATCACGCCGACCGCGATCGTCGGGATGCCGAGACGGTTGCGGATCGCGTCGGCGTACGGCGTCTGGTAGCTGCGGCCGAACGCCGGGCGCTCGCGCTTGGTCACCTGCCCGGTCGAGACGTCGATCGCGGCCGCGCCGGCCTCGGCGAACGCGGCCGCCACGGCGAGCGCGTCCTCGAGCGTCTGCCCGTCCTCGACCCAGTCGGTCGCCGAGATGCGCACCGTCATCGGCTTGGAGGCCGGCCACACCTCGCGCATCGCGTGCCAGACCTCGAGCGGGAAGCGCAACCGGCCGGCGATGTCGCCGCCGTACTCATCCGTACGCCGGTTGGTCACCGGGGAGAGGAAGCCGGAGAGGAGGTACCCGTGCGCGCAGTGCAGCTCGAGCAGGTCGAAGCCGGCCTCGGCCGCGCGCCGGGCCGACGCGACGAACTCCTCACGGATCTCGTCGAGGCCGGCCCGGTCGAGCTCGAGCGGGGTCTGGTTGATCTCGGAGTAGGCGACGGGTGAGGCCGCGACGACCTCCCAGTTGCCGTCGGGCAGCGGCTCGTCGATGCCCTCCCACATCAGCCTCGTCGACCCTTTCGCGCCGGAGTGCCCGAGCTGGCAGCCGATGGCGGCGGAGGTGTTCGCGTGCACGAAGTCGACCGCGCGCTTCCAGCCGTCGCGCTGCTCGTCGGTCCAGAGGCCGCCGCAGCCAAGGCTGATCCGCCCGATCGACGAGGGGCAGATCATCTCGGTCATCACGAGCCCCGCCCCACCGAGCGCTTTGCCGCCCAGGTGCACCAGGTGGAACTCCGTCGGCACGCCGTCCTGCGCGACGTACATGTCCATCGGGGAGACGATGATCCGGTTGTTGAGGGTGAGGCCGGGGCCTTCCGACGCGCGGAGCGTGACGGGTTGGAACATCGGCGGGGTCTCCGGACGGCCGTGGCAGTCCGCGGCGTACCAGGCCTCGCAGCGGGCGACGAACTCCGGGTCGCGCACGCGCAGGTTGTCGTAGGTGACGCGCCGCGACCGCGTCATGATGTTGAACGCGAACTGGGTCGGCTCCTGGTGGACGTACTGCGCGAGGTTCTCGAACCACTCGAGGCTTGCCTGCGCCGCGCGCTGGGTGGAGAGCACGACCGCCTTGCGCTCCTCCTCGTACGTCGCGAGCGCGGCGCCGGTGTCGGAGTCCTCGTGCAGGCAGGCGGCGAGGGCGAGCGCGTCCTCCATCGCCAGCTTGGTGCCGGACCCGATCGAGAAGTGAGCGGTGTGCGCGGCGTCGCCGAGGATCACGACGGGTGCCCGCCCCGGCTCCGTGTGCACCCAGTGCTCGTTGCGGACGGTGGTGAAGGAGATCCAGCGTGAGTTGTTGGCCATGACCTCGTGTCCGTCCAGCACGTCGGCGAACAGCTCGCGGATCAGGGCGATCGACTTCTCGTCGGACTCGCCCGGCGCCCAGGCACGGTCGGCGAAGTCCTCGAAGCCGGCCCGCCTCCAGACCTCGCTGGTCATCTCGACGATGAACGTCGAGCCGGTCGCGTCGTACGGGTAACCGTGGATCTGCATCACGCCGTACGGGGTCTCGCGGACGTAGAACTTGAACGCGTCGAAGACCAGGCTGGTGCCGAGCCAGATGTAGCGGCAGTCGCGGACGTCGAGGGACGGCCGGAACGTGTCGGCGTACCGCTTGCGGACCGCGGAGTTGAGGCCGTCGGCGGCCACGACGAGGTCGTACGACGCGGCGAGCTCGTCGACGTCGGGCGCCTCGGTCTGGAAGTGGATCGTGACGCCGAGCTCGCGGCACCGCGTCTGGAGGATCTCGAGCAGCCGGCGCCGGCTCATCGCCGCGAACGCGTGTCCGCCGCTGGTCTGCACCTCGCCCTTGAAGTGGACGTCGATGTCGTCCCAGATCGCGAACTCCCGCTGCATCTGCGCGAAGACGGAGGGATCGGCGTGCTCGATGCCGCCGAGGGTCTCGTCGCTGAACACCACACCGAACCCGAACGTGTCGTCCGCGGCATTCCGCTCCCACACCGTGATCTCGTGCGTCTGCCCGGTGGTCGCCGCCAGCTGTTGTGCGAGCGCGCTGAAGTAGAGGCCGCCGGGGCCCCCTCCGATCACCGCGATCCGCACTATGCCTCCGCCCGTTGGGGTACTCCCTGACAAAACGGCCCCTGGCCGGGGGGCTGGAGGGGCCGTCTTGTCAGGGATTACCCAAACATTGCGCGTTCTTGACGGGCGTTGTCAAGACGCAATACGGTCCTCGGTATGGTCGTCGGCGTGGGCCAACCCTCGAGCAACGCCTTCGGGCTGACGGCCGAGCAGCAGGAGTACGCCGCGTGGGTGCGGTCGGTGGCGGGCTCGTTCGACGGGATCGAACCCGTCCACGGCGCGGTCAACCGTCCCCTGATCAAGGCGATGGGGGAGGCCGGGCTGCTGCGCGGGCTCTTCGGCGGAAACTCGGATGACGCACCGCGTGATGCGGCGGCGATGCAGCTGTGCCTGCTCCGCGAGGTGCTCGCGACCGTCAGCACCGAGGCCGAGACGGCGCTCGGGCTCCAGGGCCTCGGCTCCTACCCGATCCTGCAGTCCGGCACCGACGTGACCCGCGACCGCTGGCTCCCCGGCGTCGCGAGCGGAGAGGTCGTACCGGCGTTCGCCCTGTCCGAGCCGGACGCCGGCTCCGACGCCGGCGCGCTCGGTCTCGAGGCGAGGCAGAACGCTGACGGCTGGACGCTGCACGGCACCAAGACCTGGATCTCCAACGCGCCCGACGCCGATGTCTACTCGGTCTTCGCCCGCACCACGCCCGGCGCGGGGGCACGCGGGGTCACAGCATTCGTGGTCGCCGGTGGCGCGGCCGGACTCACCGGCGAACGCCTCGACATGGTCGCGCCGCACGCCCTCGGCACGGTGCACTTCGACGGCGTCCGCGTGACCCGCGACGACCTGCTCGGCGAGGTCGACCAGGGCTTCGCCGTCGCCATGCGGACGCTCGACCTCTTCCGGCCCAGCGTCGGCGCCTTTGCGGTCGGCATGGCGCAGGCCGCGTTCGACGCCAGCCTGGCCTGGGCGACGGAGCGCGAGCTGTTCGGCGGCCGGCTGATCGACCAGCAGGCGACCCAGCACACGCTGGCCGAGATGTCGACGCGGATCGAGGCCGGCCGGCTGCTGGTACGCCGTGCGGCCGCGGCGTACGACGACGGAGCGCCGGCGCACGTGATCACGACGACGGCCGCGCAGGCCAAGCTGTTCGCCACCGAGAGCGCGCAGTGGGTGGTCGACCAGGCCGTGCAGCTGCACGGGGCGAGGGGCCTGCAGAAGGGACACCTGCTCGAGCGGCTCTATCGTGAGGTGCGGGCGCCGCGGATCTACGAGGGTGCGTCCGAGGTGCAGCGGACGATCATCGCCCGCGGGCTCATGAAAGGCAGCCAGTGACGCGATACCGGGCCAGCGCGAAGATCACCGACGACTGGCAGCACTTCGACTTCGCGGTCTCCGACGGCGTCGCGACGGTCACCCTGAACCGGCCGGAGAAGCTGAACCCGCTGACCTTCGAGTCGTACGCCGACCTTCGCGACCTCCTCGCCGAGCTGCCTCACCGTGGGGACACCAGGGTGTTGGTGATCCGGGGCGAGGGCCAGGGGTTCTGCGGCGGCGGCGACGTCAACGAGATCATCGGCGAGCTGATCGCGATGGACGCCGACGGCCTGATGGGCTTCACCAAGATGACCGGCGACGTGATCCGGGCGATGCGCGAGTGCCCGATCCCGATCATCGCCGGCATCCAGGGCATCGCGGCGGGCGCCGGCAGCGTGATCGCGATCGCGGCCGACTTCCGGATCTGCACGCCGCAGGCGAGGTTCGCGTTCCTGTTCACCAAGGTCGGGCTGTCCGGCGGCGACATGGGAGCGGCGTACCTCCTTCCGCGGCTCGTCGGCTACGGCCGCGCCACCGAGCTGCTGATGCTCGGCGACACGATCGACGCCGAGACCGCCGATCGGTACGGCCTGGTCACCGAGCTGACCGACGACCTCGACGGCGCCTGCGCCGCGCTCGCCCGACGGCTTGCCGACGGCCCGACCCTCGGCCTGCAGCAGACCAAGAGCCTGATCACCCGCGAGCTCGACATGCCGATCGGGCCGGCGATGGAGCTCGACGCGATGACCCAGGCGCTGCTGATGACGACCCACGACCATGCGGAGTTCCACGCCGCGTTCAACGCCAAGCGCAAGCCTGAATGGACAGGACGATGACGCACGACTACCTGCAGGTCGACGACCTGCTCACCGACGAGGACCGAGCGATCCGTGACACGGTCCGCGACTACGCGCAGAGCGAGCTCGCACCGCACGTCGCCGAGTGGTACGACGAGGGCACGCTGCCCGACGGGCTCGGCCCGATGTTCGGCAAGCTCGGCCTGCTCGGGATGCACCTCGACGGCTACGGCTGCGCCGGCACCAGCGCCACGGCGTACGGCGTGGCCTGCCGCGAGCTGGAGGCGGTCGACTCGGGACTGCGGTCGTTCGTGAGCGTGCAGGGGTCGCTGGCGATGTACGCGATCCACCGTTGGGGCACCGAGGAGCAGAAGGAGGAGTGGCTGCCGCGGATGGCGACCGGCGAGGCGCTCGGCTGCTTCGGGCTGACCGAGTCGGACGCCGGGAGCGACCCGGGCTCGATGAAGACGCGCGCCCGACTGGATGGCGGCGACTGGGTGCTGAACGGCTCGAAGATGTGGATCACCAACGGCACCCTCGCCGACGTCGCGATCGTCTGGGCGCAGACGGACGACCCTTCGGCAGGCTCGGGAGGAGGCGGGATCCGCGGCTTCGTCGTACCGACGGACACGCCGGGCTTCAGTGCGCACAAGATCCAGCGCAAGCTCTCGCTGCGGGCGTCGGTCACCGCGGAGCTGGTCCTCGACGACCTGCGGGTGCCCGCCTCGGCGGCGTTCCCGGAGGTGCGTGGGCTGAAGGGTCCGCTGTCGTGCCTCAACGAGGCGAGGTACGGGATCGTCTGGGGCGTCGTCGGCGCGGCACGGGCGTGCCTGGAGGAGTCGCTGGCGTACACGTCGGAGCGGGAGCAGTTCGGCAAGCCGCTGTCGTCGTTCCAGCTGACCCAGCGGAAGCTGGCGCTGATGACGGTCGCGGTGAACAACGCCTCGCTCGTGGCCTGGCGGCTGGGGGCGCTCAAGGACGCCGGCACGGTGACGCCGGCACAGGTGTCCTACGGCAAGTACGCCAACGTCCGGGCGGCACTCGATGTCGCGCGCGAGGCGCGGACCACCCTCGGTGGCGCCGGCATCACGCTGGACCACACCGTGATGCGGCACATGAACAACCTCGAGACCGTGATGACCTACGAGGGCACCGAGGAGATGCACCTGCTCTCCATCGGCGCCGACCTCACCGGCTCCCCGGCGTTCCGATGACGGATTCGTCGGGCCTTGCGCGGGCGTGGCGAATTCCCCGCTCAGGCGGGGGATTCGCCACTTGTTGGAGGAGATTTCCCCCACGGAGTGCAGAAGTCCCCGCTCAGGCGGGGAATTCGCGGCACCAGTGCCAGACACCCGAGGAGTGCCGTTGATCGCGCTGGTGACGGGTGCGTCGAAGGGCATCGGTACGGCGTGCGCCCGCGCGCTCTCGGAGGCCGGGCACCGGGTGGCGCTGGTCTCGCGCGACGAGTCGGTGCTGCAGAAGGTCGCGGACTCACTGCCCGGCGAGACTCTCGTCGTACCGGCCGACATGCTCGACCCCGAGGCGATCGAGGCGGCGGTCGCGCGGGTCGAGGAGGAGTGGGGTGCGGTCGAGATCCTGGTCGTGAACGCCGGGGCGTCGATGTCGGCACCGCTGGTGCGCACCACCGACGAGGACTGGCAGCGGATGCTCGACCTCAACCTGACCGCGCCGTTCCGCTGCCTGCGCCGAGCACTGCCCTCGATGACCGAGGCCGGGTTCGGACGCGTCGTGGTGGTCGCCTCCGTTGCGGGCAAGATCGGGTCGGCCCGGATCGCGGCGTACACCGCCAGCAAGCACGGCGTCCTGGGCCTGGTCCGCACCGCCGCCATGGAGGTGGCGAAGACCGGGGTGACCGTGAACGCCGTCTGCCCCGGGTACGTCGACACCCCGATGACGGATGAGTCCGTGGCGAACATCGCGGCCGGGACCGGCCGGTCGGAGGACGACGCAAGGGCGATCCTCGAGAACCTCCAGCCCATCGGGCGCCTCGTGACGGCCGAGGAGGTCGCGGCGGCGGTGATGCTGTGCGTCGACAATGCGGCGATCAACGGGCAAGGCATCAACGTCGACGGAGGAGCGGTGCAGTCCTGATGGCAGATCTCGAGCGCGTCAACCCGGACAACCTGGCGAAGCCCTCGGGCTTCTCCCACGCCGTGATCGCCCGCGGGACGACCATCCACCTCGCCGGTCAGACCGGCATGGACGGCTCGGGCGCGATCGTCGGGGGTGGGATGGTGGCGCAGTTCGAGCAGGCGCTGTCGAACCTGCTCGCCGCGCTGCGTGCCGCGGGTGGCCAGCGCGACGGCATCGCGGCGCTGACCGTCTACATCGTCGACATGGACGACTACCGCGCCCACGCCCGCGAGATCGGCGAGGTCTGGAAGCGCCTGGTCGGCACCGACTACCCCGCCATGGCCGGGATCGGGGTCGCGCGGCTCTGGGACCCCGAAGCCCTGGTCGAGCTGCAGGGGTACGCCGTTCTGTAGGCGGTGCGTGGGTGCCGGGGACGGTTCATCACGCTGGGTAGGTCAGCCCTCACCTGGCCTGCGGAGTTCACCTGGCCCAGGGACGGCTCGCCCACTCAGCGTGATGAACCGGCATCCCTCACGGAGCCTCGATCGACGCGTGCGCGTGCTTCGCGGCGGGCTCCCGCAGCCGCACGTCCAGGTCGGCGAACAGGCCGCCCGCCTGCACCCCGGGCCACCCGTGCGGCAACAGCTCCAGCGGGATGCCCGGGTCGAGATAGGGGAGCCGCCGCCAGGCCGTCAGCATCGGGACGTACGCCGCGAACGCCTGGGCCGGCGCGGGGGAGCGGAGCCCGGTCAGCGACGCATGGTCGGCGACGAACTCGTCGTACAGCTCCGCGATCGCCGGCAGGTCCCACCACTCGCCGACCCTGACGTCGGGGGGCCCCGAGCCGAGATAGTCGCCCCGGAAGAGCTCGGTGTACGACGTCAGCCCGGCCCGGTCCAGCGCCCCGAGCGTCTCGTCGTACGCCGTGCCGGGCGCGACCCACACGCCCGGTGCGGCGGTGCCGAAGCCCAGCCGGGTCAGCAACGACCGGAGCTCGTGCCGCTTGCCACGCTCGGCCTCCGGCACCGAGAACACGACGACCAGCCAGCCGTCCGCGACCGACGCCCGTGGCCGCGACCAGATCCGCGCGTCACCCTCCCGGAGCACGGCCAGTGCCGACGTCGACAACCGGTAGCCGGCCTGCCCTTCCGACCGAGCCGGCTCGAGCACGCCGCGCTTCTTCAGCCGCGACACCGACGACCGGGTCGCCGCGGCGTCGACGTCGAGGTCGGCCATCAGCGCGATCAGCGACCGGACCGACAGCCAGTTGGGCCGTTGGCCTGAGCCTGTCGACGGCTCGTCGCGGGCATACAGCCCGAACAGCGACAGGATCAGGTGGCGCGGGGACTGCTCAGGCATCGGCCGCTTGGACCGCAGGCGCCGTCTCCCGCAGCCGGAACCGCTGCAGCTTCCCGGTCGCGGTCTTCGGCAGCTCGGTCACGAACTCCACCGCCCGCGGGTACTTGTACGGCGCGATCTCGGCCTTCACGAAGTCCTGCAGCTCGGCCGCCGTCACCGACCCCGCGCTCACGACGTACGCCTTGACGATGTGGCCGCGGGCCTCGTCGGGCACGCCGACGACGGCGCATTCGGCGACCAGCGGGTGCTTGAGCAGCGCCTCCTCGACCTCCGGCGCGGCGATGTTGTAGCCGGAGCTGATGATCATGTCGTCGCTGCGCGCCTGGTACCAGAAGTAGCCGTCGTCGTCGCGGACGAAGGTGTCGCCGGTGAGGTTCCAGCCGTTCACGACGTACGCCGCCTGCCGGGGGTCGTCGAGATAGCGACACCCGGTCGGTCCGCGCACCGCCAGCCGCCCCGACTCGCCGGTCGGCAGCTCGCGGCCGCTGTCGTCGACGATCGTCGCGGCGTACCCCGGCACGGCGCGTCCCGTCGAGCCCGGCCGGATGTCCGCGCCCGACGCCGAGATGAAGATGTGCAGCATCTCGGTCGAGCCGATCCCGTCGATGATCTCGACCCCGGTGGCCTCGCGGAACGCTTCCCACGTCGCCTTCGGCAGGTGCTCGCCGGCCGACACCGCCTTCCTCAGCGAAGGCACGCTCTTCCCGGCCGCCAGCATCGCCTTGTACGCCGTGGGGGCGGTGAAGCAGATCGTCACACCGTGCTCGTCGATCAGGTCCGCCAGCTCGACCGGCGTCGCCTTCTCGACCAGCAGCGTGGAGGCCCCGGCGTGCAGCGGGAAGAGCAGCACGCCGCCGAGGCCGAACGTGAAGGCGTAGGGCGGGGTGCCGGTGAAGACGTCGTCGGCCGAGGGTTGGAGCACGTGCCGCGAGAACGTCTCGCAGATCGACATCACGTCGCGGTGGAAGTGCATGGTCGCCTTCGGACGGCCGGTGGTGCCCGAGGTGAAGGCCAGCATGCAGACGTCGTCACTCGAGGTCTGGACGTCGTCGAACGTCGGCTCCTTGGCCGCGAGCCGCTCGGCCCAGGCGTCGTCGCCGAATGCGATCGTCGGTACGCCGAGCGGCTCGACCGCGTCGAGGAACCGGTGGTCGACCAGGGCGGCATCGAGGAGCGCGATCTCGTGGATCGTCTGCAGCTCGCCGGTGCGCAGCAGCGGCATCGTCGTGACCAGGACGGCGCCGGCCTTGAGCACGCCGAACCACGCGGCCGACAGCCACTGGTTGTTGGGCCCGCGGAGCAGGACACGGTTGCCCGGGACGATCCCGAGGTCCTCGACGAGCACCCGGGCGACCCGGTTGGCGGCCGCCATCAGCTCGGCGTACGACCAGGTCGGCACGCCGGGCTGGTGCAGGCACGGCCGGTCGGCGCCGTGATGAGCGGCCACGTCGTCGAGCAGGGCAGTGGCGCAGTTGAGCCGGTCGGCGTACTGGAGCTCCGGCAGCTCGAAGCTCAGCTCGGGCCACTGGTCGGCCGGCGGGAGATGGTCACGGCAGAACGTGTCGACGTGGGCCGACGGGAGCAGCTCCATGTCCGACAACGTATGCCCTGTCCGTGACGACGGGCAAGAGAACGCAATACCCGCGGAACGGCCGCCCGACCGGCGTACGCTTGCGGCACCTTCGGGCAAGGAGCGCCCCATGTTCTGGTTCATCGTCCTGGCAGTCGTGGTGCTGGTCTCGCTGGTGCTCCGGCGCGTGCTGCGGGGCCGGCGGACTCCGCAGTTCGACCAGCAGCAGCTCGAGAACTCGAACTACTCCCGCATCGGACAGGACGTGCACAACGCCGACGTCCGCTACGGGCCCATGTGATCAGAGGAGGCAGTCATGTGGATCGCCGTCTACCTCGTCGCCGCGATCGGCGCGATCACCTGGTTCGTCCGCACGCCGCTGTTCCGCGCCCACCTGCGCCACGGCAAGGACCCCGGTGACTCGGGCACACGCGTGGAGGGGAAGTTCCCCGGCAACGGCGGCGACTACTACTACGGCGAGAGCGAGCGCGAGTAGCGGTCACACGAGGTCGTCGTAGATCGCCTTGGTGCGCGCGGCGATCCTGTGCCAGGAGAACGCCGAGATCGCACGTTCACGGCCGGCGAGCCCCATCTCCCGCGCTCGTTCCGGGTCGCTGAGGACAGCGTTGAGGGCCGCGGCGAAGTCGGCGACGTACTGCTCCGGGTCCAGAGGCGTGCCGGTGCCGTCGGTCGCCTGCTCGATGGGGACGAGCAGTCCGGTCGCCGCTTGTCCTGAGCCTGTCGAAGGGTCCACCACGACCTCCGGGATGCCGCCCGTCGCGGTCGCCACGACGGCGGCCTCGCACGCCATCGCCTCGAGGTTGACGATCCCGAGCGGCTCGTAGATCGAGGGACAGACGAACACCGTCGCCGCCGACAGCAGCGCGACGACGTCGGCGCGCGGGAGCATCTCGCGGATCCAGACCACGCCGTCGCGGGTGGAGGCCAGCTCGGCGACCAGTCCTTCGACCTCGGCCAGGATCTCCGGCGTGTCCGGAGCGCCGGCGCAGAGTATGAGCTGCACGTCGGGCGGCAGCTCCCGGCAGGCGCGGAGGAACAGTGGCAGACCCTTCTGCCGGGTGATCCTCCCGACGAACACCACCGAGGGGCGGTCGGGGTCGACGCCGTGCGACCGCACGCGGTCGGGGTCGTCGACGTGCGACCACGTGTCGGTGTCGATGCCGTTGTGGACGACGTGCACCTTCGCCGGGTCGATGTCGGGGTAGGCGTGGAGCACGTCGTCGCGCATCGCCGCCGAGACGGCGATCACCGCGGAGGCGCCGAGGTACGCCGTGCGCTCGGCGAAGGACGACACGGCGTACCCGCCTCCGAGCTGCTCCGCCTTCCACGGCCGCAGCGGCTCGAGCGAGTGTGCGGTGACGACGTGCGGGACGTCGTACAGCAGGCCGGCGAGGTGGCCGCCGAGGTTGGCGTACCAGGTGTGCGAGTGGACGAGCTGCGTCCCGGCGCAGCCGGCCGCGATCGCGAGGTCGACGCCGAGCGTCTGCAGCGCGGCGTTCGCGTGGGCGAGCTCCGGCAGGTCGGCGTACGCCGTCACCCCGGCCTCGTCGCGCGGCTCGCCGAACGCTTGCACGCGTACGTCGAGACCCTCGAGCCCCCGCAGCGCCCGCACCAGCTCCGCCACGTGCACGCCCGCGCCGCCGTAGATCGACGGCGGGTACTCCTTGGTCAGGATGTCGACGCGCACGCTCGGACGCTACCGCCCTCGAAGTGCCGGTGCAGCCACCGCGAATTCCCCGCTCGGGCGGGGACGTCTGCACTGGTTGGCCCAGATTTCCCACAGGAAGTGCAGAACTCCCCGCTCAGGCGGGGAATTCGCCCAGCGAACGGAACCCTCCTCAACCCGCGGATGAGTCGCTAGCGTGCACGACATGAACGGGACGAGCCGGAAACGGGTGCTGGCCATCGTCCTGGCCGGCGGCGAGGGGAAGCGGCTGATGCCGCTGACGGCCGACCGGGCCAAGCCGGCGGTGCCGTTCGCCGGGATCTACCGGCTGATCGACTTCGCGCTCTCCAACGTCGTCAACAGCGGCTTCCTGCGGGTGGTCGTGCTGACGCAGTACAAGTCCCACTCCCTCGACCGGCACGTCACCACCACCTGGCGGATGTCCACGCTGCTCGGCAACTACGTCGCACCGGTGCCGGCCCAGCAGCGGCTCGGCAAGCACTGGTACCTCGGCAGCGCGGATGCGATCTACCAGTCGCTCAACCTGATCCACGACGACCAGCCCGACATCGTGGTGGTCGTCGGCGCCGACCACGTCTACCGGATGGACTTCGCGCAGATGATCGACCAGCACGTCGAGAGCGGCGCGTCCTGCACGGTCGCCGCGATCCGGCAGCCGATCTCGCTGGCGGACCAGTTCGGGGTCATCGACGTCAACCCCGCCAACCCCCGCACCATCCGCGAGTTCCTCGAGAAGCCGAAGGACCCGGAGGGGCTGCCCGACAACCCCGACGAGGTGCTGGCCAGCATGGGCAACTACGTCTTCGACGCCGACGCCCTGGTCGAGGCGGTCACCCGCGACTCCGACATGCAGGGCTCGAAGCACGACATGGGCGGCGACATCGTGCCGGCGTTCGTACGTCGTCACGAGGCCGGCGTATACGACTTCAAGGACAACCAGGTGCCCGGAGCGACCGACCGCGACCGCGGCTACTGGCGCGACGTCGGGACCATGCGCTCCTACTACGACGCCCACATGGACGTCGTCTCCCCACTGCCCGTGTTCAACCTCTACAACGGCCAGTGGCCGATCTACACCGACTACGGACCGCAGCCGCCGGTCAAGCTCGCCAAGGGGGCCGACGGGTCCACGCCGGTGTCGGAGGAGTCCCTGCTGTCGCCCGGGGTCGTCGTCTCCGGCGGGCAGGTACGCCGTTCGGTGCTGTCCCCGGCGGTGCGCGTCGAACAGGGCGCGATCGTCGAGGACTCGGTCCTGATGGACAACGTCCTGGTCGGCGAGGGCGCTGTCGTCCGTAACGCGATCCTCGACAAGGCGGTCCGCGTGCCGCCCGGCGCCGAGCTCGGTGTCGACCCCGACCTCGACCGCAAGCGCGGCTTCATGGTCGAGGACGGGCTCACCGTGCTCGGCAAGGGCCAGCCCTTCCCGGATGCCTGACAGGACTGCTCGGGCGAGTGACGGAACCCAGCCACGGCGTACGTCGTCCCACCCGCATGCGACGTCTTCTCGGAGCCTTGCTGGCCACCGCCACGATCGCGGCCACGGCTGCCTGCGGGTCGGCCGGGTCCGCGACCGGCACCACCGCAGGAGACGCGCCCGAGCCGGGGACCACGGTCCCCGGCGCGCGCTCGGTCCTGGTCTCGCAGACCGCCGCCGGTGGCCGGCCCTCGGTGGCGGCCACCCTGCTCGAGACGTCGGCGCAGGTGGCGGCGTTCAGCCGGCAGTTCCGCGGGCCCGGGCTGCGGCTGCAGGTCCAGGAGGCCGTGGACAAGCTGTCGAAGACCGGACACGTCATCGTCGGATCCGTCGTGGCGGTCGGCTGCGACCGGCCGCCGGGCGTGGACGTCGTCTACGGGGAGGACACCACCATCCGTCTCCTCCCGCACGAGGTGGCGAGCCCGCTGCAGGAGTGCCTCGCACCGGTCACCACCGTGGCCGTGGCGGCGGTGCCGGGGAGCGACTGAGCGCCGCGCCGCGTGGCGCCGGAGTGAAGGCGCGACGCCGTCTAGCGTGACCTGCGTGGAGCCGTGGAACACGTTCGTCGAGGGCGACAACCTCGACGTGCTGCCCCGGCTGACGCCGACGTACGGCCCCTTCGACGTCGTCTATCTCGACCCGCCGTACAACACCGGCAACCCCTTCGTGTACGACGACAAGGTCGACGGCCGCAGAGCCGACCGGCATCGCACCTGGACCGCGCTGATGCGTCCGCGGCTCGAGGCCGTGCGCGAGGTGATGAGCGAGCGCGGCGCGGTCTTCGTCAGCATCGACGACAACGAGGTCGCCCACCTGCGGCTGCTGATGGACGAGGTCTTCGGCGAGGGCCGCTTCGTCGCGCAGGTCGTGGTCAACCTCAACCCCAAGGGTCGGCAGCTCGGCCGGGGCTTCGCGACGTCGCACGAGTACCTGCTCGTCTACGCGCGCTCGCTCCCCACCTGCGCGCTCGACGCGTCGAGCCGCTCGCTGGTCGACCCGCGCGACTTCCCGCTGACCACCGAGGACGGGCGGCGCTACCGGCGTCTGCCGCTGCGCAACACGAACAAGAAGTTCAACCCGGTCACCGCCCCGACCATGCACTTCGCGATCTACGGCGACCCCGGGACCGGACAGGTCTCCACCGAGCCGTTCCCGGGTGCGCTGGAGATCAAGCCGGTGTTCGGCGACGGCGGTCCGGCCGTCTGGCGCTGGTCGGCGGCGAAGATCGACGCCCAGCCCGACGACCTGGTCTGCCGGTGGGTCGGCACGGCCGAGCGCCGGCGGGCCGACGTCTTCCAGCGCGACTGGCTGCACGAGGGCAGACGCAAGAAGCTGCGCACGATCTGGCTGGCCGAGGAGATCGGGTCGACCGACACCGCCGTGGTGGAGCTCAAGTCGCTGGTCGGCCACCTCTTCGAGTCGCCCAAGCCGACCGGGCTCCTGCGCCGGATCCTCGAGACGATGCCGGACGACGCCCGGGTGCTGGACCCGTTCGCCGGCAGCGGCACGGCCGGCCACGCGGTCGCGCTCCAGAACGCCGCGGACGGCGGCCGGCGTACCTGCCTCTCCGTCAACGCGCCCGAGCCGGTGCGGCCCGGCTCGAACGCCGACCTCGCCGGCTATGCGCGGGTCTCCGACGTGACCCGGGCCCGGCTGAGGGCCGTGGCCGAGGTCGTGGGCGGCGGGTTCGAGGAGCTCGCCCTCGATTCCTGACTCGTTCAAGAGTTGTTTCTTGACTGGTTCAAGAATGGGGGCCAGGATCGAACGGTGCCCCCCAGCGCCGTCCCGGACTTCCCGCAGCTGTTGCGCGACGCCGGGCTGCGGGTGACGCGGCCCCGGTTGGCGGTGCTGGACGCGCTGCTCGAGCTGGCCCACGCGGACACGGAGTCGGTGATCCACGCCGTACGCCGTGACCTGCCGGAGGTCTCGCACCAAGCGGTCTACGACTCGTTGCGCACGCTGACCGCGGCCGGACTCGCCCGACGCATCCAGCCGACCGGCTCGGTCGCGCGCTACGAGGTCCGCGTCGGCGACAACCACCACCACCTCGTGTGCCGCTCCTGCGGCGCGATCGTCGACGTCGACTGCGCGGTCGGCCGCGTCCCGTGCCTGACCGCCGCCGACGACCACGGTTACGTCATCGACGAGGCCGAGGTCATCTACTGGGGCCTGTGCCCCACCTGTTCCGCCGGGTCCGAGGGCCCGCCACCATCCAGGACACCCACTGAGACAGGAGAAGCACGACGTGTCTGAACACGGCAGCGAGAGCGAGAACCCGGTCATCCCGTCGCCGACCCCCGCGACGCCGCGACCGCACACCAACCAGGACTGGTGGCCCAACCAGCTGAACCTGCAGGTCCTCCACCAGCACTCCCCGAGCGCCGACCCGATGGGCGAGGACTTCGACTACGCCGAGGAGTTCAAGTCGCTCGACCTCGACGCCCTCAAGCGCGACCTGGTCGAGCTGATGACGACGAAGCAGGACTGGTGGCCGGCCGACTACGGCAACTACGGCCCCCTGTTCATCCGGATGAGCTGGCACTCCGCCGGCACCTACCGGATCGAGGACGGCCGCGGCGGCGGAGGCCAGGGTGCCCAGCGGTTCGCCCCGCTGAACAGCTGGCCCGACAACGCCGGCCTCGACAAGGCACGACGCCTGCTCTGGCCGATCAAGAAGAAGTACGGCAAGCAGCTCTCCTGGGCAGACCTGGTGGTCTTCGCCGGCAACGTCGCCCTGGAGTCGATGGGGTTCCAGACCTTCGGCTTCGGGTTCGGCCGGGAGGACATCTGGGAGCCGGAGGAGATCTTCTGGGGCCCCGAGGACACCTGGCTGGGCGACGAGCGCTACAGCGGTGACCGCGAGCTCGCCAAGCCCTTCGGCGCCGTCCAGATGGGTCTGATCTACGTCAACCCCGAGGGCCCCAACGGCAAGCCCGACCCGATCGCCGCGGCCAGGGACATCCGCGAGACGTTCGCCCGGATGGCGATGAACGACGAGGAGACCTTCGCCCTCATCGCCGGCGGCCACACGTTCGGCAAGACGCACGGTGCCGCTCCGGCCGACGAGTACGTCGGTCCCGAGCCGGAGGCCGCCCCGCTGGAGGCACAGGGCCTCGGCTGGCGCAACACCTTCGGCTCCGGCCAGGGCGCCGACCAGATCACCAGCGGTCTCGAGGTGACCTGGACCCCGACCCCCACCAAGTGGGACAACAGCTTCCTGGAGACGCTGTTCGGCTACGAGTGGGAGCTGGTGAAGAGTCCCGCGGGCGCGTGGCAGTGGCAGGCCAAGGACGGCGCCGGCGCCGGCACCGTCCCCGCCCCCGACGAGGGTGGCGCGAAGCGGCCGCCGACGATGCTCACCACGGACCTGTCGCTGCGGATGGACCCGGTCTACGAGAAGATCGCCCGCCGGTTCCTCGAGCACCCCGACGAGTTCGCGCTTGCGTTCGCCAAGGCCTGGTACAAGCTGCTCCACCGCGACATGGGTCCGGTCTCGCGCTACCTCGGGCCCTGGGTTGCCGAGCCCCAGCTCTGGCAGGACCCGGTCCCGGCGGTCGACCACGACCTCATCAGCGACGCGGAGATCGCCGCGCTCAAGGGCAAGCTGCTCGACTCCGGACTGACGATCCCGCAGCTGGTCACGACCGCGTGGGCGGCGGCGGCGAGCTTCCGCGGCACCGACAAGCGCGGCGGCGCGAACGGCGCCCGGCTCCGCCTGGCCCCGCAGAAGGACTGGGAGGTCAACCAGCCCGACGAGCTCGCGAAGGTGCTGCCGGTCCTGGAGCGCGTGCAGCTGGAGTTCAACGACGCGCAGACCGGGGGCGCGAAGGTGTCGCTGGCCGACGTGATCGTCCTGGGTGGCTGTGCAGCCGTCGAGCAGGCCGCGCGGAACGCCGGCCACGAGGTCACCGTGCCGTTCCACCCCGGCCGCACCGACGCCTCCCAGGAGCAGACCGACGTCGACTCCTTCGCGGTGCTCGAGCCGCGCGCGGACGGCTTCCGGAACTACGTCCGCTCCGGTGCGAAGGTGCCGCCCGAGACGCTGCTGCTCGACCGGGCCAACCTGCTGACCCTCACCGCTCCGGAGATGACGGTGCTGGTGGGCGGGATGCGGGCGCTGGGCGCCAACCTCGGGCAGTCGCCGCACGGCGTGTTCACCGACCGCACCGAGTCGCTGACCAACGACTTCTTCGTCAACCTGCTCGACATGGACAACGAGTGGAGGGCGTCGGAGTCGCAGGAGGGCGTGTACGACGTACGCGACCGCGCCACCGGCGAGACCAGGTGGACCGCGACCGCGGTCGACCTGGTGTTCGGCTCGAACTCCCAGCTCCGAGCCATCGCGGAGGTCTACGGCGCCGACGACGGCGAGGAGAAGCTGGTCCGCGACTTCGCCGCCGCCTGGGCCAAGGTGATGGAGCTGGACCGCTTCGACCTGCGCTGACCCCAGCCTGCAACGTCATACGGGCGAAGCCGTCTATGGCTCCGTCCGTATGACGTCCGGGGGGCCTAGCGCCGGCGGGTGTGCTTGGAGAGCACCTTGGTCTCCCGGCGCCCGCCGTAGCCGTCGTTGCGCCAGGAGACACCGAGCCCGATGTCGTCGAGGTGGTCCATCCAGGTGCCCCACTGCGACGGGTCGGTGCCGCGGCCGCGCAGCAGCGCCCACAGCACCGGCGACCGGGCGAGCCACACCACCAGCGACAGGGCGGCGACCCCGAGGACCGCGTAGAAGATCATTCCGACCTCCCTGGACGTGCGCTCACGGTAACGCCGGCACCCCGTCCTCGGCCACGGTCGGGACATACCGATCCGGTCACGGCGATGATGGCGTGATGACGGATCGCGTGGCGTTGGTGACCGGTGGCTCGAGCGGGATCGGCGAGGCGGCGGCGCGGCGCCTGCAGGCGGCCGGCTTCACGACGTACGCCGTGGCTCGCCGGGTCGAGCGGATGAGCGAGCTGGCCGACGCCGGGGTGACGACGTTCGCCATGGACGTCACCGACGACGGCTCCATGACCGGCGGCGTCGAGCGCATCCTCGGCGATCGCGGGCGGATCGACGTCCTGGTCAACAACGCCGGCTACGGCTCGTACGGCGCGGTCGAGAACGTCGCCATCGACGAGGCGCGGCGGCAGTTCGAGGTCAACGTGTTCGGGCTGGCGCGGCTGGTGCAGCTGGTGACCCCGCAGATGCGTGAGCGGGAGAGCGGGCGGATCCTCAACGTGAGCAGCGTCGGCGGGAAGTACTACGAGCCGCTGGGCGCGTGGTACCACGCGACGAAGTTCGCCGTGGAGGGGTTCAGCGACAGCCTGCGGCTCGAGCTCGCGCCGTACGGCATCCGGGTCGTGATCGTCGAGCCCGGCCCGATCCGAAGCGAGTGGAACACCCTCGCCCGCGAGGCCCTGGTCGAGAGCAGCCTCGGTACGGCGTACGAGCGGCAGGCCGAGGGCGTGCGGGCGCGGATGGAGTCCGGGGACCGGCCGATGTACTCCAGCGGTCCCGACGTCGTCGCCCGGACGATCGTGCGGGCGGCGACGTCGCGCCGGCCGAGAACTCGCTACCCGGTCGGGCGAGGCGCTCGCTCGATCGTGACCGCCCGTCGCCTGCTCCCGGACCGGGCCCTCGACGCGGTGATCTCGAGGCTCTACTCGTGACGATTCGCGACGACTCGTCACGCAGATCCGGGGCGGGTCCGTGAGATCCGCCCCGGATCGCCGTGAGACTGCTCAGGCGGCCTCGAGCGCCTGCTCGGGCTCCCGCTCGGAGGCCGTCTCGACCGCCAGCTCGTCGCGACGGATGAGGGTCAGCGACGCGAGGATGCCGATCGCGGCCACGATCGCACCGACCAGGAACGCGGAGTGGAACCCGTCGACCAGACCCACGGGCAGGGGAGACCCGCCGCCGACGGAGTCCTCGGTGCGCGACGTCGCGATCGTGGAGAGTGCGGCGATGCCGAGCGCGCCGCCGATCTGCTGCGAGGTGTTGATCAGGCCCGATGCGAGGCCGGCCTCGGAGGCCGTCACCCCCGCCAGCGCCGCGATGGAGATCGGCACGAAGGAGAACCCGATCCCGACCCCGAGGATCAGGAAGCCCGGCAGCAGGTCGCTGACGTAGCTGCCCGCGACCGACACCCGGGTGAAGAACAGCAGGCCGGCGGTGAGCGCCGTCATCCCGATCACCAGCACCGGCTTCACCCCCAGCCGGGTCACCAGCTGGCCGGCGACACCCGACCACACGATCGCCGTACCGGCGACGGCGAGGTAGGCGACGCCCGTCTTCATCGCGGAGTAGCCCAGGACCTGCTGCATGTAGAGCGTCAGCATCAGGAACATCGAGAACAGCGCGGTCCCCATGATGAACCCGGCGACGTTCGCCCCGCTCACGGTCCGGGTCTGGAGGATGCCGAAGCGCATCAGAGGCTCCGGGTGCCGGAGCTCCCAGGCCACGAAGGCGGCGAGCAGGACCAGCGAACCCCCGAAGACGCCGAGCGTCTCCGCCGAGAGCCAGCCCTTCTGGCCCGCCTGGGTGATCGCATAGACGGCGGACGACAGCCCGCCGGTCACCAGGACGGCGCCGGGCAGGTCGAACCTCCGCACGTGGGCGTCCCTGCTCTCCTCGAGGAGCAGGGGAGCCAGGGCGAACCCGAGGACACCGACCGGGACGTTGACGAAGAAGATCCACTCCCAGCTGAGCGCGTCGGTCAGGACGCCCCCGAGGAGCACCCCGGCCACGGCGCCGAAGCCGCCGACGGCACCCCACGCACCCAGGGCGATGTTGCGCTCGCGCCCTTCGGCGAACGTCGTGGACAGGATGGACAGGGCGGCCGGCGTGATGATCGCGGCTCCGAGTCCTTGGAAGGCACGGGCCCCGATCAGGGACGGCTCGGACCAGGCGAGGCCCGCGAAGAGCGAGGCCACGGTGAAGACGACGATGCCGCCCAGGAAGAGGCGACGGCGCCCCAGCATGTCGGCGGCGCGCCCACCCAGCAGGAGGAAGCCGCCGAACACGAGCGCGTACGCGCTGATCACCCACTGCAGGTCCTCCTGGGAGAACCCCAGGTCGACCTGGATGGACGGGAGCGCGACGTTCACGATCGCGATGTCGAGGACCACCATGAACTGGACCACGCACAGGAGCGCGAGAGCCAGCCACTTGCGACGGTCGCCCGACACCTCTCGAGTTGCTTGCATTTCTGAAGTCATGCGGTTGACCGTAACAGTCTCTACTTCACTTTCACAAGTAGTTTCTTCTGAATCTCAACTAGGTGGTATGCTTTCGGCATGGTCAAGCGCTACGAGCAGTACTGTCCGATGGCCCATGCCCTGGACCTCGTCGGCGACCGCTGGGCCCTGCTCGTCGTCCGCGAGCTCATGCACGGACCGCAGCGCTACACCGACCTCGTCGAGCACCTCCACGGCATCGGCACCAACATCCTCGCCGCGCGCCTGCGTGACCTCGAGCGTCACGGCGTGGTCGTCCGGCGCATCCTGCCGCCGCCGGCGGCGTCGAAGGTCTACGAGCTGACCGACTACGGTCGCGAGCTGAAGCCGGCCATGCGCGAGTTGGCGCTGTGGGGAGCTCGCTCGCTCGGCCCGCCGACGGCCGAGGACGAGCTGTTCGACGGCTGGTTGGCGAACGCCATGGACATCGTCCTCGCACGCGTGGCCCCGGCCGGACGCTTCGAGTTCCGCGCCGGTCCGGAGGAGGCCGCGTCACTCGTCGACGGCGAGGTCGTGGACGGTCCGATCGAAGACCCCGACGTCACGGTGTCGGGCTGTCCGGAGGACATCTACGCCCTGTTCGTGGAGCGGCGCCTCGACCGGGTCACCATCGAGGGTGACCGCGCCCTTCTGGAGGCGCTGCTCGACGTCGCCCCACCGCACATCGAGGCGCAGGCCTCGGCGTAGCGGCCCCGACCCGAGGTGACGGCTCAGGTGCCCGTCGCCTTCTCGAGTGCGTTGAGCTCGTTGTCGAGGTGGATCAGCAGCCGCTGGAGGTGCGGGACGGTACGCCGGCACCCCGTCAGGCCGAACGCCATCTGGTCGGCGTAGGAGTTGCAGGTGATGTTCAGGGCCATCCCGTCGATCGGGATCGACAGCGGATAGGTGCCGAGCAGCCGCATCCCGCGGAAGTACTGCGTGGTCCGCGGCCCCGGCACGTTGCTGATGATCAGGTTGTACGGCGGCTTCACGAACCCGCCCATCCGCAGCATCGGACCGAGGATCGCCGGGGCCTGACCGAGCGCGCTCATCGCCAGGATCTGCACCGGCGTCATCTCCGCCAGCGCGCGCTTGCCGTCGACCATCGACTCGTGGACGGCTTTGAGCCGGTCGGCGGGGTCGGGCAGGTCGGTGCCGAGCTTGACCATCACCGAGCCGAGCGCGTTCCCTCCGGTCGCGGACGCGAGGTGCGACTCCTTGGCCTTCAGCCCGACCGGCACCATCGAGACCAGCGTGGTGTCGGGGAGCGCGTCGAGCTCCAGGAGGTAGCTGCGCATCGCGCCGCTGCACATCGCCAGCACCACGTCGTTCAACGTCGTGCCGGTGGCCCTGCCGATGCTCCGCAGCCGCTCGAGCGGCCAGTCCTGGGCGGCGAAGCGGCGGGCCGCCGTGATCGGCTGGTTGAGGATCGTGCGCGGCGCGTACAGGGCCAGCGCCGACGTCTCGTTGCGGAGCGACTTGCGCAGCGTCTTGATCAGCGCCCCCGGCAGGCCGGCGGCCTCGGCGCTGATCCCGAGCGCCGTACGCAGTGCCCGCAGCGGTACGTCGGACAGCGACTGCTCGGCGTCCTCGTGCACCTCGCGGAGCTTGGCCGTCGTGGGCCGGTTCTCCCACGGGGCCGGCATGTCCGTCCGGTCGGGGTCGGTGGTGAGGATGCTCTGCAGCAGCCGCATCGCCGCGACGCCGTCCACCAGGGCGTGGTGGAGCTTGGCGTACATCGCGACCCGCCCGTCGCGCAGGCCCTCGATCAGGTGCCACTCCCAGAGCGGCCGCTCGATCGCCAGCCGCGTCGAGTGCAGCCGCGAGCAGAGCTCGAGCAGCTCGCGCACCCGGCCAGGCTTGGGCAGCGCGCTGTGCCTGACGTGGTACTCGATGTCGAACTCGTCGTCCTCGCGCCACACGTACTGCCCGCCGGTGCGCACCGACCGCACCGGGTGCTTGAGGAACAGCGGCGCGATGTCGTCGGACTCGCGCAGCGAGGCGGACAGGTCGTGCACGAAGTTCCGCCCCGCGCCCTCGGGCTTGCTGAACAGCTGCAGCCCCCCGACGTGCATCGGCATCCGCCGGTTCTCCGCCAGCAGGAAGGCAGCGGCCGTCGGGTCGAGCGGTTGCACCATGCTGGTGATCCTCCCCGGTGCCGGGAGCGACGTCCACCTGAGAGGATCGAGCGCATGCACGGCCCCCCGTTCGACGGTGCGCTCCACCGCGGACGGATGTCGCTGGCAACCCGCGTCGACCGGTGGCGCACCCGGCGGTGGGCGATCGCCCAGTGCGCGATCGCGGCCGGGCTCGCCTGGTGGATCGCCCAGGACCTGGTCGGCCATCCCACGCCGTTCTTCGCGCCGGTGGCGGCGGTCGTGTCGCTGGGTACGTCGTACGGCCAGCGCCTGCGGCGGGTCGCCGAGGTGACGGTCGGGGTGGCGCTCGGGGTGTTCGGTGGCGACCTGCTGGTGCGGCTGATCGGCACGCACGCCTGGTCGATCACCCTGATCGTGGGGCTGGCGATGTCGGCCGCGGCGCTGCTGTACGGCGGCCAGGTGTTCACCATCCAGGCCGCGGTGCAGTCGATCGTGGTGGCGACGCTGATCCCCGACCCCGGTGCGGCGTTCACCCGCTGGACGGACGCCCTGATCGGCGGTGGCGTGGCGATCGTCGCGGCCACCGTGGTGCCGGCGGCACCGCTGCGGCGACCACGCGAGCAGGCCGCCAAGGTGTCGCGCAAGATCCGAGACCTGCTGCAGGCGGCGGCCGACGTGATGACGACCGGCGACGTCGAGCCGGCCCTCGACCTGCTCGCCGAGGCCCGGTCCACCGACCATCTGATCCGTGAGCTCCAGGACGCCGCCGACGAGGGGCTCGACGTGGTGGCGTCGTCGCCGTTCCGCATCCGGCAGGCACCCGGACTGCGGAAGATGGCCGAGCTGGTGGAGCCGCTCGACCGGGCCCTGCGCAGCACGCGGGTGCTGGTCCGCAACTGCGCGGTGGCGGCGTACCGGCGTCAGCCCGTCCCGCACGCCTACGCCCTGATCACCGCGGACCTCGCCGCCGCCGTCGAGGTGGTCGCGACCGAGCTCGACGCCCACCGGATGGCGGTCGCGGCCCAGCCCGCGCTGCTGGCGGTCGGCGCGGCCACGGGCGACGTCGAGCGCAGCGACGACCTGACCAGCGAGGTGATCCTCGCCCAGATCAGGTCGGTGATCGCCGACCTGCTGCTGCTCAGCGGGATGGACCCGCTCGAGGCCACCGATGCGCTCCCACCGGCCAGGCACTGATGAGCGGTCAGTCCTGGGTGCTCCACGTGGACCTCGACCAGTTCATCGCGGCGGTCGAGATCCTGCGGCGTCCCGAGCTCGCCGGGAAGCCCGTGGTCGTCGGCGGCCGCGGCGACCCCACCGAGCGCGGAGTGGTCGCGACCGCGTCGTACGCCGCCCGCGAGCACGGCGTCGGGTCGGGCATGCCGTTGCGGATCGCCGCACGCAAGCTCCCCGCCGACGCGATCTTCCTGCCGGTCGACAAGCCGGCGTACGACGAGGCGTCGGCGCGGGTCATGGACACGCTGCGCGCGCTCGAGTGGGGCGGCGTACCCGTCGTCCTGGAGGTGCTCGGCTGGGACGAGGCGTTCCTCGGACCGGGCGAGGGGCACGGCGACCTCGGCGACCCGCGGGCCTTCGCGCAGCACATCCGCGAGACCGTGCACGCGGCCACCGACCTCACCTGCGGGGTCGGCATCGGCGACAACAAGCTGCGCGCGAAGATCGCGACGGCGTTCGGGAAGAAGGGCGAGGGCGACGGGTCCGGGATCGGCTACCTGACCGCCGCCGAGTGGTACGACGTGATGGGCGACCGGCCGACGACCGCGCTGTGGGGGATCGGCTCGAAGATCGGCAAGCGGCTGGCCGCGCTCGACATCCACACCGTCCGCGAGCTGGCCGAGTCGGACACGCAGGTGCTGGCCGACGCGATCGGGCCGACGATGGGGCCGTGGTACCACCGGCTCGGCCGCGGCGCCGACACCAGCCCGGTCGACGCGACGCCCTGGACGCCGCGGGCGCACGGCCGCGAGGAGACCTACCAGACCGACCTGACCTGGGACGTCGTGCCCTCCGAGCTGCGGGCGCTGACCGCGCGGGTCGTGGAGGACATCGACCGTGAGGGTCGGCCGGCGGCACGGGTCGGGATCAAGGTGCGGTACCGGCCGTTCATCACCGTCAGCCGGTCGCTGACCCTGCCCGGACCGTCGAACGACGCCACGGTGCTGGCTGACGCCGCCGTCTCCCTGCTCGACCGGGTCGAGCAGGACCGGCCGGTGCGGCTGCTCGGCGTACGCCTGGAGATGGTCGAGCCCGACGGGGGCTACGTGCGGTGACCCGGGACTGGCACGCCTGGCACGAGGAGTACGCCGACCCTGCGTCGTCATTGTCGCGGCGGCTGGAGGAGGTGCGGATCCAGCTCGCCGCGGTGCTCGAGCGGGGCACGGGCCCGGTGCGACTGCTCAGTCTCTGCAGCGGCGACGGTCGCGACACGATCCCGGTGGTCGCGGGTGCCGAGCGTGACGTGGTGGTCACGTTGGTGGAGCTCGACGAGGAGCTCGCCGCGGCGGCCGTCGTCGGCGCCGCCTCGGCCGGGATCGCCGCCGACGTCCGCACCGGGGACGCGGGCGTCGCGACGACCTGGAGCGACGTGCTCCCCGTCGACGTGCTGATGCTCTGCGGCGTGTTCGGCAACGTCACGGACGCCGCCGTGAAGGGCACGGTCGCGGCCGCGCGCTCGATGCTGGCTCCAGGCGGCTCGGTGATCTGGACCCGCGGCAACCGGGTGCCCGACGACCCGACCGGCCACCTCGACGACCCTGCGGAGCAGGTACGCCGGGTGTTCCTGGCCGCGGGTTTCGAGGAGGTCGCGTTCGTGAGGCCGGCCGACGCGTCGTACCGCGTCGGCGTCGCGCGCCTGGCGGAGCCGTCGGCCGAGCCTATCCCGGACCGCCTGTTCACCTTCGTCCGCTGACCCGGCTCTTCTCGACGGGAGCGCGAGGCGGTGGCCGCGACCCCCGCCCGTGGCGATGAGCCGGGTCAGCGTCGTACGGCGTGGCGACGAGCCGGGTCAGCGTCGTACGGCGTCGCGACGAGCCGGGTGAGCGTCGTACGGCGTCGCGACGAGCCGGGTCAGCGCAGGTCGTCGAGGACGCGCTGCCAGCGCCGGTGGCTTCCGTCGTACGGCGGGTCCCCGGCGAGGATCGCGGCGTGCACCCGGTCGCGGCTCGCCTCGGCCAGCGCGACGATCTCGGCCGGGTAGCCGAGCTCGACCTGGTGCTCGGCGAACTCGTCCTCGTCGTCGACGACCACGGATCCGTCCAGCCTCCTCAGCACGTCGAGGTCGAGATCGACGGTCCGGATCGTGCTGGCGTTCCAGACGGGTGGCGTGGCCATGTCGACGTACACCTGGGTCGGCGCGCCGTCGGCGTGGAACGTCGCCAGGAACGCGCGCTCGACGTCGGTGCCCGGCGCGGGAACCAGTCCGACCTGGTCGAACGCCGACAGCACGTCGGCGCCCGGGCGGACCATCCGGCTGCCGGCCGGGATGCCGATCCAGTCGCCGTGGTCGTCGCTGCCCAGCCAGCGGCCGGGGATGTGCCAGTGCGGCAGGTCGACCCACTTCGTCATCTCGATGCGGATCGGATCTCCGAGCTCGAATCCCACCCGGCGACCCTACTTCTCACCGCTTTCCGGGCTTGGTGCGCTTGGCGACCGCGGCGACGAGGTCCTGGTAGCGCGAGCCGCTGAGCCGCGCGAGGTGGTGGAGGGCGTGCGCGTCGAGGCCGACCAGCAGCCGCGCCTTGCCGCCGAGGATCCCCTTCTCGACGATGATCCGGGCCGCCTCCTCGGGCTCCATCCTGGCCAGCTTCTCGTCGAAGTAGCGCGCGGTGCGGTCGTGGTCCTCGCGGTACGACGTGCGGGCGCTGCGCGCGATCGCGGTCCGGATCCCGCCCGGGTGCACGACGGTGACGCCGACCGGCTGTCCTGCCATCAGGATCTCCTCACGGAGCGCCTCGCTGAAGCCGCGGACGGCGTACTTGGCGGCGTTGTACATCGACTGGCCCGGCATCGAGACGAGGCCGAAGAGCGAGGACATGTTCACCAGATGACCGTCGCCCGAAGCGACCAGGTGAGGCAGGAACTCCTTGCTGCCGTGGACGACGCCCCAGAAGTCGATGCCGAGGATCCAGTCCATGTCGGCGTACTCGAGGTCCTCGACGTCACCGGCGAGTGCAACGCCGGCGTTGTTGACGACGACGTTGACCCGGCCGAAGTGCTCGGCGACGGCAGCGGCGTACGCCGTGAACGCGGCGCGGTCGGCGACGTCGAGCCGGTCGCTGCGCACCTCGGGTGCCCCGGCGGCCTTCACCAGGTCGACGGTCCCGACGAGTCCCGTCTCGTCGATGTCGGAGATCGCGACCAGGGCACCGCGGCGGGCGACCTCGACGGCGAGGGCGCGGCCGATCCCGGACGCGGTACCGGTGATCACCACGACCTTGTCCTGGAGCGTCTTCACGCAACCGCCTCGCGGTCCGGCGCCGGCCGGGCGACCTCGACGTCGTACTCCTCGACGTCGAACCTCGCCAGGATCCGGCGCAACGTGATCGTGGAGCGCGGCCAGAGAGTGGTGATCCGTCCCTGCGCGTCCTGGTACCACGACATGCAGCCTCCGCGGCTCCACACCGTGCGCCTCATCCGGCGCTGGAGCCGCGCGTTGTAGCGCCGCTGCACGTCCGCGCGCGGCTCGAGCGCGCCGTACCCCCGTGCCCGCATGGTGCGGATCGCGTCACGGATGTAGGCCACCTGCGACTCGATCACGAACACGACGCTGGTGTGTCCCTGCGCGGTGTTCGGGCCGCCGATCATGAAGAGGTTGGGGAAGCCGTGGACGGTGGTGCCCTTGTACGCCGACATCCCGCCGGTCGACCATTCCTCGGCGAGCGTGCGGCCCGCGCGTCCAACCACGCGCTGCGCGATCGGCTGCTCGGTGGTCCAGAACCCCGTCGCCAGCACGATCACGTCGACCGCGTGCGCGACCCCGTCACCGGTGACGACCGCGTCGGCTGTCACCCGGGCGATCGGGTCGGTGACCAGGTCGACGTTGTCGGCGGCGAGCGCGGGGTAGTAGGTGTTCGAGCGGAGCACCCGCTTGCAGCCCAGCTGGAAGCTCGGCGTCACCTTCGCCCGCAGGCCGGGATCCTGGATCGCCTTCCGCATGTTGTGCGTGGCGGCCTTCATGGCGGGCGCGCCGAGCCGGGGCTGCCAGGTGAACGCCGGCACGTAGCCCTCGTGCGCCCAGTAGATGCCGGTGCGGTAGAGCCGGGACAGGCCGGGAAGGTGGCGCAGGGCAAGTCGCTCGAGCTTCGGGTAGCGGCGGTCGTTGCGCGGGATCACCCAGGGCGCAGTGCGCTGGTACACGTCGAGATGGTCGGCGATCCTCTGCAGCTCGGGCACGATCTGGATCGCGGAGGCGCCGGTGCCGATCACAGCGACCCGCTTGCCGGCCAGGTCGGCCGAGTGGTCCCACCGCGCGGAGTGGAAGAGCGGGCCGCGGAACGTGTCGATGCCCTCGATGCCGGGCAGCCGCGGCTCGGACAGGCCGCCGGTGCCGGTGATCAGCGTCCTCGCGACCACCTCGCCGGCCGTCGTACGGCAGCGCCAGACCTGGTCGCCTTCGTCCCAGGCGGCGTGCTCGAGCTCGGTGCGGAGCAGGGTCTTGTCGGTGACGGCGTGCTCGCGGGCGACGCGGCGGAGGTAGTCCCAGATCTCCGGCTGGGGGGAGTACGACGAGGTCCACTCCGGGTTGCGTGCGAACGAGAACGAGTAGAGCTGGCTGGGGATGTCGCAGCACGCGCCGGGATAGGTGTTGTCGCGCCAGGTGCCGCCGACGTCGTCGCCGCGCTCGATCACGACGAAGTCGGTCTCGCCGTCCTCGGTGAGCTTGATCGCAGCGCAGATCCCGGCGAAGCCGGAGCCCACGATCAGGTGGTCGACGCGCCCGGGGAGCCTCATGCGCTCGACCGTATTGCGGTTGTTGAACGAGTGTCAATAAGGTGGAGGCGTGAGCCAGGGCACGAGGGAGCGGGTGCGGCTGGACCCGGAGAGCCGACGGGAGCAGCTGCTGGTCCTCGGCGTCCGGCTGCTGGCGACGCGTTCGCTCGACGAGCTGTCGATCGACGACCTGGCCGAGGAGGCGGGCGTCTCGCGCGGGCTGCTCTACCACTACTTCGGCGGCAAGCAGGAGTTCCGCGAGGCCGTCTGCCGGCGGGCCGCCGACGACCTGGTGGCCCGGACGGCGCCGCCTGCGGAGGGTGAGCCGGTCGAGCGGCTGCTGGCCTCGATGGCGGCGTACCTCGACTACGTCGTGGAGAACCACCAGGGCTATCTGTCCCTGGTGCGGGGTGCTGCGGGTGGGAACGCCGCGCTGCGAGCGGTGTACGACGACGCGCGGGCGGCCCTCACCGACCGGATCTTCACCGCCGACGCGCAGGGCGAGATCGTGTCGGACACGCCCGCAGCCCGACTCGCCGTCCGCGGCTGGGCGGCGTACGCCGAGGAGCTGGTGCTGGCCTGGATCGCCGACCCCGCCGGGGTCACCCGCAAGGACCTGCTGGAGATGCTCACCGGCTCCCTGCCCGCCCTGGTCGACCTGACGGGACCATTCGGTCAGGGCGGTGGAGAGAGGTCGTAGAGGGTGACCCCGTCGACGGTCTTCGCGCTGAACGTGGACTCGACCCACTGCGTGATCTCGGTGGCCGTGCTCCCACCTGGTCCGACCTGACCGCCGCGTCCCGCTCCCGCACCCGTGCCGTCGGCGATGAACCAGTGGATCCGCCCGGCGGACACCCAGGCCTTGAACTCCGCGAGGGTGGGGCTCGGGTCGCTGCCGTTGAAACCACCGATCGCCATCACCGCTCGCTGGGTCGCGAGCTGGTACCCCGAGGCACTGTTGGAGCCGACCGTGGCGGCGACCCAGGTGTAGGACGACGCGTCCTGCACGAGCAGCGCGGTGATCGCCGAGGTCGAGGTGCTGCCGTCGAGGAGCCCGCCCGTGCTCGCTCCGCCGGCCGTCCCGCCCGGAGGAGCCTGCCCACCGGGGCCGAACCCGGTGCCGCCGGCCGGACCGGCGCTCGGGATCGAGCCGCTGTGCGGGGTCGCCGCCGTCGCCAGGGAGTACGCCGCCGGGCCGGCCAGCGCCGCCAGCAGTGCGACCACCGCGACCGTGCCGGCCACCCCCCGGGGCAGGTGCCGCGCGCCGACGACCATCAGCGCGGCCGCGAAGCCGACCGTGGCCACGACGTACTTCAGCCACGGGTGCCACGACCCGTCGCGGGCGAGGAGCTCGAACGCGAGCGCGGTGGTCATCGCCATCGTGAAGCCGAGCACGGCGGAGGCCGCGAGTGACCGTCGGTGTCGCCAGAGCACGACCGAGCCGGTTCCGACCAGTGCGCCGATCGCCGGAGTGAGGGCGACCGTGTAGTACGGGTGGAAGATCCCGGCCATCAGGCTGAAGGTCAGCGCGGTCACCACCAGCCAGCCCAGCCACAGGGTCAGCCCGGCGCGGAGGAGCCGTCGCCCGCGGGCGAGGACCAGAGCGGCGACACCGAGCACCAGCGCGGCCGGCAGCAGCCAGGCGACCTGGGTTCCGACCTCGCTGCCGAACATCCGGAGCAGGCCGGTGGTCCCCCACTGACCGCCGCCGAACGGATTGCCCCCGACCGACCCGGTCTCCGAGCCGTCGAGCCGGCCGAGGCCGTTGTAGCCCAGCGTCAGCTCGAGGATCGAGTCGTGCCGCGAGCCGCCGACGTACGGGCGCGAGGCGGCAGGCCAGAGCATCACGACCGCGAGCCACCAGCCGGCGGCGACGACCAGGCCCCCGGCGGCGGCCAACAGGTGCAGGATCCGCCTGCGCCACGGCACGGCGGCGAAGACGGCGTACACCACGACCAGCGCGGGGAGCACCAGGAACGCCTGGAGCATCTTCGCCAGGAACGCGAGCCCGAGGAGGACGCCGGCGAGCACGAGCCAGCGGACGGCTTTCCCGGTGGTCGAGCGTGTCGAGACCTCGAGCGAACGCAGGGTCGCGTACGCCGACCCGATCAGCAGCAGCGCGAGCATCGCGTCGGGGTTGTCGAAGCGGAACATCAGCACCGCCACGGGGGTCAGCGCCATCGTCGTGCCCGCGACCAGGGCGGCGACCGGGGAGCCCGTCGTTCGCCGGACCGTCGCGTGCAGCAGCCAGACGGCCCCGACACCCTCGAGCGCCTGCGGCACCAGGATGCTCCACGACGACAGCCCGAAGACCCGCACCGACAGCGCCATCGGCCAGATCGCCAGCGGCGTCTTGTCGACCGTGATGCTGTTCGCGGCGTCCGAGGAGCCGAAGAGGAACGCCTTCCACGACGCCGAGCCGGCCTGCGCGGCGGCGGCGTAGAACGAGTTGGCCCAGCCCGACGCGCCGAGGCCCCAGAGGTAGAGCAGTGCGGTCGCCACGAGCAGGACGGCGAGTGCCGTGCGATCGGCCGGCACGTGGAGCCGACGGATCCGCCCTTCGTTCATCTCGGGCTGTGCTTGGTGTCCCCGGCGCGTGAACGGCCGTGTCGGCCGGGGACGGTCTGTGGGTGGGGCGCCTTCGCGGGCGGCGTACGACGGGCCGGCGGGGGAGGTCTCCGAGGTCATGGCCCCACCGTGCCGAGGTGCACTGGCAGGCCCCCGTCGCCCGACTGTGGGGTGTCTGTGAAGGGGTACTCCCTGACAAGACGGCCCCTCCGGGCCGCGTGGGTGGGGCCGTTATGTCAGGGACTATCCGGGCAGGGAGACCGTGATCGTCGTGGAGCCGGGGCGGGAGTCGAGGCTGACCGACCCGCCGTGGGCGGTCACGATCGCCTCGACGAGGGAGAGGCCGAGCCCGGCGCCGCCCTCGGGCGCAGCGGCACCGTCAACAGTGGTGTCGCCGGTTCGCGTTCGCGAGGCGTCCCCGCGGACGAACCGCTCGAACGCCGTGCCGGCCAGGTCCCCGGGGAAGCCCGGGCCGTCGTCGTGCACCGAGAAGGCGTAGTCGGTGCCCGTGTGCGTCCCGGTCACGGTCACCGTCGTGCCGGCCGGCGTGTGCTTGCGGGCGTTGGTGAGCAGGTTGGTGACCACCTGGTGCAGCCGGTCGGCGTCCCCGGTGACCTCCAGCGACTCCTCGGGCAGGTCCAGCCGCCACGCATGGTCGGGCGCGACGACCCGCGCGTCCGACACAGCCTCGACCAGCAGTCGCGACAGGTCGACGGTGTCCCGCGCGAGCGGCCGGCCGGCGTCGAGCCGGGCCAGCAGAAGCAGGTCCTCGACGATCGAGGTCATCCGCGCGGACTCCTCCTCGACCTTCGCCAGGGCCGTGGTCACGGCGCCGCTCTCGTCGGGACGCCGCCGTGCCAGCTCGGTGTATCCCGCGATCGTGGTCAGCGGCGTCCGCAGCTCGTGCGACGCGTCCGCCACGAACTGCCGCACCTGCTGCTCGCTCCGGTGCCGCTCCACCAGCGAGCGCTCGACGTGCACCAGCAGGCTGTTCAGCGCCGATCCCACCTGCCCGACCTCGGTCCGTTCGTCGGTCAGGTGCTCGGGCACGCGCGGCGCGATCGCGATCTCCTCGGCCAGGGGCAGTCGCGCCACGGTGTGCGCGGTCGACGCGACCTCCCGCAGCGGCCGCAGCTGACGGCGTACGACGTACGTGCCGGCGCCAGCGGCCGCCGCCACGCCGAGCAGCCCGAACGCGACCTCCCACGCGATCAGCTGCGAGATCGGGCCGTCCACCGTCGACGTCGGGAGCCCGACGGCCACGACTCCCGGTCCGGCCGGGCCGCCCGCCAGCGAGTACTGGCCGCGGGCCGCGGCGACCCGGTACTCACCGAGCCCGGGCACCGCCACGTCGTGGGCCGCCCCGTCGGCCGGAACGCTGGTCAGCGCCGCCACCTGCTCCGTGGTCAGTGCTCGGTCGCGGTAGTCCGTCATGACCTCGCCGAGGCTGCCGTTGCTGGTGGCCGCCGCGGTCACCGAGCCCTCCCGGATGACGTTGAACTGCCGGTCGTCCGCATCCGGAGGACCGAGCGTGCGAGCTCCGGGCCGGTACCGGCCGAGGGAGGATGCGACGTCGTCGTCGAGACGGTGGGAGAGATAGGAGTGGAGAGCCAGCGTCGCCGCGGCGCCGATGAGCAGCACGACCACCGCCACCAGCGCGACGGCCGTAACGACCAGTCGCGAGGTGAGGGAGGCGAAGACGTTTCTCATCAGGCCGGCTTCAGCACATACCCGGCGCCGCGCATGGTGTGGATCATCGGCTCGCGACCGGCGTCGATCTTCTTGCGCAGGTAGGAGACGTAGAGCTCGACGACGTTCGCCTGGCCACCGAAGTCGTAGTTCCAGACGCGGTCGAGGATCTGGGCCTTGGACAGGACCCGCTTCGGGTTGCGCATCAGGAAGCGGAGCAGCTCGAACTCGGTCGCGGTCAGCATGATCTCGACGCCCGCGCGGCGTACCTCGTGACTGTCCTCGTCGAGCTCGAGATCGCCGACGGTGAGCACCGAGCCCGACTCGGCGCGTCGCGCACCGGTACGCCGCATCAGCCCCCGCAGCCGGGCGACCAGCTCCTCGAGCGAGAAGGGCTTGGTGACGTAGTCGTCGCCACCGGCGGTCAGTCCGGCGATCCGGTCCTCGACGGCGTCGCGCGCGGTCAGGAAGACGACCGGGACGTCGGGATCGGTGGCCCGCATCCGGCGCAGCACCTCGAGCCCGTCGAGGTCCGGCAGCATCATGTCGAGCACGACGGCGTCCGGCCCGAACGACCTCGCCGACGACACCGCCTTCGCCCCGGTGTGCGCCATCGAGACGTCGAACCCCTCGTAGCGGAGCGCCATGCCGATCAGCTCGGCGATGTTGACCTCGTCGTCGACGACCAGCACGCGCAGGGGCGAGCCGTCGGGGCGGGTGAGCTCCATGCGCCCAGTCTGCGAGTCGTGCCTGTGCGTTTCCTGTGAGGTTGCTGTCCCCGAGTCATCACCACCTCTGACCTGCGCCACAGCCCGGGCACAGCAACCGCGCACACACTGCCCTGCATGAGCGACGACGAGACCCGCCCGATCGACCCGGATGCGCCGGTGCCTCCTCCGGCCACCGAGAAGCCGCCCGCGTACGCCGCGCCACCGCAGCTGGGCGGGCAGCCGGCGTACGCGATGCCCCTGCCTCCCGGCTACCCGGCGTACCCCGCCCAGCAGCGGCCCCGGTTCGCCGACCAGGTGATGGGCATGCGCGGGGTGGTCGCGGTGGCGCTCGCCTGCCTGATCATCGGCGGCCTGAGCGGCTTCATCCTCGGACGGGCCTCGGGCGACGGCCAGGACCGACTGGTCCGCGGCCCGGGCTTCGGGTACTTCCAGGGCGGCCCGTTCCAGAACGGGCCGAACGCGCTTCCCGACCGCCCGCACCCCGGTCCGGGACAGGGGGGCCGCTGACCGACCTCAGGATCCTCGACGGGGCTCCACTGGCGACGATCACCCTGCGTCGTCGAACATCCGCAGGGCCATCACCGGGCAGTTCCGCACGGCGTGACGGGCAGCGTGCTCGTCGCGACGCGGTACGGCGGGGTCCCGATCGGCGAACCGCACCAGCGGGAAGCCGAACTCGTCGACCGCCAGCAGTTCGGGCAGGAGCTCCGCGCAGCTGCCGTGGCCGTCGCATCGGGTCCAGTCGATGTGCAGACGCGTCGTCACGAGGCAATCCTGCGCTGTGCGGACGGGCACCAGCCCTCGACATGGGCCGCGACGTGGCCGCGGAAGACGTCGAGCGTCGACGCGACGAAGCGCGCACTCCCGTCGGGGTGGCCGCACGCACCACGCCCGTTGACCAGTCGGGACATCCGCAGGATGTCGCCGGGCAGGGTGGCGTCACGCGCCCCTGCTGCGAGTCGCCCGAGATCTGTGGCCATCCGCGGCAGGCCGTTCAGGCACGGGCCGCACTGCCGTGCCGACTCCCCGGCGAGGTAGTCGGCGACGTCGGCGGCGAACACCAGGGGGCAGGTCCGGTCGTCGAGGACGTGCAGGACGCCGGCGCCGACCGACGCGCGGAAGGGCGCGAGATCGCGGGCGGTGAGCCGGACGCCGAGCTCGGTGGCCGGCACCCAGGCGCCGTGGAAGCCACCGACCAGCACCGCAGTGGCGTCCCTCGGCTGGGCCGGCGCGAGGACCTCCTCCAGCCGGGACCCCCGGGCGGCCTCGACCACTCCGGCCCGGAGAACGGCACCACCGATCGTGAACAGTGAGGTCCCGGGGTCGTCGTCGGCGCCGGTCGACCGGAACCAGGTGGCACCGTGCCGGGCCACCAGTCCGACCTGCGCCAGGGTCTCTGCGTTCAGCACCAACGTCGGGCGGCCGTCCACCCCCGAATCGCTGACCCGCGTGAACGGGTCACGTGGCAGCGCCTCGCCACCGTCGAGCTGATTGACCAGAGCTGTCTCCTGACCGGCGACGAAGCCGCCCTCGAGCTCGGCCAGCTCGATACGTCGTGTCAGACATGCGGCCGCGACCGTCGTCGCGTCCTGGTCACGGGTGACCGCGAGCACGACTCGTCGGGCGCGCATCGCCCGGCCGAGCAGCTCCAGCCCGTCGAGCACCAGGTGTGGGCTGCGGGCCAGGAGCACGGCATCCTTGTGGCTGAGCGGCTCACCCTCGATCGCGTTTCCGACCAGGACGGGTCGACGCCGGGAGGCCGCCACCGCCCGGACCTTCACCGCCGTCGGGAAGCCCGCCCCGCCGCGGCCGGTGAGCCCGCTGCGACGGATCTCGGCGAGCACCGTCTCCAAGGAGATCCGGGGGAGGTCGCCGTGGAGCGCGACGTGCGCGTCGTGGTCGGCGCCCGTTCCGTCCAGCAGTCGCCGCGTGGTGTCGGTCATCGTGCTCATGCCGCTCTCCGCGGGTGGCGGGACCAGCCGCGCTCGGCGTACGACGGGGTGAGCCGCCATCCGACGGCCACGACCACGGCGGTGGCGCATACCGCCGCGAGCGCTCGGAACCAGGTCGTCCCGGCGTCGGTTCCGCTCTCGAGGGCGTGGAGCAGGACGACGGGCCACAGGACGTACGTTGCCCAGTGCACGACGCGGAACACGCGCGGACCCAGCCGATGTCGTAGCAGCGAGACCACGGTGATGACAGCGAGAGTGTCGACGGCGAGGGTTCCCAGGCCGAGCCAGAGCGGTCGGTACGACGCGAGGAAGGGCACCACGAAGTCCACGACGCGCAACTGGGCGAAGGGGTCGAAGAGCAGACTCGCGAGGTGGACCGCCACGAGCCCGGTGCCGGTGAGCGCCGCGGTGCGATGCAGGTCGCTGGTACCGAAGCGGTGCAGTCCTGGCAGCGGACGTCCGGAGCGGGACACGACGCCGAGGACGAGCGACAGGGTGAACATGACCAGGGCGACGACCCCGGTCCCGCGCCCGAGCGCCCAGAGAGCCGAGTCCATCGTCGCGGAGCTCATGCGGCCGCCTCCGCCGGCCAGTCGCCCACCCGGACGATGCGGTGCCGCGCGTCCACGAGTCGGGCGGTGAACCCACGGTCGGCCAGCCAGCCCGCGGCGTCGCGCCCCAGGACCACCGCGGCCGTCGACGCGGTGTTGGCTTCGACGCAGGTGCCCGCGGCGACGGTGGCGCTGCGCCACACCGGCTCCGCCGGCGCAGCCGTGCGCGGGTCGACGATGTGGTGCACGCGCGTGCCCCCGCGCCGCCAGGAGCGCCGGACGGTGGACGAGGTCGCCAGCGCGTGACCTCCGGCGAGCGACACCTGGCACGCGGGGTCCTCCTCCGTGTCCTGCACCAGCACCTGCCAGCCGCCGGCCGGTGCCGGGCCGGCGGTCGCCAGGTCACCGCCGAGCTCCACGAGGACGCCGACCCCCACCGTCCGGGCGGCGCGCCGGGCCGTCAGGTCCGCGGCCCGCGCCTTGGCGGTCGCGCCGAGGTCCAGGTGTACGGCGCGTGGCAGCTCGAGCCGGTCGCCGTACAGATGGACCCGGCGCCAGCCGGGGACGTCAGGGACGACCCGCACCGGCGCTCCCTCCGCCCGGACCAGCTCGATGCTGCGGTCGTAGCCGAGAGCCTGCACGACGCCGCCGACGGTCGGGTCGACCAGCCCACCACTGGCCTCAGCGGCGTCCAAGGCGTTCCGGACCAGGTCCGCGAGCATCGGCGAGAGCCGTTGGCTGCCGGGGCGCAGGCGGGCGAGCTCTGAGTCATCACGGAAGCGCGAGCAGGCGCGCTCGACCTCGTGGAGCCCGTCCCGGACGATCTCCACGACGGATGCGAGCGCCGGCGGCTCGGTCACCGAGACCGACGCGCTCGTGCTCCACAGGTCGAATCGGTACGTCGACTCCACGTCACGACCCGCTCGTCGTCGCCTGCGGCGGGGTGGGGGCCGGTTGGCTGACCTTCGGGGTGCTGCTGCGAGCCTGCTGGTGCGTTGTACCACTCGAGGACGACCCTGAGTCGTCCGATCCGCCCCGCGAGTCCTCGGAGGAACCGGACCGGTCGGTCGTGTGATGGCGCGATCCTGAGGACGCCGAACCGGAGCTCGGCGCGGGCGTCCCGGACGCGGTGTGGGTCGCGGCGCCGATGCCGATGGAGGCGCCGAGGGCGCCGACGATGCCGAGCCCGGCCAGGCCTGCCTGCAGGCGTCGGCTGCGCTGGAGGGGGGTCATGCCCTCGACGATGCGGGACTTTCCTGTGCCGAACCTGTGAGGGCGGTGGGTCCGCGGTGTCGTGTGCCTGACCAGAACCTGACCACCGGTGTCGTGCCAGGCACTCTCAGTGGTGGAACGCCGACCGTCGCCGCTCTCGCGGCATCGGGCCGTCGAGGTCGTCCAGGAAGGCGACCTGCTCGCGGATGTCGTCCAGCAGCTCCTCGGCCAGGTCGTGGCTGAGCCCGTTGCGCACCACGATCCGCTGCACCGTCACGTCGGACAGGTCGTCCGGCATCGGGTACGCCGGCACCAGCCAGCCCTTGGTCCGCAGCCGGTCCTGGAGGTGGTAGAGGTCCCAGTGCTCGCTGTGCCCGGCCCGCTGCCGCCAGGCGAAGACCGGGATGTCCGAGCCGTCGCTCCACAGGTCGAACGCGTCCAGCTCCGCGATCCCGTCGGCGAGATGGCGCGCGACGTCCTGGCACGCCTGCTGGACGCGTCGGTAGCCGTCCATCCCGAGCCGGAGGAAGTTGTAGTACTGCAGCAGCACCTGCGCACCCGGACGCGAGAAGTTCAGCGCCAGCGTCGGCATGTCGCCGCCCAGGTAGCTGACCGAGAAGACCAGGTCGTCTGGCAGCGCGTCGCGGTCGCGCCACACCACCCAGCCGATGCCCGGGTAGACCAGGCCGTACTTGTGGCCGCTGGTCGAGATCGAGGCGACCCGCTCCAGCCGGAAGTCCCAGACCAGGTCGGGCTGCAGGAACGGCGCGACCATGGCGCCCGACGCGCCGTCGACGTGGATCGGTACGTCGTGCCCGGACGCCTTCTGGATCTCGTCGAGGGCGGCGGCGACGGCGGCCACGGGCTCGTACATGCCCGTGTAGGTGACGCCGAGGACGGCCACCACACCGATGGTGTTCTCGTCGACGTACCGCTCGAGGTCGTGCCCGTCGAGCACCTGGTGGTCCTCGGTGATCGGCACGTAGCGCGGCTCGACGTCCCAGTAGGTGCAGAACTTCTCCCACACCACCTGCACCGCCGAGCTCATCACCAGGTTGGGGGAGTCCGTCGGCTTGCCGGCCGCACGTCGCGCGTGCTGCCAGCGCCGCTTGAGCGCGAGCCCGCCGAGCATGCAGGCCTCGGAGGAGCCGATCGCCGAGGTGCCGATCGTGCGTGTCGGGTGCTCGGCGTTCCACAGCCGGGCGAGCATCTTCCAGCAGCGGTCCTCGATCTCGGCGGTGCGCGGGTACTCGTCCTTGTCGATCATGTTCTTGTCGACGGTCTCGACATACAGCCGGGTGGCCGCGTCGTCCATGTAGGTGCCGACGAAGGTCGCGAGGTTGAGGCGCGCGTTGCCGTCGAGCATCACCTCGTCGTGGATGATCTGGTACGCCGTCTCCGGCAGCATCTCGCCGGCCGGGATGGCGTAGCGGTCCAGCATGGTCGCCTCGCCGGGCCGGGTGAACAGCGGGTTGACCGCGAGGTCCGGACGTTTCCTGGTGCTCATGAGGGCACTGTGGCACCTCGTCGCTCCTCCCGGTATACAAGCGACGCACCCGAGCGACCGGCCCGGTCCCCCGCGCGAATCTCGTTTGCGGCGGGTTCCCGGGCGTGGGGGAGAATCTCGGGCGTTGTGGACATCTCCTTCCCGGCCGAGCTGCCGATCAGCGGTCGGCGCGACGACATCGCGGCGGCGATCCGGGACCACCAGGTGGTGGTCGTCGCGGGCGAGACCGGATCCGGGAAGACCACGCAGCTGCCGAAGATCTGCCTGGCGCTGCGTCGCGGCCGGGGCCGAGGCGCCGGCGGCCGGGGCGGGCTGATCGGGCACACCCAGCCCCGCCGGATCGCGGCCCGCTCGGTCGCGGAGCGGCTCGCCTCGGAGCTGGGGACCGAGCTCGGCACCGAGGTCGGCTACCAGGTGCGCTTCACCGACCGCACCTCGCGCGAGACCCGGGTCAAGGTGATGACCGACGGCATCCTGCTCGCCGAGCTCCAGCGCGACCGGCAGCTGCGCCGCTACGACACGATCATCCTCGACGAGGCCCACGAGCGGAGCCTCAACATCGACTTCCTGCTCGGCTACCTGAAGCAGCTGCTGCCCCGCCGTCCGGACCTGAAGCTGATCATCACCTCGGCGACCATCGATCCCGAGCGGTTCGCCCGGCACTTCTCCGATGCGCGAGGACGGCCCGCGCCGATCATCGAGGTCTCGGGGCGCACCTACCCGGTCGAGATCCGGTACCGGCCCCTCGTGGTGACGAGCTCGGTGGGACACGACACGGACGAGGAAGGCGAGGTCGTCGTCCGCGACCAGACCGAGGCGATCGTGGACGCCGTACGCGAGCTGGCGCACGAGGGTCCCGGCGACGTCCTGGTGTTCCTGCCCGGCGAGCGCGAGATCCGCGACACCGCCGACGCCCTGGCCGACGCGAAGTTCGACCCCGGGCGCGGCCTCGAGGTCGTCCCACTCTTCTCCCGGCTGTCTGCCGCCGAGCAGCACCGGGTGTTCTCCTCGCACCCGCAGACCACGCGCCGCGTCGTCCTCGCCACGAACGTCGCCGAGACGTCGCTGACCGTCCCGGGCATCCGGTACGTCGTCGACACCGGCGTCGCTCGGATCTCGCGGTACTCGATGAAGACCAAGGTCCAGCGCCTCCCGATCGAGGCGATCAGCCAGGCCTCGGCCGACCAGCGCTCCGGTCGGTGCGGCCGCGTCGAGGCGGGGGTCGCGATCCGGCTGTACTCCGAGGAGGACTTCGAGAGCCGTGCGGAGTTCAACGACCCCGAGATCCTGCGCACCAACCTCGCCTCGGTGATCCTGCAGATGTCGTCGCTCGGACTCGGCGACATCGCCCGGTTCCCGTTCGTCGAGCCACCCGACCGCCGCCAGGTGACCTCGGGCGTGCAGCTGCTGGAGGAGCTCGGAGCCCTCACGGCCGAGGGCCGTCTGACCCGGACCGGGCGTCGCCTCGCCCGCCTCCCGATCGACCCCCGTCTCGGCCGGATGATCCTCGAGGCCGAGCGCCTGGGCTGCGTGCGCGAGATCCTGGTCATCGCCGCGGCGCTGTCGTTGCAGGACCCGCGAGAGCGGCCGTTGGAGGAGCAGGCGCAGGCCGACCAGCTCCACGCCCGGTTCAAGGACCCGACGTCCGACTTCCTGACCTGGCTCAACCTGTGGCGACACCTGCGCGGCCGGCAGCGCGAGCTCTCCAGCAGCGCCTTCCGTCGCATGTGCAGGCGTGAGTACCTCAACTACCTCCGGGTCCGCGAGTGGCAGGACTTCGAGTCCCAGCTCCGCCAGGTCTGCAAGGAGCTCGAGATCGACCTCGGCCGCCCGGGACGTCATACCGAGGGAGCCGTAGAAGGCTCCGACCGGATGACGTCCGGTGAGGGCGCGCCGTACGACGCCGACGGCATCCACCAGGCGCTGCTGTCCGGGCTGCTCTCCCACATCGGCGTGCTGGAGGAGCGGGTCCCGACGAGCTCGACCGGCGATCGACGGCGCGGTCCACGCGGCCCGCGGGAGTACCTCGGGGCGCGCGGCACGCGGTTCGCGATCTTCCCCGGGAGCGGGCTGCGGGGGAAGAACCCGGCGTACCTGATGGCCGGCGAGCTCGTCGAGACCGGCCGCCTCTGGGCGCGGCAGAACGCCGCGATCAGACCGGAGTGGGCCGAGCGGATCGGCGACCACCTGGTCAAGCGCACCTACAGCGAGCCGCACTGGTCGAAGAAGCGTGCGGCGGTGATGGCCTACGAGCGCGTCACCTTGTACGGCGTGCCGCTGGCCACCGACCGGCTGGTGCAGTTCGGCAGGGTCAACCGCGAGGTCAGCCGGGAGCTGTTCATCCGGCACGCGCTCGTGTACGGAGAGTGGGACAGCCGGCACCGCTTCCTCGCGGAGAACCAGCGGCTGCTCGAGGAGGCCGAGGAGCTCGAGCACCGCGCGCGACGACGCGACATCGTGGTCGACGAGCACACGCTGTTCGACTTCTACGACACGCGGGTGGGCGCCGACGTGGTCAGCGGGGTGCACTTCGACACCTGGTGGAAGCAGGAGCGGCGACGGCGGCCCGACCTGCTCACCTTCGACCCGGAGATGCTCACGCACGACACCGCCGACCAGGTGCGCGAGACGGACTACCCCGAGACCTGGCAGCAGGGCGAGAACCTGACGTTCCCGATCAGCTACCACTTCGAGCCGGGCGCGGCCGACGACGGGCTCACGATCGACGTGCCGGTCGCCACGCTCAACCGGGTCGCGGCCGACGACTTCTCGTGGAACGTCCCCGGCGTCAGGCAGGAGCTGGTCACCAGCCTGATCCGGAGCCTTCCCAAGAACCTGCGGGTCTCCTTCGTCCCCGCGCCCGACAAGGCGCGCGAGTTCCTCGCATCCACACCCCCGGGGGAGGAGCCGCTCCTCGACGCCCTCGAGCGCTGGGCTCGGTCCACGGCCGGAGTCGTCATCCCGCGCGACGCCTGGGACTGGTCCAAGGTGCCGGCACACCTCCAGCCGACCTACCGGGTCCTCGACGACGAGGGCTCCGAGCAGGCCCGCGGCAAGGACCTGGACGCACTCAAGGCGCCGCTGGAGGAGCAGTTCGACGAGGCACTGGCCGCGGTCGCCGGCGACAGCGGGTACGGCGCGAGCGGCCAGACGGACTGGACCTTCGGCGAGCTGCCGGCCGAGATCCTGCAGCGGCGCGCGGGGCACGAGGTGCTGGCCTACCCGGCCGTGCTCGACGAAGGCACCACGGCGGGGCTCGGGGTGTTCGGCTCCGCCGAGGAGGCCGCGGCGCGTCACCGGCACGGCGTACGACGGCTCCTGCTGCTGGCCCTGCCGTTCGCGACCGACCCCGTCGAGCGGCTCGACACCGCCCAGCGCCTCGGCCTGGCCGGCTCGCCGTACCCCTCCGTGAGCGACCTGCTCGACGACGTGCGCGCCGCGATCCTGACCGACGTCGTCGACGCGCACCCACCCGCCCGTACTCCCGAGGCGTACGCCACGCTGGTCGCGGCCGGCCGCGACGCGCTGGCCGAGCGCTCCGACCACGTGGTGCTCGACGTGCTCCGCGTCCTCGCCGACTGGCGCGACACCGACCGCGTCCTCAGCGGCCGCGCCGAGCTGGTCACCCTGCCCGCGCTGCAGGACATGCGCGAGCAGCTCGCCCGCCTGGTGCACCGGGGAGTCCTCGGCGAGGCCGGGGCCGACCGGCTGCGCCGGTTCCCGACGTACCTGCTGGCGATCCGCCACCGGCGCGAGCGGCTGGATGAACAGGTCGCCCGCGACCGGCAGCTGATGGACCAGGTGCGGCCCCTGGACGAGGCGTACCTCCACCAGGTGGCCGCGCTCCAGCGGGGGCGGCCGCCGGGCGAGACGCTGCGGCGGGTGAGGTGGATGCTCGAGGAGTACCGCGTCTCACTGTTCGCCCAGCAGCTCGGCACGGACGGTCCCGTCAGCGACCAACGCATCCGAAAGCTGCTCGCGTCCTGACTCGTGGGGCGTCTCCGGTCGCTACCGTGGGACCGTGACCGAACGCCCGTACCATCGCCCGCTCACGCCGGGCGACCGGTTCTTCGAGGGCATCGAGTCCGGTCGGGCCGACCCGCTGCGCGTCGCCGAGGCGGCCGACCGCGCGGCGTACCTCCTCGTGCGTGGCGCCCACGACTCCGACGACGGCGAGATCGCCGACCGCGTCCTCCACCTCGCCGACACCGAGGGGATCGAGACGATCGCGGAGGCCTGGGCCGGACGTCCCGCGGACACGATCGCCGGCTGCCTGTGGCGGCTCTACCTGCTGCGCTCGTGGGTGTACGCCGACCCGCTGGGCGTGGCGCGGGAGTTCGAGGCCGGCCGCGCGCGGGCCGCCGTGGACAGCGTCGTCTCCGGCGTGGCCGACCCGCCGGGGCCGGACGAGCTGCGCGACATGGTCGACCAGGTGCTGCGCGGTATCGCCGCCGGCGACTTCGCCGACGTACTGCTGAGAGCGGCGGCGTTCGCCCGCGTGGTCGCCACCGGCCGTGCCGAGCTCCCCGACAGCGACACCCTCGCCGCCGCCCGCATCCAGTCGGTCGCCGACCAGCTCGACCGCGCCGCCCGCCTCGAGCTCGCCGGCCGCCTGCCGTAGCCCTTGGCGATGACCTCCCGCCGCCCAGGAGCTCGATAGTACGGATCACGCTGCCGCTCGCGGAGGCGCTCCGGGCGGTCGTTTGATCCGTACTATCCGGGATTCCCACGTGTGGCTGTGGAGTTCGGAATGTCGGATCACCCCGTCTCGTTACAATGGGCGGAGTGTGCCGGGCCGCGGCAGCCCCGGGTCCCAACATCAGCCGCTTCGAGCGGCCACGCGCCGTGAGGCGCTCCCGGTCCGGCGCACTTCACTCGTCTGGCAGCCGTTAGGGTTTCGGCCGTGCGGCTGAGATCTGGGCGGGGTGGAAAGAGGACCACCGCCCGGGCCCTGGCCGCCGCCCTCCTGAGCACGGCCCTGCTGAGCACCGCACTCCTCGCCGGCTGCGCCTCCTCGGCCTCCTCGGACTCCGGCGCATCGACGAGCCCGTCGAGCCCGACGAGCACAACGAGCACCGCGACGGCCCCGTCCTCCCCGACGTCCTCGGCGCCGCCCCGGCTGCCACCGGAGACCCTCACCTTCGGCGTGATCGGCTCGGCCGGCGAGATCGAGCAGTACCGGACCATGGCCGAGACCTACGCGCCCCTCTCGCGCACTGTCACGGTGAAGGTCGAGTCGTGGCCCAACGACGCGGCGATGCTCGACGCCTTCCAGCACGGCCAGAAGGTGCCGGACGTGTTCCTGGCCAACCGGCGCCACCTGGACTACCTGGTGCAGCACCAGCTGGTGCAGCCGGTGGACCAGCTGCTCGACGACCGGGGGTTCGACTTCGGTGACGAGTACCCGCGCAGCAGCCTCACGGCGTTCGGCTCCGACAACCGGCTCGAGTGCCTGCCGTACGGCGTGCAGCCGGCGGTGATCTTCTACAACAAGCAGCTGGTCAAGCTCGGCCGGATCAGGAACGACCCGCCGAAGCCGGGTCAGGGCTGGTCGCTCGACCAGTTCGCGGCGGCCGTCCGCTGGGCCGTGACCCACGATCCCGGCGTGGCCGGTGCTCACCTCGACGCGGACCTCGCCGGAGTGGCTCCGTTCATCTACTCCGGCGGCGGCAACCTCTTCGACAACGCGGGCCAACCGACCTCGCTGGCACTCTCCGACGACACCAACGTGCAGACGCTGACGCAGACGTTGCGCGCCCTGCGCGCACCGGGCGCCGGGCTGACCCCGGAGCAGCTCCAGAAGCACTCGGCCCTGGAGTGGTTCATGCGCGGCAGGGTGGCGATGATCGAGGGCTCGAGGCGGATGGTGCCGGATCTACGGGCCGCCGACGGTCTCCGCTTCGACGTGATGCCGATGCCCAGCCTCAGCACGTCGGCGACGGTCGGCAACCTGACCGGGTTGTGCCTCTCCCGGACGGCGAGCGATGTCGCCACCGCGGCCGACTTCCTGGTCTACGCCAGCTCACCGGGCGCGCTCGCGCTGGTGTCCTACGGCGGCTACCTGCAGCCGGCCAACCAGTCCGTCGCCCTCTCCGACGCGTTCCAGCAGCCCGAGCTGCAGCCCCGGCACTCGGCCGCCTTCACGTTCAGCGTCAAGAGCATGGTCTACCCCCCCGCGGTCAGCGGATCCGACGAGCTCGACCTGGCGGTGGACCCGCTGCTGCAGAAGCTGCTCGACGGCTCACCCGGGGATGTCCCGCGGCTCGCGCGCCGGATCGACCGCGCGTCGTACCGCATCCTCGGCCCGAGGCTCGGTCCGAGCGCCAGCCCGACCGGCTGAACCCGGGGCCAGAGGGGTCGGTCACTCGGTGGCGGCGGGCTTCGCGCCCGTGATCGCGCCGGCGAGCATCGCCGCGGTCAGGGTGACCTGCCACTCCCGGGCGCCGAGGGCGCGGAGCTGACCGGCCACGGCCGCCTCATCGCTGCCCGCGGGCTCCCACATCACGCGCCGGACGGTGTCCGGGGAGAGCAGGTTCTCCGCGGGCACCTGGTGCTCCTCGGAGAGCTTCGCCATCCCCTCGCGGGCGAGCACCAGCCGCCCGGCGGCCACCGGGTCGCGCTCGGCCCAGGCCCGCGGGGCCGGGGGACCGTCGGTGCGTGGCGCGCGTACCGGGAGCTGGTCCTCGGGCAGGTCGCGGGCACGCATGAGGGCGGCGAGCCATCGGTCGGCGTACCGCTGTGCTCCACGGCCATGGAAGCCCTTGGTCGCCAGCAGCTCGGCGCGCGTCGTCGGCTCGGCGAGGGCGGCCGCCACGATCGCGTTGTCACCGATGATCCGGCCGGGAGAGACGTCGCGGGCCTGCGCCAGCTCGTCCCGGACCTCCCAGAGCTCGCGGACCGCCGCCAGCAGCCGCCGGCCGCGCACCCGGTGCAACCCGGAGGTACGCCGCCACGGCTCGCTACGGACGACGGGTGTGAAGCCGCGCAGGGCCTCGAACTCCTGACGGGCCCAGTCGTCCTTGCCGGCCTCGCGCAGCTCGCGGGTGAGCACCTCACGCAGCTCGATCAGCACCTCGACGTCGAGCGCGGCGTACTCCAGCCACGGCGTCGGCAGCGGCCTGGTCGACCAGTCGGCCGCGGAGTGCTCCTTCTTCATCCGCTCGCCCAGCAGCGTCTCGACCAACGTGGCCAGCCCGACGCGGGGGTAGCCGAGGAGCCGGCCGGCCAGCTCGGTGTCGAACAGGGCCGCGGGGGCCAGTCCGACCTCGCTCAGGCAGGGCAGGTCCTGGGTGGCGGCATGCAGGATCCACTCGGTGCCCGCCAGCGCCTCCTGCAGCGGCGCAAGTGTGTCGAAGCCGATCGGGTCGATCAGGAATGTCCCGGCGCCCTCGCGACGGAGCTGGATGAGGTAGGCGCGGGAGGAGTACCGGTAGCCGGAGGCGCGCTCGGCGTCGATCGCCACCGGACCGTCGGCGGCGGCCAGGGCATGACACGCCTCCACCAGCGCCGGCTGGGTGTCGGTCAGCGGTGGCAGCCCCTCGCGGAGCTCCAGCAGCGGTGCGCGCGGCGCCGGCGCGGCCTCCTTCGGATCTGCGGTGGTCGGAGAGTCCGGGGTCGCGTCGGTGGTGGGGTCGGGTGGTGCGTCGTCCGAGTCTGGTGTCATGAGTCGCTCGTCAGTGACCGGCTCCACGCCGGCCACGACGGCTGGGCCCACGGCGGTTGGGCATGGCGGTCACGCCCTCGGGGACCGGCGGCAGGCCTGCCGCCGTACACAGTAGTTCTCCCCACGCCTCGACGTGCCCGGTGATGTCGAGGTGATCGTCCACGAGCTGCGGCGTCCAGGATGCGCGGATCTCGATCTGCGCGCTGCCGGAGTCCTCGGACATCGCCCCGAAGCTGTCGGTCGCCACCCGGGTGACCGTTCCCGATGCCGAGGCGTACGACGCGCCGTGCGAGGTGAGGGCCTCGGTGAGCCACGACCAGCCGACGTCGGCGAGCGCCGGGTCGGTGATCATCTCGAGGTCGATCTCGGCGCGTGCGTAGGCCACGCACCGGAAGGTGCCGTCCCAGGAGTCGTTCCCGGCGGGGTCGTGCAGCAGGATGATCCGTCCGGTGCTGACGTCGTGGCCGTCGACGGTGACGTCGGCGCTGAGCGCCGCGGCGTACGGCGCGATCCGCTGCGGCGCGGGCATCGGCTCGGCGAGCACCTCGGGCCGCAGGCGCGCCTCACCCATGGCGCGCACCGCCTCCCGGAACTCCGGAGGGTCCGGCGGCGCACCCGAACCCGGGCGTGCCTCGCTACCCACGACCATGTGGTCACAGTAAAACCGGGCCAGGTGGTCGAGGTGCGAACACGCCGTGTCAATTTGGGCGGGATCGGCAGCACTGAGTCTCGTGCGCGCGCGGCGCCGCAGAAGGTGGAGGTCTGCGTGCGCGCACGAGCCTCAGCAGAGATGCCGCCGATCCCGCCGGATTTCCCGCGCGCGTTGGTGACTGGGGTGTGGGCGAGGTCGGCGGCACTGGGTCTCGTGCGCGCGCGGCGCCGCAGAAGGTGGAGGTCTGCGTGCGCGCACGAGCCTCAGCAGTGATGCCGCCGATCCCGCCGGATTTCCCGCGCGTTGGTGACCTTCGGGTGTGGGCGAGGTCGGCTAGGTCCATCGATTCGTCCGGGCGGGCCCGGGTTTGCGAACATCTGCCCATGGCCGACCTGCGCGACAGCGCCTTCCTGCGCGCGATCCGGGGGGAGCCGGTCGCCCACACGCCGGTCTGGTACATGCGCCAGGCGGGCCGCTCGCTGCCGGAGTACCTGAAGGTTCGCGAGGGCGTCGGGATGCTCGAGTCGTGCATGAACCCCGACCTGGTCACCGAGATCACGCTGCAGCCGGTGCGGCGGTACGGCGTGGACGCGGCGATCTTCTACGCCGACATCGTGCTGCCGCTCAAAGCCGTCGGCGTCGACCTCGACATCGTGCCCGGGGTCGGACCGGTCGTCGCCCGGCCGGTGCGCGCGCTCGAGGACGTCGCGGCGATCCCCGACCTGACGCCGGAGCACGTGCCGTTCACGTCGGCCGCGATCAGGTCGCTCGTCGGCGAGCTCGGCCCCACACCGCTGATCGGCTTCGCCGGCGCGCCGTTCACGGTCGCGTCCTACCTCGTCGAGGGCGGTCCCTCGAAGGACCACGCGCTGACCAAGGCGATGATGTTCGGCGCGCCGGACGTGTGGGACGCGCTGCTGCGCAAGATCGCCGGCATCGCCGCGGCGTACCTCCGGGTGCAGGTCGAGGCGGGCGCCTCGGCGGTGCAGCTGTTCGACTCGTGGGCCGGCGCGCTCACCACCGACGACTACCGCCGCTCGGTGATGCCGCACTCGGCTGCGGTGCTCGCCGCCGTCGGCGACCTGGGCGTGCCGCGCATCCACTTCGGCGTCGGTACGGGCAGCCTGCTCGGGCTGATGGCCGAGGCCGGGGCGGACGTGGTCGGAGTCGACTGGCGTACGCCGCTCGCCTCCGCGATCCCGGTCGTCGGCGACCGCGCCGTGCAGGGCAACCTCGACCCCACGCTGGTGTTCGCGCCGACCGAGGTGATGACCGCCCGCGCCGCGGAGATCATCGAGGCCGGCCGGGCGGCGAAGGGACACGTGTTCAACCTCGGCCACGGCGTGCTGCCGGCGACCGATCCCGACCAGCTGAAGCGGCTGACGGAGTTCGTGCAGGGCTACTGAGCAGCAGCCTCGCCGGTCGCGGCGGCGGCCTGGAGCTCCTCGGCGGCGGCTGCGACCAGCTCCTCGATGTCCTCGAGGCCCTCGGCGGGACCGCCGGCCAGCAGCCGGTCGGTGCCGAGGAGCACCGCGCCGGGCCGCGTGAACACCTGCAGACGCACCCGGGTCTCGTCGTCGGGGTCGCCGAGGAGGTCGTCGGCGAGCTCCGGCCACAGGGTGCGGACCTGAGACCACTCGCTCAGCGAGACCAGGTGCACACGCACCGGGTGCAGCTGCTCCTGCCAGACCGGCAGTCGCTCGGCGATCACCGGCGCCGAGTCCCGAGCGGGGTCCCAGAACACCAGCAGTCGCGCCGCGGCGTCGCTCAGCTTCCAGAGCGAGTCGGGACCGTCGGGACCGTCCAGCAGGCCGTAGGGGATCGGTCGCGCGAGGTAACGGTCGTCATCGTCGTCGACCCGCTGGGGCTGGTGGGGCGCCGGGAGCTTGCTCTCTCGCACCACGAACCCGGTGGTCACGACGGTGACCAGCACCGCGGCCAGCCACCAGCCGTCGTCGCCCAGGTCCTGGAGCCGCTCGACCACGCCGTCGCCCCGCCACGAGTCGAGCCAGGCCACCAGCGCCAGCAGCACGAGCACGGCGTTCCGGACCGCGGTCTGCCGGGTGATCCAGCCGAGGCCGAGCCGACCGAAGCAGCCGCAGCGGACCGGGTACCCGAAGTGCAGGGCGCGGACCACGACGACCAGGTAGAGGGCGAACAGGACCAGCGTGAGCGAGGCCGCCACGACGTACCAGCCACCGGGGAGCAGCAGGAGCAGCGCCGCCACGACCAGCTCGCCGTACGGCAGGAGCCGAGGGGCGTTGATCGTGTTCAGGAACCTCGGGAGCTGCAGCTTGGTGAAGACCGACGCCGTGTCGCCGTGGTCGCGCAGCTTCGCCGCGGCGCTCAGCACGAGGATCGCGACGAGCAGCAGCGGAGGCACGAGGAACGGCGTGCTGGGCACCGGCACAGGATAGGGGCCGGGCGGCGCCCGGGGTCCCCGGAAGCGATGGGAGAGTGTCCGCGTGGCTGACCCCGGACCCGACGTGGTGGTGGTCGGTGGTGGTGTCGCCGGCCTGACCGCCGCACGCGACCTGATCGCGGCCGGCCTGTCCGTGCTCGTGCTCGAGGGGTCACCAGAGATCGGCGGCAAGCTCCGGCTGGCGCCGGTGGGAGGCGTCGAGGTGGACGTCGGGGCGGAGTCGATGCTCGCGCGCCGCCCCGAGGCGGTCGGTCTCGCGGCGGAGCTGGGGGTCGACGTGGTGCATCCCGCCTCGCAGTCGTCGCAGCTGTGGACACGCGACGCGCTGCGGCCGCTGCCGCGCACGCTGCTCGGTGTGCCCCTCGACCTGACCGGGCTCGCGGCGTCGGGGGTGCTCTCGGCCGAGGGCCTGGATCGCGCGACGCACGAGAGCGTCGCGCCGCTCGGCGAGGAGGACGTCTCCGTCGCCGAGCTGATCGGGTCGCGTCTCGGTCCCGAGGTCGTCGACCGGCTGGCCGAGCCGTTGCTCGGCGGGGTGTACGCCGGCCACGCCTCCAACCTCTCCGCCCGCGCCGCCGTCCCGCAGGTCGTCTCGCTGCTGCGCGAGCACGGGTCGTTGCTGGCCGCGGGCGCCACCGTGCCACCGGCGTCGGACGAGCCGGTGTTCGCCGGGATCGTGGGCGGGCTCGGTCTGCTGCCGCGACTCCTCGCGGCCGGGCTCGACGTGCGGACGTCGACGCCGGTGCGGGAGCTGGCCCGGACTCCGTCCGGCTTCCGGCTGACCGTCGGCTCCACCCGCACCGCGGAGACGGTCGAGACCGGACGCGTTGTGCTGGCGGCGCCGGCCGCACCCTCCGCCCGGCTGCTCGCGGACGTCGTGCCCGGCGCGGCGCGGGAGCTCGCCGCCGTGGAGTACGCGTCCATGGCCATCGTGACCCTCGCCCTGCCCGACCTGGACGTCGGCGGCTCGTCGGGTTTCCTGGTCCCGGCTGTCGACGGCCGGCGGATCAAGGCAGCGACGTACTCGTTCTCCAAGTGGGCGTGGGTCGGCGCAGCCTCCGACCTGCGCATCCTGCGCGCCTCGATCGGGCGCCATCGCGAGGAGGCGTCGTTGCAGGCGCCGGACGACGAGCTGGTGGCGAGGGTGGTCGGCGACCTCGCCCTGGCGACCGGCCAGGAGATCCGGCCCGTGGACGCGCACGTGCAGCGGTGGGGCGGCGCGCTGCCTCAGTACGCCGTCGGCCACCTCGACCGGGTCGCCCGCATCCGTGCCGCCGTGGACGATGTCCCGGGTCTCGCGTTGTGCGGGGCGGCGTACGACGGCGTCGGGATCCCGGCGGTGATCGGCTCGGCCCGGCGGGCGGCCGATTTCCTGCTCGCGGCAGAATGAGGGCATGGCAGCGAGCCCCACCGAGTCATCGAACCCGCAGACGAACGCCGCTCGCACACGCGAGCTGAACGAGGTCGTCCGCTACACGATGTGGTCCGTCTTCCGTCTCGCATCGCCGCTCGGCGACGCGGACCGGGCCACCGAGGCGGCCGAGGTGTCCGAGCTGTTCGAGAAGCTCGCGGCCGACGACGTCGTCGTGCGGGGGACCTACGACGTGTCCGGCATCAAGGCGGACGCGGACGTCATGGTCTGGTGGCACGCCGCGAGCAGCGAGCAGCTCCAGTCGGCGTACAACCGGCTGCGGCGCACCGCGTTCGGCCGGAGGCTCGAGCCGGTCTGGTCGCAGATGGCCCTGCACCGTCCGGCGGAGTTCAACAAGAGCCACCTCCCGTCGTTCCTCGCCGAGGAGGAGGCGCGCGGACACGTGTGCGTCTACCCGTTCGTGCGGTCCTACGAGTGGTACCTGCTCGAGGACGCCGAGCGCCGGCGCCTTCTTTCCGAGCACGGGCAGATGGCGCGGGAGTACCCCGACGTGCGGGCCAACACGGTCTCGAGCTTCGCGCTCGGCGACTACGAGTGGATCCTGGCCTTCGAGGCCGACGACCTGTCGCGGATCGTGGACCTGATGCGCCACCTGCGCGGCTCCGAGACCCGACGCCACGTGCGCGTCGAGATCCCCTTCTACACCGGCGCCCGGACCTCCGTCGCCGACCTGCTGGCCCGCCTGCCGTGAGGGCCGCAGAATTCCCCGCCTGAGCGGGGAATTCTGCGCTGGTTGGCCGAGATCTGCCGCAACAAGTGTGGAGATGCCCCTCCCCGTGTTACTGCTGTGACACCTCGGAGTCGGCGGGTTCGAGGGTGAGGCTGACGGAGTTGATGCAGTACCGGTCGCCGGTGGGGGTGCCGTATCCGTCGGGGAAGACGTGGCCGAGGTGCGAGCCGCAGTTGGAGCAGCGCACCTCGACCCGCTTCATCCCGTGCGAGGTGTCCTCGAGGTACTCCACGGTGTCGGTGATCGGCTGGTAGAAGCTCGGCCAGCCGCAGCCGGAGTGGAACTTCGTGTCGGACTCGAACAGCTTCGCCCCGCAGGCCTTGCACGAGTAGACGCCCTTGGTGTCGGTGTCGGTGTACTCCCCGACGAACGGCCGCTCCGTGCCGGCCTCGCGCAGCACGACGTACTCCTCGGGCGACAGCTCCTCGCGCCACTGCTCGTCGCTCTTCTCCACCTGGTAGCCCATGCCTCCACCGTAGTCGCCGACACCAGCCCCGACACCGACCTCACCTGACGAAACGGTGACGCCACGCGAGCGCCGACCCGGCGGAAACGGGCGGGCCGACAACGCCGACCCGGCAGAAGCGTGCGGCTAGCCTGGCCCGCATGCCGAAGACACCCGCCGCGGAGGTCGTCGTCCCGGGGCCGGACGGCGAGCGGGCGGTGCGGGTCAGCAGCCCCGACCGGGTGATCTACGAGAAGACCGACCGCACGCCCGAGGTCACCAAGCTGATGGTGGCGCAGTTCTTCGCACGCGTGGACGACGGTCTGATGCGGGCGCTCCGCGACCGGCCGACCGCGCTGGAGCGGTGGACGGCCGGCGTGCGTCTCGGCATGCGGCTGGCCACGAGCACGACCGACAAGGACGCCGACGCCTTCTACCAGAAGCGCGTCCCCAAGGGCGCTCCCGGCTACCTCGAGTCGATCCAGGTCACGTTCCCGTCCGGCCGGACCGCCGACGAGATCTGCCCGACCGAGATCGCGGTCCCCGTCTGGTGCGCGCACATGGGTACCCTCACCTTCCACCCCTGGCCGGTACGCCGCGCCGACGTCGACCGCCCCGACGAGCTCCGCATCGACCTCGACCCTCAGCCCGGTACGACGTTCGCGGACGCCGTGCGGGTGGCGCTGGTCGCGAAGGAGCTGCTCGAGGAGCTCGGCCTGAAGGGGTATCCCAAGACCAGCGGCAACCGCGGCGTCCACGTCTACGTGCGGATCGAGCCGCGGTGGGAGTTCGTCGACGTCCGCCACGCCGCGATCGGCTTCGGCCGCGAGCTCGAGAAGCGCGATGACGGAGTCACCACCGCGTGGTGGAAGGAGGAGCGCGGCGAGCGCATCTTCGTCGACTTCAACCAGAACAACCGCGACCGCACGATCGCCTCGGCGTACTCCTTGCGGCCGGTCCCGGGCGCCCCCGTGTCGACCCCGATGACCTGGGACGAGCTGAAGGACGTCACCGACCCGCGGGACTACAACCTCTTCACGGTGCCCGACCGCCTGTCCGACGGCGACCCGTGGCAGAGCATCGACGACGAGCACTACTCGCTGGAGCCGCTGCTGCGGTTGTTCGAGGAGCAGGGCTCGGTCGAGCTGAACTACCCGCCCGACTACCCCAAGATGCCCGGCGAGCCGCCAAGGGTGCAGCCGAGCAAGAAGGTCGCGGCCCACTGGGACGAGCAGGGCAACCGCATCCCCGACTGATCGTTCGACGAGCCGACCAGGTGACTAGGCTCGAGACATGGCGTCGCTGCGGTCCGTGCTCACGGGGCGACCGTTGATCTCGGTGGCGATGGCGACGTACAACGGGGCCCCTTTCCTACCCGAGATGCTCGCCAGCCTGGCCGCGCAGACGCGGCTGCCCGACGAGCTGGTCGTCCGGGACGACGACTCGGACGACGACACCGTCGAGATCCTGCACGCGT
>NZ_DASXWU010000090.1:0-33993 GCF_036503465.1 Nocardioides sp.
CGTGGTCGAGAGCTTCTGCGCCCAGCGGGGAATCCCCTACGCGCAATGTTCGGCTATCGCTTCCTACGCGGCCGCCGTCAAGCACCTCCACGACGTCGGCTCAAGCCTGAGGTCGAGGTGACGGCGGTCCCGCGACAGGAGGAAGCGAATGCGCCTGGCGGCTCCCCCCGCATGCCGCCAGGCGCACCCACGCATGAGGTGACGAGGCAGAGCCGCGGCGGGTTGAGTAGAAAGGGTGAACCACTGCGTAGCTATGCATTCGGCACGCGCTACCAGGGTCCGGGGCAGCACCGTTCAGGTGACTGAAGGCCTCAACCTACCCCGCCCATCGCTCCTGGCACAACACGCGTCACGCGGCAGCGAAGGCATGGTGACCAGGGTGAGATCGACCCGTCTCCCAGAGAGCCCCATGAGGGCACCGAGGGGTTCAGCTCGGGGGGAGGTGACCGGCGTGAGCCGCGCGGTTCAGGGCGCCCAGGATGAGGTCCAGACCGAGCTGGAACTCCTCGCCGAAGTCGTAGCCCGGGCGGAGCATGTGCTTCTCGGCCATCTCGGCGAGGTGAGGGTAGGTCTCCGGATCCACAGGAGACGAGTCACCACGCTCGTCGTTCGGCATCGTCGAGGTCACACCGAAATGGCGGGCGGCCTCCTGAACCGCGAACCCGCAGACGAAGCTGTCCAGGAGCGCGGAGGCGTGGGCGGTCATCTCGACGGAGAACCCGGCCTCCCTCAGGATTCGAATCGTCTCCTCCTCGTGACGCAAAGTCGCCGGTCCCGGCGTGCCCCGCGACTCCAGCAGTCCCATGGCCCACGGATGGCGTCGCAGCGCGTGCCTGGTCGCGCGCGCCCGCAGCACGACCTGATCGCGCCACGAGCCGTCGGCGTGGTGGGGGACCAACTCCATCTCGGCGAACACAAGGTCGACGATGCCGTCGAGGATCGCCTCCTTGTTCGCGACGTGGTGATAGACCGACATCGGCTTGACCCCGAGTTCAGCGGCCAGTGAACGGATGGTCAGCGACGCGATGCCCCCGGCGTCCGCGACGCCGAGGGCGCACCCGAGAACCCGCTCGCGGGTGAGCCGCGGTCGGGGAGCGGTCGGATCAGACGGAACGGGCATGACGCCATGGACCATAGCCGACTCGTACTTAGTACGGTAGAGTGGCCGTACAAAGTACGGCGGGATCACCTGCCGACGCGAGAGGCTCTGTGATGCGATCCACCCAGGCTCCCCCGATCTCGAATGCCCAGCGGTCGGCGGACGCCGAGACCATGTGTGCGGTCGTCCGGCTCCGCTACGGCGGGGTGAGCGTGATCGAAATCGAACAGATTCTGCGCACCCGGATCGCACCAGACGAGGTGTTGCTGCGAGTGGAAGCCGCCGGGCTCGATCGAGGGGCATGGCATCTGATGACCGGCCGGCCCTACCTGCTTCGCCTCGCCTTCGGGATCTTCCGGCCGCGGCAGCGCGGACTCGGGCGCGAGGTATCCGGGACGGTCTTGGACGTCGGTGCCGCCGTGACCAAGTTCTCGGTCGGCGACGAGGTGTTCGGCATCGGCGCGGCCACCTTCGCCGAGTACGCGGCTGCCCGGGAGGACAAGCTCGCCCACAAGCCAGCCAACGTGACGTTCGAGGAGGCGGCGGTGGTGCCGATCTCCGGACTCACCGCGCTCCAAGGGCTGGGCGAGGTGGGCCGGCTTGTGGCGGGCCAGCACGTGTTGGTGCTCGGCGCCTCCGGCGGTGTCGGAAGCTACGCGGTCCAGCTGGCGAACGCCTACGGCGCCGAGGTCACCGGGGTCTGCAGCCTGGCCAAGGCCGACTTCGTGCGCTCGCTGGGCGCTTCCCACGTCCTGGACTACACCCGCACCGACTTCGCCGACGGAACCCAGCACTACGACCTCATCCTCGACCTCGGCGGAAACCCAGGAGTGCTGCGGCTTCGTCGCGCGCTCACCCCCGAGGGGACCGCGGTCATCGTCGGCGGCGAGGAGGGTGGTCGACTCACCGGCGGCATGGGCCGCCAGCTGCGCGCCCTCCTCCTGACACGCCTCAGCAGTCAGCGACTGACCACGATGCTGTGCAAGGAACGCTCCGAGGACCTCGACGAGCTCGCTGGACTCATCACCGACGGCACCTTGACTCCGGCCCTGGACCAGATCTATCCGCTGGAGCGGGTAGCCAACGCCATGGGCGACCTCGAGGCAGGCAAGATCCGGGGCAAGTCCGCGATCACCGCCGCCAGGACTCGCAGCAGGATCGCCTCCTGACCGGATCCGGTGTGGCGGCAGCCCCGGACGCCAAGGCCGTCCTTGTGACGACGTCGCCCTCCGGCGCCGGCCGCCCACGGACTGTTGCATACGTCGCCATGCCGACCGGAGCCGGTTAGCCTGGGGAGGTCCTCGAGACGAGGACTACCTGCACGACACGGACACGGTCCCCTCGATCGCGGACGACAACCTCGCCGGCAGGAGCCGCGGCCATCTCCGAGTTCACGTCCTCCGGCACCACACCGGGTGGTGAGCGTGAGCGGTCACGGGTGCGGGCACTGGTCCGGGGCGGCCCGGCGACGGTGGGCGCGCCGATGCTCACCCGATTGTGCGAGGTGGCGATCAGAGAACTGCGGATGTCGGGCGCGGTGGTGAGCCTGATGACCCCCGTCCACGCGACGGGCGATCAGTCCGGGACGATCATGGCCGCCTCCAGCGACCGGGCACGAGGCGTCGACGAACTCGAGTTCAGCCTCGGAGAAGGACCCGGAAGGGACGCGTTCTTGGGGTCGCGGCCGGTTCTCACCCCTGACCTGGAAAGGGCCTTCGACCGGTGGCCCGGCTACGTGCCTGCGGCGCTCGCCGCGGGCGTGCGAGCGACCTTCGCGTTTCCCATGCTCATCGGAGCGGCCCGGTTCGGGGTCGTCCACCTGCACTGCCCCGGGGCCCGAACCCTGACCGACCACGACATCGCGACCAGTCTGATGCTGACCGAACTCGCGACCGAGATCGTCCTGGACACCTACGCCCCGGCCGGGGACCACACTCCCGCCGACGTGCCTCTCCTGGGACCAGACGATCACCGCGACGAGATCTACCAGGCGCAGGGCATGGTGATGGTCGCGCTGGGAGTCAGTCTCCGCGAAGCCCTGGCCCGCATGCGGGCACACGCCTTCGCGTCCAACCAAGAGCTGGCGGCAGTCGCGGCCGACATACTCGCCGGGCGGACACGCCTGGAGCCGGATCCGGACGGAGCACCATGACATCGCACAACCCCGAACGAAGGGCCGAACCATGATCTCCACAGAACGCATATCGGACCTGTTTGTGGAGGTCGCCGACACCCTCGTCGACGAGTTCGACGTCATCGACTTCCTGCACAACCTCACCGTCCATGCGGCAGGCATCAGCGGAGCCGACGCAGCTGGCCTGATGCTGACCGATCAGATGGGCCGCCTCAGGTTCATGGCGGCCTCGAACTCCAACGGCGAGACCCTCGAGCTCTTCCAGCTGCAGAACTCCGAGGGTCCGTGTCTGGACTGCTTCACCACCGGAGAGCCGGTCGTCAACGCGGACCTGGCTCATGCCGCCGACCGATGGCCGACCTTCGCCCCGCGCGCCATCCAGCTCGGCTATCAATCGGTCCACGCATTTCCGATGCGGCTCCGAGAGCACATCATCGGCGCGCTCAACCTGTTCGGCTCAGCGGACGCCCTCTTCGACGCAGCCGACGTGCGCGTCGTGCAGGCACTGGCCGATGTCGCCACCATCGCGTTGATGCAGGAACGCACCATTCGTCGTGCCGAAGAGCTCACCGAGCAGCTGCAAGGCGCCCTGACCAGCCGGGTCGTGGTCGAACAGGCCAAGGGGGCCGTCGCAGCCCTTCGTGGCATCACTACCGACGAGGCATTCGAGCTCCTCCGCCGTCGAGCGCGGTCAAGCCAGAAGCGCCTGGTTGACGTCGCACAGGCCGTGCTCGACGAAGGCTGAGGGCGACCACCCAGATGCCCTGCGCCTCGAGCGCGCGTCGAACGCCCCCACGGGCCGTGCGATGAAAGCCGCCCGGAACGCACCTGCCGTCACCTTCGCCGACCGCAAGCCGGCCGCCGAGAACCACGAACAAGATGAACGCCACTTACACCGTTGATCTGACAGACCCGAACGCCGGGTTGTGCCCATTGCGCATCGGGGCGGCGCGCGGGGGGTCCTTCGCGAGCCGGGAGAGGGCGATCCAGCGGCGGCGGTCCACCGTCTGGCGAAGCGGCTGTGACACCGCTTTGGTGGGCGCCCCAGTGGTCTGCCTACCGAGCCGGGTCGCCGGTTCGGGATTCTTGCCAGGCGGTGATTTCGGTGCGGAGCCAGAGTCTGGCTCGGCGTCCGCCGCGGTCGAGGAGGGGGCGGGGCATTTGGGGGTAGCGGCGTTGGTAGAGGTGGACGGAGGTGGCGTGGGCGAGTCCGAGGAGCTCGGCGACGTCGTGCGCGTCGACGAGGTCGTCGACGTCGACCCTGCGGCCCATAACTCGACCCTAGGGCACCCGGCGCTCGCAGGATCAGCCCCGGGGCGGTGAGCCCGGCGAGCTTCGTGGCTGGGGTGAGCCACCGGAGGGCTACCCTGTATCTAATTATAGACAGCAGAGGAGGGGTCCGGTGGGTATGTACGCGGTTGCTCGGGGTGAGGTGGTCGCCGAGCCGGCGACGGTGACCACGGACGCGGGGACGGCGACCGTGCTGGTGGTGCGTGACTGCGGTGCCGCGTCAGGAGTTGCCGACCCCTCCGGCGCCGACCAAGCCCGCGGTCCGCACGCCGGCGGTCCGTGGGCAGATTGGCTCACCCTCGACTGTGGGGTGGAGTATGAGGTCACCTGCCGGCGTGTCGGGTTGGCGCGGCGGGTTGGCCGACCTGCTGGTCGGCGACCGTGTGGTGGTGGTCGGCTCGGTGCGCCTGGATCCGGTGGCCGGCCCGGTGGAGGATCCGACCTCGATGGCCCGGATCAGTCTTGAGGCCGTCCTCGTCGGCTGGGAACTGGACGGCTAGCTGACTGCTCGGGCCCGACGGTCGGGCAGCCCGCGAGCCTTCGGTGATCTCCCCATATCCAATCCAAGAGTCAGCCCAGGAATCAGCCCTCGGCCCTCTCACCCCCTCCACACCCGTCTTCCACCCCGACTCACCTGACACCGTTGACTCTTCACGACTCCCAAAATCTTGCCCAATCTCCTCCCTGATCTGGCCCACTCACCCCTTCTTCTCAAGCGGCACGCATGCTACGAAGGTTCGTAGATGGGTCGCCCTTGCTGGGGCGGCCCACGACGCATTTCTAGGGGTCCGTTGGTTGTCGACGGACGCCATTGAGACCGAGTTCCGGGGTGGTCAGCGTGCATGGCGGGGTGAAGTTCTACCGCGGCGCAGCGAAGGCTGCCCGCGCCTATGTCGAACGCGATCGCTCCAGGGCCGATGACTACTACCTCGGCGAAGGCACCGGCGTCGCCGAGCTTCTCACTGCGACCCCCGACGGCGTCACCAGAGCCGGGGCCCTGGACGGCGACACCTATGAGCAGTGGGTCGCCGGGATCGATGTCGAGGCCGGCCGGAAGAAGGGGCGAGTCCGTGAGGACGCTAGGGGGTTGCGGTTCGTCGAGGTCACCGTGAACGGGCCGAAGACCTGGTCCCTGGCTGCTGCCCTGCACCCGGAGGTCTCGGCCGCACTGGACGCGGCCCAGGACCGGGCCGCCGCGGAGATCGTGGGCTGGCTCGCCCAGCACGCGACGACCCGGGTCGGGCCGCGCGGCCGGCAGGTGCAGGTGCCGGTGGAGCGGATCGAGGCTGCGGTGATCCGGCACTACACCTCGCGGGCCGGCGATCCGCATCGGCATCTGCACCTCCAGGTCAACGCCCGCGTGTTCGCGGCCGGCGCCTGGCGGGGTCTGCACTCGGTGGGGGTGCGGGACATGATCGAGGCGATCAACGGGATCGGCCACGCCGCGGTCGCCACGAACCCCGAGTTCCGGGCTGTCCTCGCCGCCCACGGTCTCACCCTGGACGCGGAGACCGGAGAGATCGAGCAGCTCGCGCCGTACGTGGGAGCGTTCAGCGCCCGGACGACTCAGATCGGTCGCAACATCGACCGGTACGAGGCCGAGTGGCGGCGTGAGCATCCCGGGCAGGAGCCGGGCCCTCGGCGGCGCGAGGCGTGGGATCGGCGGGCGTGGGCGGAGGCGCGACCGGACAAGGTCGTCCCCACCGACGGCGCTGACTTGGTCGCACGGTGGAACTACGAGCTCCGCGGCCTGGGCTACCGCGATCCTGTCGCCCCCGCCGCCCCGGCAGTTCTGGGAGCGACGCAGGCGGGCTGGATCAACCGCGACGGCGCAGCGGACTGGGTGATCTCGCAGGTCGGGGCGACCCGGTCGGCGTGGAACACCGCCGACATCCGCGGCAAGGTCGAGGTCCTGCTGGCCCAGACCAACCTGGTCGCCGAGCCCGCGGCCCGGATCGAGCTTGCAGAGGACATCACCTCCCGCGCCGCCGCACGTTGCGTTCGGCTGCTCACCGCACCCGACGTACCCGGCGTGCCCGACGTGCCAGAGCACGTCCGGTCGCTGACGTCCCGGCACGTTCTGGCGGTCGAGGACGGCCTCGTGCGTCGCCTCGCCCGCCGCTCCGAGAACCCCGCCCGGCGGGTCCGGCTGCAGGGACGAGGGTCGGTGCGGGTCGACCCCGCCCGGGCGGCCGTCGTCGGCGCCCTGGCCGGTGACGGCCCACTGGTCGTCGTGGAAGGTGCGGCCGGCGCGGGAAAGACCAGCGCACTGCGGGCGACCCACGACCTGCTGACCCAGCGGGGGCACCGTCTCGTGGTGGTGACACCGACGTTGAAGGCGGCCGAGGTCGCCGCCGCCGAGACCGGCGCGGACGGGCACTCCGCGGCCTGGCTGATCCACCAGCACGGCTGGTGCTGGGACACCGACGGCCACTGGGCCAGGAAACCCTACAGCGAGCCAGGGGCGGCGGCTCAACTCCGACCCGGGGACCTGCTGCTGGTCGATGAGGCCGGCATGCTGGACCAGGACACCGCCCGCGCCCTCCTCACCATCGCCGACGAGACCGGGGCGCGGGTCGCCCTGGTCGGAGACCGACACCAGCTCCCCGCCGTCGGCCGCGGCGGACTCCTCGACCACGCGCTCGCCTGGGCCCACCCGACCGCCGTGGTGAGCCTGGAGACGGTGCACCGGTTCACCGACCCCAACTACGCCACACTCACCCTGCGCATGCGCACCAGTGAGAACCCCGCCGCTGTCTTCGACGCCCTGCAGCGCCGCGGGCAGGTGATTGTCTACGCAAGCGAGAGCGAGCGCACCGCCGCGCTCGCCGAGGCCGGAGCCGCCGGCGACCTCGTCGTCGCCGACACCCGCGAGCAGGTAGCCCACCTGAACGCCGCGATCCGCGACCAGCGCCGACCCGTGCCCACCACGGGCGACCCAGCGGATTCGATGGTGACCGCTCGCGGACAACGGATCGGCCTTGGGGACCGCGTCGCCACCCGCCGCAACGACCCCGCCCTCGGCGTCGCCAACCGGCAGACCTGGACCGTCACCGGCCTCGGTGACGACGGCAGCCTGATCCTGCACGGCCGCGGACGCGATCGTGAGGTACTGGCGGACTACACGCGGCGGTTCGTCGAGCTCGCTTACGCCACCACCGTCCACGGGGCACAGGGCGAGACCGTCGACCGAGCCCACGTCGCCATCAGCGAGACCACCGGCGCCGCTGCGGCGTACGTCGCGATGACCCGCGGCCGAGACGCCAACACCGCGCACCTGGTCGCCGACACGGTCGAGGACGCCCGCCGGCAGTGGGTCGAGACCTTCGCCCGCGACCGCGCCGACCTCGGCCCAGCCCACGCCAGACGGCAGGCGATCGAAGCCGTCGACCGGTACGGCCCCCAGCAGCGGCGCCGACCGGCCCAGGAACCAGTCGGGGAACCGCCGCGAACGGTCCCGGCCCCGGCCGGGACCAGCCTGTGAGACCCGCCAGCGGCTCACTCGCGCGGCTGGCGTGGCTTGCGTGGGCGCACCGGCCGCCACTCGATCCCGGCCTCGCCTGCGAGCCAGGCACTGAACCCGCCCGGGTCGCGCGGTGCGGTGTCCTGGGGTGCGGTGGCCGCGTCGAGGACCGGCTGCCACGCCTCCCGGATCACCGTCGGGAGGTCCAGGCGGTCCCAGACCTGCATCAACAAGACCCCGTCGACCGACTCCAGCATCAGCTGGGGGACACCACGACCGATCACCCACCCGTAGAAGCCGATCCGTTCGGCCTCCACCGACAGATCCCACACCTGGGGCCGGGACTGGTTCAGCAGCGCCCCCAGCACCTGGATCTGGCCGAAGCACTCCGGCATCGGCACCGACCACAACCGCTCCGGCACCACATACTCGCCGATCTCGGGATGCTCACGGGTCTCGAACAGCACCACCGGCCTGAGGGCCAGCTCGAAGTCGAGGACCGCCAAGATCCGCTCGGTCACCTCCAGGGTCGGGGACTTGCGGCGCGACTCGTACTCCGAGATTGACGACTGCTGGGTGCGCGCCCACAACGCCAGCTGGGCCTGCGACGCACCGAACCTCTTGCGCGCGACCTCGATCACCGTCGGCGGGTACACCCACACAGAGTATCGCCGATCATCGATTGGGAGTGCCTGCACACCTACCGGGTGAGGTCGAGAACCGCTTGACCTCACCGACAGCAAGGGAGCACCACCATGACCGCACACCAGGTCGACCCCGACACCACCTACCGCCCCTCGACGAACCTCGGCGACAAGATGCTCACCCTCCAAGAAGCCTGCACCTACCTCCGCATCCCCGAAGGCACCCTCCGCTACTGGCGCCACCTCGGCACCGGACCCCGCAGCTTCAAACTCGGCCGCCACGTCCGCTACTGGAAGGCCGACCTGATCCTCTGGCTCACGGAACAGACCAACCGTCCCCAGCGCGACGACTGACCGTCCGCGACGACCGCATTCAGAGAGAGGATGAAGCATGCCGAGCATCGAGAAGCGCGTCCGCAACGGCCAACAGGTTTGGCGAGCCCACTATCGGACGCCTGACGGCTCGCAGCGCAACAAGTCGTTTGCCCGGAAGGCCGACGCCGAGCGGTTCCTGGCGACAGTCGAGAGCGCCAAGCTCACGGGCACGTACGTCGACCCGCAGCTGGCGAAGGTGACCGTCGGTGTCTGGGCAGAGAGGTGGCTCGCCGGCCAGGCTCACCTCAAGCCCTCGACCTTCCAGAGGTACGACGGCATCATCAGCAAGCACATCGAACCGAAGTGGGGCCGAGTCAGGCTCGGATCCGTTTCACACGCAGACGTACAAACATGGGTCACAACACTCGCCGCAACCCAGGCGCCGGCCAGCGTGGCCAAGATCCATCGGGTGCTCAGCCTGGTTCTGGACATGGCTGTCAAGGACGGGCGTTTGGCACGCAACGTTGCTACCGGCGTCAACCTGCCCCGCGTTGTGAAGCATGAGCACCGGTACCTCACACATGAGCAGGTCGACGACCTGGCGCAGGCGTGCGGATATCCGGAGACGCCGGACAAGCACGCCAGCTACGACAGCCGCGAGAACGAGACCAATCGACTCGTCGTCCTGTTCTTGGCCTATACGGGCGTGCGCTTCGGTGAGATGGCCGCGTTGCGAGTGAACCGACTGGACCTGAACAGACATCGGGCTGCGATCGTCGCCTCGGTCACGCCCGTGCAGGGTCAGGGGCTGGTCTGGGGCACACCCAAGACGCATCAGCGTCGCGAGGTCCCGCTGCCCGGGTTCCTCACCGTGGAGCTCCGCTCGTTCGTGTCAGGCAGGGCACCCGACGACCTGGTGTTCCCAGGGATTCGAAGTGGGGCGCCCCTTCGCGTCACGAGCTTCAGAAGGGCGTTCGACCGGGCAGCACAGGCGATCGGCGTACCCGGGATGCACCCCCACCAGTTGCGCCACACCGCGGCGAGTCTCGCCATCGCCTCGGGCGCCGACGTCAAGGTGATCCAACAGATGCTCGGACATGCCTCGGCGACGATGACGCTGGACACCTACGGGCACCTCTTCGAGGACCGGCTCGACGAGGTGGGAAGCGCCATGGACGCCGCCAGAACGGCCGCTCAAGAACGTCGCGCGCACCTCAAGATGTTGCCCAGTGTTGCCCCAGTGTTGCCCAGGCCTGGTTCGCGACGCGACAGCGCCGAGGTCCGGAAACGCGTTTCGGCTGGTCAGGACGGCAATTCGACCGTGCACCCCCAACGGGATTCGAACCCGTGCTACCGCCGTGAAAGGGCGACGTCCTAGGCCACTAGACGATGGGGGCCGGTGGTGACCCGAAGCGATCCGGGCGCGCTCAGCATACGGCGACCTCGCGGCCGCCCACGATTCGCGCCCCTCAGCCCAGGTAGCCCTCCACCGTGCTCTCGGAGCGGGCGGACGCACGGTCGGGATCGCCTCCGGAGTCGCGCAGTGCCTGCCGCTGACGCAGCAGGTCCCAACACTGGTCGAGCTCGGTCTCGACGTGCCGGAGCCGTTCGTGCTCCTCGTCCGTCGAGATCTCGCCGGCCGCGAGCTGCTCGCGCAACGACCGCTCGGTACTCACCAGCTCGCTGATGCGCGCACGGATGTCCACGTCCTCGGCCATGGGAACACCGTAGCCCGGGGGCGTGGCTCCGGCGTCGCCCGTTTTCAATCGGGACGTTCTGCTCCGGTACTGTGTGCACGCGCTTCGCCCAGCGGGGTGCACCCGGCCAGGTAGCTCAGTTGGTACGAGCGTCCGACTGAAAATCGGAAGGTCGGCGGTTCGACCCCGCCCCTGGCCACTCCCCTGACTCCTCGCCGGCCGCATCGAGTTGAGCCCGGATACTCAGTCCTGCTGAGCACCGAGACCGTGGGTACGGACACCCACCGCATGAGGCACTTGACCTCATGACGACGTACGCCGACCCCGACCGCTGCCCCGACTGCCACGCCCTGCTGCCGCGCGACCCGCAGACCTGCCGGGTGTGCTCCCTGCCGCTGACCGGGGAGACCGCAGGCGCCCTCTTCCGGGCGCTGCAGGAGGCCGACCGACTGCTCGGTGTCCTCCGCACGGAGAAGCGACCGGCACACGTGACCGTCGGAGCGCCGGCGGCGCGGGGCCCCCTGCTCGCGGGAGCCGAGCCCTACCCCGCGACGTACCGCTCGACGGGTGGCGGACTGCCCCCGCGTCTCCGCGCTGCGTCCGTCCCCAAGATCCTGCTCTCGCTCGGTGCCCTCTGTCTGCTGGTGGCCGCGGTCATCTTCCTGGCGGTCGCGTGGAGCTGGCTCGGCGTCGGTGGCCGGACCTCGGTCCTGGTCGCGCTCACCGGCGCTGCCCTCGGGCTGACCGTCGCGCTGCACCGACGCGGGCTCCGGATGGCAGCCGAGGCCCTTGCGGTCGTCGGCCTGGGCCTGATCGCGCTCGACGTCGTCGGCGTCCGGCACGCCGGCTGGATCGACGTCGACGATGCGGGGCTGACGCTGCTCGGCGGTGCGGTGGTCGCGACCGGCGCACTGCTCCTCCTGGTCGCCACCGCGCGGCGTCCCCTCGTGGCGCCGGCGCTGGTCGCGCCCGTCTCGGTCCTCGTCGCGGGCGTGGGCGCACAGTGGAACACCGACGCTCCGGTGCAGATGCTCGTGACCGTGGTCGTGCTGCTGGGTCTCGGCCGCGTGGGCACGCTGCTTCCCAGCACCCCGCTCCGGAGCACCGCGATCGCGACCGCCGTCCTCGGCTGGCTGGGGGTCGTGGTCGGGGGCCTCAACCAGACCGGCGACCCCGTCACCGCCACCCACTACTTCGGCGACCTCGCCTGCTGGCCGATCCTCGCCGCCACCGTGGTGGCTGCAGCGGTCGGGCCGGTCACGGGCGTGCGGCGCGTCGAGCTCGGGGGCTACGCCGTCGCCGGCCTGGTCGGGACGTACGGCGTCCTGCTCCCCGTCGTCGACAACGGACAGACGCCCTTCGCGTCCGCCCTGCTCGCAGCAGCCGCGATCTGGGTCGTGCTCCTGCTGGTTTCGTCCGACCGGCTGCGTCCCGCCGCGCTGCTCCCGCTCGCCGGCACCCTGGTCGTGCCCGTCGTCGCCGCCCTCCGGCTGGTCGCCGGGACCGTGCAGGCAGTGGGCACCATCGGGGAGCCGTTCAGCCGGTCGTTCGACGTGCACGTCGCCCCCACGGCCACCGAGCTGTCGCCGCTCCTGCTGGTCCCCGCACTGCTGACGACCGCTGCCGCGGGCTGTGCCGCCGCCAGGCTCGTCGAGCCGGTGCGGCGGTCGACCTGGACCGCCTCGCTGGCGACCGCCGTCGCGGTCGGCGGAGTCCTCACCCTGCCCCTGTACGACGTGCCGCTCGCCCTGGTGGTCGGCGCTCTGATCGCGGCGGCCGCCGGGCTCCTCGTGGTCGCCGAGCGGCTGACCCCCTCCGCGGCCGACGACCTCCGCGTGGTCGTGCTGGCGCTCACCGCGGCCTCCGCGATGCTCGCCCTGCCCAGCGACGTGATGGTCACCGGCGTCCTCGTCGTCGCCTGCCCCATGGCCGCCTTCCTGATGGGCCGCACGGACACGACCGGGGCATGTGCGTCCCTCTGCTTCCCGCTCGCGTTCGCCGGGCTGGTCTGGGCCGGCGGCAACGTCGTCGGGGTCGACGAGCAGTTCCGCGCGATCCCCGTGCTCGTGGTGCTGGGAGGCCTGGCGATCTGGAGGCCGCGGCTCGAGCTCGAGGCGTCGTCGGCGGTCGCGGGCACGCTGGTCTCGGCCGCCTCGGTCCTGCTCGCGGACGACCTGGCCGTCTCGCTGGCGGTGCACCTCACCGTCGCCGGTGCCCTGGTGACCGCGTCGTCGATCATCCACCCGGCCCGTCGCCCGCTTGCGTGGCCAGGTGGGCTGCTGCTGGCCGCCGCGACCTGGGTGCGCCTCGTCGACCTCGGCGTGCACGTTCCCGAGGCCTACACCCTCCCGTCCGCCCTCGCCCTGGTCGTGGTGGGCGCGCGGCGGCTCCGCCAGGACGACGAGTCCGCCACGCTCACGGTCCTGGCGCCCGGTCTGGCCCTGGCGACAGTGCCGTCGCTGCTGGCTATGCTCGACGACCCCTACTCCCTCCGCGCTCTGCTCCTCGGCGCGGCCTGCGTGGTGCTGGCCGTCGCCGGCCCGCTGCTGCGGTGGAGCGCACCGGTCGTGGTGGGTGCTGCGGTCGGGACGGTGCTCGTCCTCCGCGAGCTCGCGCCGTACGCCGCTCAGGTCCCGACCTGGATCTCCATCGGGATCGCAGGTGCGCTCCTGCTCGTCGTGGGCGTCACCTGGGAGAGCCGGATGAACGACGTACGCCGTGCCTCCCGCTACGTCGCCGCTCTCCGCTGACCGCACCCGACGCCGCCGCGAACGCGCCGTACCCGATTCCCGGACGGCGCGTTCCGCGCACTATCGTGCGAGGTGGGTCACACCACCCCTCGTGACCCGCCGTACGCCACCCACCCGCGTGGCGCGATCGAAAGGGCCAATCGATGTCTGCCGACCCCTCCGTACCGGGATCGATGCCCGCCCCCGCCCGCTCCGTCGACGGTGTCGACGTCTTCGAGCTGGGCGCCGAGCACGAGCAGGTCGTGTTCTGCAACGACGCCGCGAGCGGCCTCAAGGCGATCATCGCCATCCACTCCACGGCCCTCGGACCGGCCCTCGGCGGCACGCGCTTCTACCCCTACGCATCGACCGCGGACGCGGTCCGCGACGTCCTGAACCTCTCCCGCGGCATGTCCTACAAGAACGCGCTGGCCGGCCTCGACCTCGGCGGCGGCAAGGCCGTGATCATCGGCGACCCGGCCAAGGACAAGAACGAGACGCTGCTGCGGGCGTACGGCCACTTCGTGCAGTCGCTGAACGGCCGCTACATCACCGCCTGCGACGTCGGCACCTTCTCCGTCGACATGGACGTCGTGGCGCGTGAGTGCGGCTACGTCACCGGCCGGACCGTCGCCCACGGTGGCGCCGGCGACTCGTCGGTCCTCACGGCGTACGGCACGTTCCAGGGCATGCGCGCGAGCGCCGAGGCCGTCTGGGGCACGCCGACGCTGTCCGGCCGCACCGTTGGCATCGCCGGCGTCGGCAAGGTCGGGCACCACCTGGTCAAGCACCTGGTCGACGATGGCGCGCGGGTCGTGGTCACCGACGTCAACCCGGTCGCCGTGGAGGCGATGGTCAAGGAGTACGGCGCGACCCCGGTCGCCGACAGCGACGCGCTGGTGCGCTCCGAGATCGACGTCTACGCACCGTGCGCGATGGGTGGCGCGCTGACCGACGCTGTCGTCGACGCGCTCACCGCCTCGATCGTCTGCGGCGCTGCGAACAACCAGCTCGAGCACCCCGGCATCGAGAAGGCACTGGCCGACCGCGGCATCCTCTACGCGCCGGACTTCTGCGTGAACTCCGGCGGAGTCATCCAGGTCGCCGACGAGCTGGAGGGCTTCAGCTTCGAGCGGGCCGAGCAGCGCGCGAGCCGGATCTTCGAGACCACGCAGGCGGTCTTTGCCCTGGCCAAGGCCGACTCCGTCACGCCCGCCGAGGCCGCCGACCGGCTCGCCGAGCGGCGGATGCGCGACGTCGGTCGGCTGCGGGGCGTCTACCTGCCCGGCTGAGCCGCGGGACCGCGGTGAAACCTGACCGGGAGGTCAGGGGTGGACCGGCCCTAGGTCAGTCGCGGGACTGCTCGGCGTAGTCCGACCAGTCGTCGTACGGGCCCCCGGACGCGTCGCCCTCGACGTCGCTGTCGGTGTCGCCGTCCGTCTCGGTGTCACTGTCGCCGTGCAGCTCGCGTGCCAGCGCCCCGAAGTCCGTCTCGTGAGTGCGGTACTTCAGGTCGCGGGCGACCTTCGTCTGCTTGGCCTTCGCTCGGCCGCGCCCCATAGGGTCGACCCCCTCGCACGCTGGGCCGGGGCCGCGGGAGAACTCACCGAGGCACACCGGTCTGTTCGGTCTCTGTCGTGGTGCCAACGCTACCCAATGGGTGGGTGTTCCCGCACACCCACTCCCGAAACACGCGGACTTTCGTGCCGGTCGGCCCCCGGGCCTACCAGCCCGGGTGCCCCCCGCACATGACCACCCGGCCGCCGTCGCGGTGGTCGAGGCTCACCTCACCCGCGGCCCACGCCGGGACCCGGAACGCCGCAAGCGTCCCGATCGCCCGGTCGACGTCGTCGGCCGGGACCAAGGCGACCATGCCGACGCCGCAGTTCAGGGTGGCCTCGAGGTCGTCCTGGGACAGACCGCCGGCACGTCGTACGACGTCGAAGACGGGCGCGGGGGTCCAGGTGCTGCGGTCGATGGTCACCGAGACCTCGTCGGGGACGACGCGGGCCAGGTTGGCGGAGAGCCCGCCTCCGGTCACGTGGGCCATCGCGTGGACGCCGGTCGCGTCGGCGAGGGCGAGGCAGGCCTTGGCGTAGATGCGGGTGGGCTCGAGCAGCTCCTCGCCGAGGGTGCGCCCGAGCTCGGGTACGTCGCGGTCGAGGGCCCAGCCGGCCTTCTCGAGGAGCACGTGGCGGACCAGGGAGTAGCCGTTGGAGTGCAGGCCGCTCGAGGCCATCGCGACCACGACGTCGCCGGGCCGGACCCGACCGGGGCCGAGGAGGTTCGCGGCCTCGACGACGCCGGTGGCGGCACCGGCCACGTCGTACGCATCGGGCTCCATCAGGCCGGGGTGCTCGGCGGTCTCGCCGCCGACGAGGGCGCAGCCGGCCTCCACGCACGCCTCGGCGATGCCCTTGACGATCGCGGCGATCCGCTCGGGGAGGACGCGGCCGCAGGCGATGTAGTCGGTCATGAAGAGGGGCTCGGCGCCGCAGACGACCAGGTCGTCCACCACCATCCCGACGAGGTCGAAGCCGATGGTGTCGTGGATGCCCATGGCCTGGGCGATGGCGACCTTGGTGCCGGCGCCGTCGGTGGAGGTCGCCAGAATGGGCTGCCGGTAGCGAGCCAGGGCGGAGGCGTCGAAGAGACCGGCGAAACCGCCGAGCGTGCCGATCACCTCGGAGCGGTCGGTCTTGGCAACCCAGCTCTTCATCAGGTCGACGGCCTTGTCCGCCGCCTCGATGTCGACGCCGGCCGCGGCGTACGCCCCGGAGGACGGTGCGGACGTCGGCCGGTCACGGGGCTCGGTCACGGGGTCTCCCGGCTCAGGGGTTGTTGAGGACCGGCAGGGCGCGGCCGGCGGGCGAGCTGAGGCTGACCTCCAGCAGGTGCTTGCCGAGCAGGCTCTCGTCGGGGAGGGGGATCGGGTACTCGCCGGTGAAGCAGGCCAGGCACAGGTCGGACGGAGCCTGACCGGTGGCCTCGACCATGCCCTCGAGGGAGATGTAGCCGAGGCTGTCGGCGCCCACGCTGGCGGCGATCTCGTCGACGTCCAGGCCATTCGCGATCAGCTCGGCCCGGGTCGCGAAGTCGATGCCGTAGAAGCAGGGCCACTTCACCGGCGGGCTGCTGATGCGCACGTGTACTTCGGCCGCGCCCGCCTCGCGGAGCATCCGGATCTGGGCGCGCTGGGTGTTGCCGCGCACGATCGAGTCGTCCACGACGACCAGCCGCCGCCCGCGAACCATGTGCTCGAGGGCGTTCAGCTTGAGCCGGATGCCGAGCTGGCGGAGGGTCTGGCTGGGCTGGATGAAGGTGCGGCCGACGTAGGCGTTCTTGACGAAGCCCTGGCCGAACGGGATGCCGGACTCCTCGGCGTACCCGGCGGCGGCGGGGGTGCCGGACTCGGGGACGGGCATCACGAGGTCGGCGTCGACGGGGTACTCGCGGGCGAGCTGGCGGCCCATCTCCACGCGGGCCTGGTGGACGCTGCGGCCGCTGATCGTGGCGTCGGGCCGGGCCAGGTAGACGTACTCGAAGACGCAGCCCTTGGGCGCGGGGTCGGCGTACCGGTGGGAGCGGAGGCCGTTCTCGTCGATCACGATCAGCTCGCCGGGCTCGACCTCGCGGACCACGCTGGCGCCGACGGTGGCGAGCGCGGAGTCCTCGCTGGCGACGACCCAGCCGCGGTCGAGCCGGCCGAGGACGAGCGGCCGGATGCCCTGCGGGTCGCGGGCGGCGTACAGGGTGTGCTCGTTCATCCAGACGAAGGAGAACGCGCCGCGGAGGGCGGGCAGCACCTCGAGCGCGCGCTGCTCGAGCGAGGTGTCGGGGTGGTGGGCGAGGAGCGCGGTGACGAGTGAGGTGTCGTTGGTCGACTCCTCGACGCCGCGGCCGTGGAGGTCGAGCTGACCGGTCGGGCCGGGGAGCGCGGCGACCATCTCGCGAAGCTCGTGGGCGTTGATCAGGTTGCCGTTGTGACCGAGCGCGATCGAGCCGTCGTCGGTCGGCCGGAACGTCGGCTGCGCGTTCTGCCAGGTGCTGGCGCCGGTGGTGGAGTAGCGCGAGTGGCCGATGGCGAGGTGGCCCTTGAGCGACTCGAGCGTGGAGTCGTCGAAGACCTGCGAGACCAGCCCCATGTCCTTGTAGACCAGGATCTGGCGGCCGTTGCTGACCGCGATGCCCGCCGACTCCTGGCCACGGTGCTGCAGCGCGTAGAGGCCGAAGTAGACGAGCTTGGAGACCTCCTCGCCCGGCGCCCAGACCCCGAACACGCCGCACGCGTCCTGGGGGCCCTGGTCCATCGGGTCGAGGGCCGCGGTGAGCCGACCGTCGCCGCCCCGGCGGCTCTGGGAGGGGGTCACGGTGGTGAGTCTAGGCGAGTGCCCACCGCGGCTCGGCATCGGCGCGGCGGCATCGGACGGGCGCCTGCCGGGATGTGCCCGCGATGTCCGATTCCCGCCGGAACGGTGGCCGCCGGTCGGTCATCGTGGAGGCATGACGACGGCTTCGACGACGACCACCCTGACCGCGCAGCCGATCGACCCGGCGCGGTTGGACGACGTACGACGGAACGCCGAGGACGGATTCGGCAACCGCTTCGTGGCGTTCGCCGCGAGCGGGGAGGGCGAACCGCTGCGGTGCTGCCTGCGGTACGCGCGGGCCGGGGAGCAGATCGCCCTCGTCTCGTTCGCGCCGTTCGAGGAGGCGTCGGTGTGGCGGGAGGTCGGGCCGGTCTACGTGCACGCGGAGCGGTGTGAGGGGTACGCCGACCGTGGGCTGCCCGACGAGCTCCGGCGCGGGCCGCGGGTGCTGCGGACGTACCAGGCGGACGCGACCATGAACTACGACCACAACACGCTGGTCGGCGACGAGGACATCGAGCCGGTGCTCGACCGGTTGCTGGCCGAGCCCGATGTCGCGATCGTTCACGTGCGGACCGTGCTCCCGCAGTGCTTCCTGTACGCCGTGACCCGATGAACCTCCTGCCGTGGCGGAGCGCCGGTGAGACGGTTCATCACGCTGGGTAGGTGAAGCCGCGCATGGCCAGCGGAGCTCACCTGGCCATGCGACGGTTCGGCCACTCAGCGTGATGAACCGGTCACCGTCTCTTCTACAGCTCGCCGAGCTTGCTGAGCAGCAGAGCCTCGGCGTGGATCACGCGCTCGAACTCCGCCAGGTGCAGGCCCTCGTTGGCGCCGTGGGCGCGGGTGTCGGGGTCCTCGACGCCGGTGACCAGGACGCCGGCCTCGGGGAACGCGTCGAGGAACTCGGCGATGAACGGGATCGATCCGCCGACACCCATGTCGATCGGCTCGGTGCCGTCCCAGGCCTCGGTGAAGGCGGCACGGGCGGCGTCATAGGCCGGGCCGGTCGCGTCGATCAGGGTCGGCTCGCCGGAGTCGACCGGTGTGATCGTCAGCTCGGCACCCCAGGGGACGTGCTTCTCGAGGTGCCGGGTGAGGGCGTCGCGGGCGTTGGCGACCGAGTCGCCGGGCGCTATCCGCAGGCTGAGCCGGGCCGTGGCCGCCGGCACCAGGGTGTTGCTGGACCCTTCGGCCTTCGGCGCGGTCAGGCCGATCACCGACAGCGAGGGGCGGGTCCAGAGGCGCTCGACGGTGGAGCCGGTGCCGATCCACTGGACGTCCGGCAAGGCCCCGGACTCGGTACGGAGCCTCTCCTCGGGGTACTCGACCGACGCCGCAGGGCCGGCGTACAGGCCCTCGACGGCGACGTTGCCCTCGTCGTCGTGGCAGGTCGCGATCAGCCGGGCGAGCGTCATCAGCGAGTCGGGGACCAGCCCGCCCCACATGCCGGAGTGCACGGCGTGGGTGAGGGTGCGGACCTCGACGTCGAGCCGGACCAGACCGCGCAGGCTGGTGGTGAGGGCGGGGACTCCGATGTCCCAGTTCCCGCTGTCGGCGATCACGATCACGTCGGATCGGAGGTCGTCGAGGTGCTCTCGCAGGAATGCCGGGAGGCTGGGCGAACCGACCTCCTCCTCGCCCTCGACGAACATCACGACGTTCACCGGCAGGTCGTCGCCGTGGACACGGAGCGCACCCAGATGGGCGGCGATGCCGGCCTTGTCGTCGGCGGCCCCGCGGGCGAACAGTCGTCTGCCGCTGGGAGAGTCGCGCTCCGTCGGCTCGAACGGCGGGGACTCCCAGTCGGCGTGATCGTTCTCCGGCTGCACGTCGTGGTGGGCGTAGAGCAGGACGGTCTTCGCTCCGTCACGGCCGCTCCGCTTGTGGGCGATCACGGCCGGGCGACCCCCGTCGGCACTGGTGATCCGGGCGTCGAAGCCCTCGGCGGCGCACAGATCGCGCACCGCCTCGGCGCTGCGCTGCACCTCCCCGGCGCGCTCGGGGTCGGCGCTCACCGACTCGATTCGGACCAGGGCCTCGAGGTCGCGTCGTACGCCCGGAAGCACGTCGCGCACCCGCGCGAGCAGATCGTCAGTCATGGTTCGGAACCTACCCAGGACGGATAGTCCCCGACGAAGTGGCTGCCTCCTGCGTTCGGAGGCGACCATTTCGTCGGGGACTATCTCAACCAGAATTGTCAGACAATCATTTGGAGAACGGGGTGGTCGTGCGGGACCATGGAGGTACTTCCCCACACTGATCCGAACGGCTCCACGCCACGGCCCGAAAGCAACGTCATGACCGATACCTCCCGTCACATCGAGCTCACCGAGACCTACGCCGCGCACAACTACCATCCGCTGCCGGTGGTGCTCGCCTCGGGCGACGGCGCGTGGGTGACCGATGTCGACGGACGGCGCTACCTGGACTGCCTCGCCGGCTACTCCGCGCTCAACTTCGGGCATGCCCACCCGCGCTTGGTCGAGGTCGCGCGGCAGCAGCTGGGCACGCTCACCCTCACCAGCCGGGCCTTCTACAACGACCAGCTCGGGCCGTTCTCGCAGGCGCTGGCCGACCTGACCGGCAAGGAGATGATCCTGCCGATGAACTCCGGCGCCGAGGCGGTGGAGACGGCGATCAAGCTCAGCCGGAAGTGGGGCTACCAGGTCAAGGGCGTCCCGGAGAGCTGCGCGACGATCGTCGCGATGGAGGGCAACTTCCACGGACGCACCACCACGATCGTCTCCTTCTCGACCGACCCCGACGCGACGATGGGCTACGCGCCGTACACCCCGGGCTTCCGGCTCGTGCCGTACGGCGACATCGAGGCGATGCGGGCCGCGATCGACGACACCACGGTGGCCGTGCTGCTCGAGCCGGTGCAGGGCGAGGCCGGCGTGATCATCCCCCGCGAGGGCTTCCTGCAGGACGTGCGGACGCTGTGCCGCGACCAGAACGTCCTGATGGTCGCCGACGAGATCCAGTCGGGCCTGGCGCGCACCGGGCGGACGTTCGCGTGCGACCACGAGGACGTCGTGCCCGACGTGTACATCCTCGGCAAGGCGCTCGGTGGCGGTCTCTACCCGGTGTCCGCGGTCGCCGCGAACCGCGACGTCCTCGGCGTGATCACCCCCGGCACCCACGGCTCGACGTTCGGCGGCAACCCGCTGGCGGCCGCGATCGGGCGCGAGGTCGTCGCGATGCTGCAGACCGGTGACTTCCAGGAGCGGGCGGCGAAGCTCGGCGAGCAGCTGTACGACGGCCTGGCCGGTCTGGTCGGGCACGGCATCGACGCGGTCCGCGCCCGTGGCTTGTGGGCCGGCATCGACATCGCGACCGACAAGATGACCGGCCGCGAGTTCACCGAGGCGCTGCTCGAGCAGGGGATCCTGGCCAAGGAGGCCCACGGCCAGACCGTCCGGCTGGCTCCCCCGATCGTCGCCTCCGAGTCCGACATCGACCTTCTGGTCACCTCTTTCCGCGAGGTCATCACCGCCTGAGTCCCTGACCCGGCTCTTCCCGGCGCCACTGGACGCCGACCCGGCGCTTGTCCACGTCGTCAAGAGCCGGGTGGATGCTTCCTGACGTCGCGAAGAGCCGGGTCAGCGCTTCCTGACGTCGCCAAGAGCCGGGTCAGCGTGCGACCACGTTGCGGAGGGGTCTGCCGTCGCGGAGGCGTTCGAGCTGGTCGCGGACGAGGGCGGCCATCCTCGGCAGCATCGCGGTGGTACCGCCGGCGATGTGGGGGGTGATCAGCATTCCGGGGGCGGACCAGAGCGGGTGGTCGTCGGGGAGCGGCTCGGGGTCGGTGACATCGAGGGCGAACCGGAGCCGGCCGGCCTCGGCCAGGACGGCGTCCGTGTCGAGGAGTGCGCCGCGGCCTACGTTGACGACCAGAGCTCCGTCGTGCAGGCGGGCGAGGAAGGCCGCGTCGACCGCGTGCCGGGTCGCCTCGGCCAGTGGCAGCACCACGACCACTACATGCTGGGCCGACCAGTCGACGAGATCCGCGGTCACCACGCGGCCCACCACGTCGTCCTCGCGAACCGAGGTGGCGACGCCGGAAACCACCGCTCCGCAGGCCAGCATCCGACGGGCGATGGAACGACCGATCGAGCCGTAGCCGAGGATCGCCACCCGGCTGTCCGCGAGGCTGCGTCGCGTCGTGTCCTGACGCCAGTGCCCCGCCTCACGGACCGCCACGTCGATGCCGCGCAGGGAGGCGATGGTGAGCCCGAGGGCCAGCTCGGCGGTGGCGTCGTCGTGGACTCCCCGCGCGCTGAGCAGGTCCAGGCCAGGTGGCACGAGGTCGATGACGGCGTCGTACCCCGCCGTCTGCAGCTGTACGGCGCGCAGCCGCGGGAAGTCCACCAGCTGACGCACCGTCGATCTGGCCCGGACGTAGTCCGGCACGACGAGCTCGATCTCCGCCACCCGCGCCGGCAGGCCGTCGCCGCGTGGCCACACCACCAGGTCGACGCCGTCGACCTGACCGACGGCATCCGCGAGTGCGTTCGACTGCACGGCGGCGACGATCACGTGGCCGCCAACGGCAGCAGCGGCGACAGGTCGGCCCGCTCCCCGCTCGCCCGCACCCGCCCTTCGCGCTCGGCATCCGCCCAGTCGAGTACGCCGGTCGCCAGGTCGATCCACGTGGCCGCGTCCAGCTCGACCACGGCCGGCGGGGTGCCCCGGGTGTGCCGGACGCCCGCGACCGCCTGAACGGCGGCGTACGGCGGAATCCGGACCTCGACCGACGAGCCGGGCGAGCGCTCGGCGAGCACGGCCAGGAAGTGCTTCACCAGCAGTCGCGTCTGCTCCGGGCTGCGCGGCTCCGCCTCGAGGGCGTCACGCACGTCGGCGTACGACGCGGGCCGGAGTCGTGCGGGCACGAGCCCATCGAATCACGCGTCGGGTCGCTGCTCCGGATAGGGCTGTACGAGGGCGAAGAACTCATAGGTCTTCCGGTCCCCGTCCCTGCCTCGGGTCTTCTGCGTCCACCGGTCCAAGAGGTCGCTCAGATCGCTCATGAACTCATCGCCGTCGTCCTTGGTGAACCGGAACGACTCCTCGACGACCGCGTAGAAGGTGCCCTTGGTTTTCTTCTTCGGCGCGAAGGCACGGTCCACGAGGAGGTGTGCCCACGACGCCTTGTTCCGCATGAAGACGGTCATCGCGGCCTTGCCGCCGGGCGAGGCCTCGAGCTCGTCCTCGTCGAGGTGGAGCTCGCTCGAGACGCCCCGCCACACGCGGTCGCGCCCGTCGCGGGCCAGCTCCGGCGCCGGCTCGACCAGGCCGTACTTGGCGAGCTGCCGGAGATGGAAGCTCGCCTGGTTGGCCGGGATCTCGAGCATCTTCGCCACGTCGGCCGCCCGGAGCGGGCCGGCGGCGCGGAGCTCGTCGAGGATGCGGCTCCGCAGCGGGTGCGCGATCGCGCGGAGGACCCGTGGGTCATGGGTTCGTCGCGGCTTCCTGCGTGCCATACCGTCACGATAGCAGAGTTCCGCACGAATACTTGCGCAATTAATCTTGCGCAATATATGGTGCGCAACATGACCGGCTACCGACAGCTCGCCCGCAACCGAGACTTCACGACCCTCTGGGTCGGCGAGACCATCAGCGAGCTCGGCTCGACGATGTCGCTCTTCGTCTTTCCGCTCCTCGGTTACCACCTGACCGGCTCCACGGCCGTCGCGGCGATGCTCGAGGCGCTCGGCCTGCTGGGCATGGTGGCGATGATGCTGCCGGCCGGCATCCTGGCCGACCGGTACGACCGCCGCAAGCTGATGCTCGCCGCCAGCGCGACGGGCGCCCTGCTCTACGGCAGTCTCGCCCTCGCCGGCTCGCTCGGCGTCCTGACGGTCCCCCACGTCGCGGTCGTGGCCCTGCTGACCGGCATCGCCCAGAGCGTGTTCCAGCCCGCGCAGATGGCCGCGATCCGCACGGTCGTCCCGACCGAGGACCTGCCCACGGCGTTCAGCCAGAACCAGGCCCGCCAGCACATCGCCTCGCTGCTCGGCGGACCCCTCGGCGGTCTCCTGTACGCCGTGCGCGCGTGGGCGCCGTTCGCAGTCGACACGATCTCCTACTGCGTCTCCTGCCTCACCCTCAGCCGCCTCCGCACCGACCTCCGCCCGCGTCCCCGCAACGGTGCCCCGACCCGCCCACTGGCGCAGGTGAAGGAGGGCTACCGGTTCATCTGGCACCAGCCCTTCATCCGCACGCTGATGGTCTGGTCGGCGATCAACAACCTCGTGATCAACGCGTGCTTCTTCGTGGTGAGCATGCGGATGATCCGCAACGGCGTGCAGCCGGCCCAGATCGGCCTGGTCTCGACCTTCGCCGGCATCGGCGGGATCCTCGGCGCGCTGGCCGCGCCGTACGTGATCGACCGGATGCGCACCGGCGCCCTGACCGTCGTGATCGGCTGGATGTGCGTCCTGCCGCTGCTGCCCCTGATCTTCTGGTCGGCCCCCTGGGCAGCCTGTGTCTCGGTGTTCCTCCTTCTGCTGCTCAACCCGGCCGGCAACGCCGGCATCGGCGCCTACCGCGCGGCGATCACCCCGGACCACCTCCAGGGCCGGGTGGGTTCGGCCCTCAACTTCGTGAACATGGGCTCGATGCCGCTGGCGCCGGTGGTCGGCGGCCTGCTGCTGAGCGGCTTCGGCGGCACGGCGGCGATCGGCGGGCTCGTGACCGTGACCGCGGTCGCGGCGATGATCCCGACGTTGAGCCGGACGATGCGTTCGGTCCCCCGTCCGGCCGACTGGCCGCGCCCGGACCGCGAGGTGGCGCCGGCACAGCCGGCGGTCGCGGGCTGATCGTCACAGCTTGCCGAGGAGGGGGCGGAGCCGCTTCAGCTCCGCCAGGTGTACGGCGGTCAGCTCGCGCAGGACCCGCTCCCCCTCGGCGGTCAGCCTCAGCCGCACCTTGCGGTGGTCCGTCTCGTCCTGAACGCGCTCCACGAAGCCGGCGTGAGCCATCCGGTCGACGAGCTCACCGGCGGTGTGCGGTCGGACCAGCAGCGCCTCGGCGACCTCCCCGATCGGCGGGCCTCCCGGCGTGGCGGACCCGCGGACGGCGAGCAGGAGCTGGTGCTGCGCATGGGTGAGGCCGTGCTCGGCGGCGGCCTCGCGACTCCACTGGTCGAACCTCCGCAGCGTGGTGCGGAACGCGAGGAGTTGGCGGTACTGCCCGTCAGTCGGCATCCTAGGATCCTATTACCTCGTAGTCCGATATATCTCTCATGAGGTGACCGTGTCCTCCCATGTCCGGGACGTCCGCGACGTCCGTCACCTCGGCGACTTCTCCGCCTCGCCGAGAATGCTGTTGATCACCGCCCTGGCGTTGCCGATCGGAGGTGCTGCCGCCGTCGTCTCGTGGGCGCTGGTGCGGCTGATCGGCCTGATCACGAACCTCGTCTTCTACCAGCGGGTGACGACCAGTCTGGTCGCTCCGGGCGCGGTGCACCACAACCCGGCGCTCGTGCTGTTCGCGCCCGCGGTCGGCGGCCTTGTGATCGGCCTGATGGCCCGCTACGGCTCGGAGAAGATCCGCGGGCACGGCATGCCCGAGGCCATCGAGTCGATCCTGATGGGTGGCAGCAAGGTCGCGCCTCGCGTCGCCCTGCTCAAGCCGATCTCGTCGGCGCTGGCGATCGGCACCGGTGGGCCGTTCGGCGCCGAGGGCCCGATCATCATGACCGGCGGGGCCATCGGTTCGCTGTTCGCCCAGTTCCTGCACCTGACCGCGGACGAACGCAAGACGCTGCTGGTCTCCGGCGCGACCGCCGGAATGGCGGCGACCTTCAACGCACCGCTGGCGTCGATCCTGCTGGCCGCCGAGCTGCTCCTGTTCGAGCTCCGTCCGCGCAGCCTGGTCCCCGTGTCCGCAGCGGTGTGCGTCGCGACGGTCGTCCGCGGTCCGCTGCTGGGGCATGGGGCCATCTTCCTCAGCACGGGTCCGCTGCACCTCGACACGCCGACGTACGCCCTCTGTGTCGTCTCCGGTCTCGTCTCCGCCCTGCTCGCCCTGGTGGCCACGCTGCTCGTCTACGCATCCGAGGACGCGTTCCGACGGCTTCCGCTGCACTGGATGTGGTGGCCGGCCGTCGGGGGACTGGTGATCGGCATCGGTGGCCTGGTCGAGCCCCGCGCACTCGGCGTCGGCTACGACGTGATCGACGCCGAGCTGACCGGCTCGATCGCCCTCGGCACGGTGGTCGGCATCCTGATCGTCAAGACCCTGATCTGGTCGTTGTCGCTCGGCTCCGGCACGTCGGGTGGCGTGCTGGCGCCGATGTTCATGATCGGTGGCGCGCTCGGCACGCTCGAGGCCCAGGTCTTCCCGCACGTCGGCGCCGGCTTCTGGGCCCTGGTCGCGCTGGCCGGCGTGCTCGGAGGCGTGATGCGCTCGCCGCTGACCGGCGTGGTGTTCTCGCTCGAGCTCACCCACCAGTACGCCGCTCTGCTCCCCCTCGTGATCGCGGCCACCACGGCGTACGCCGTCTCGGTCCTGATCCTGAAGCGCTCCGTGCTCACCGAGAAGATCGCGCGTCGTGGCTACCACCTGAGCCGGGAGTACGACGTCGACCCGCTCGAGATCGTCTTCGTCGGCGAGGTGATGACCACCGACGTCGTGGAGCTGGCGCACGACCTGGACGCGGTCGACGCGCACGCGGTGCTGGCCGACCCCGCCGGCGACTACGCCGCCTGGCGCCAGCAGCTCTATCCGGTGATCGGTCCCGACGGACTGGTCGGGGTGGTGACCCGCGGTGCGCTGTTCGAGGCCCGGTCGGCCCGGCCCACGGCGCCGGTCTCCGACCTCGTCGTGGTCGACCCCGTCGTCACCCATGCCGACCAGCCGCTGCGTCACGTTGCGGAGCTGATGGCCTGGCATGACGTGACGACGATCCCGGTGCTCGATCGCGGCGACTCCGGCCGCGTGGTCGGCGTGGTGACCCTGCCCCAGCTCCTGATCGGGCGCACCCGCGACCAGCAGGAGGCGCGTGAGCGCCAGCGCGTCCTCCGGGTCCGGCTGGTCGGCCGGACGGAACGCAGTGCCGCGACCGACCCGGCCTGATCTCCTGCGGTCGCGTGCCGTCAGTCCCAGCGGCCGCCGCGCCGCCGCTTGGTCTCCGCGCGATGCTTCTTCTCGTCGAGCCGGCGCTGGTTCGCGGCCCGTGACGGCTTGGTCGGCCGACGCTTGCGTGGCGGAGGTGCCGCCGCCTCGGTCAGCAGGGCGGTCAGGCGCTCACGCGCGGCTCGGCGGTTGGCCAGCTGCGCGCGGTGCTCGGAGGCCGAGACCGTGACGACCCCGTCGACGAGCCGGCCCGCGAGGCGTGCCAGCATCCGGGCGCGCGTGGTCTCCGGGAGCGACGGCGAGCGCAGGACGTCGTAGGAGAGCTCGACGCGCGAGTCGGTGGTGTTCACCCCCTGGCCGCCGGGGCCTGACGACCGCGAGAACCGCTCGGCCAGCTCGCCCTCGGGGACGACGATCGAGCGGCCGATGCGCAGACCCTCGGTGTCCATCACAGGCGCTCGAGGATCTCGAGCGTCAGCCGCCAGGCCTCGGACGCCGGCTCGATGACCACGAAGTGGCCGCCCTCGACCTCGGTCAGCTCGGCCTCGGCTCCGGCGGCCCGTGCGGCTGCGACGTACGCCCGGGACTGGGTGACCGGCACCGCGTCGTCGTCCCGGGCGTGGACGCAGTGGACCCCGATGTCGAGCGGGACCTGGCGGATCGGGTCGAGGGGGTCCTCCTCCGGGCCGGGTGGGTGTCCCAGGAGGGCGCGGACCGCGCCGCTGCCCAGCTGTTCGTCGTACGCCGTCCTCAGGTCGACGACGCCCGCCTGCGACACGACCCCCGTCAGCTCGACCTTCGCGGGCCACCTCTCGAATCGACCGCGCGAGGCGGCCCACGTCGCGAGGTGTGCGCCGGCCGAGTGGCCGACCGCGATCACCTTGGTCAGGTCGAGGTCCTGGTCGGCGAGCGCGTCGATGGCCGCCGCGACGTCGTCCATCGTCTCCGGGCTGCCGCCACCGTTGCCGACCCGGCGGTACTCGATGTTCCACGCGACCCATCCGTGCTCGACCAGGCTCTCGGCGAGCGGCCGTCCGAGGTCCAGGTCGTAGCGGGCGCGCCAGAAGCCGCCGTGGATGACGACCACGACGCCCTTCGGCGTACCGCCTGGCAGGCTCAGCTCCGCGAACTGGCTGGGGTCGGCGCCGTACCGGACGACCCGCGCCTCGTTCACGACTCGCATCCTCGCACCCGGTCGTTGCTTGTAACGCCCTGTTATCCACGGCAACGCCCCGGCACGGCGGCGCCCGGGTGCGGATAACAGGGCGTTACAAGCGATCAGCGCTCAGCCGAAGGCCGCCGGCAGCGTGCCTCTCCATGCGGCCGAGAGCTCGTCGAGCGGGATCTCGAAGCGGTCGGTGACCGTGAGCGACGAGCCACCGGTGCGTCCGATCGGGCCGGCCGGGACCCCGAGCGACGCTGCCATGGTCAGGAACGGGTCCAGGCGGTCGTCGGGCACCGTGACGATCGCCCGCGCCGCCGACTCGGAGAACAGTCCGACGAACGGGTCGCCCATCAGCGACACCGTCGCGCCGATGCCCTGGCGCAGGCACGACTCGACCAGCGCCTGGGAGAGGCCGCCCTCGGACATGTCGTGGGCGCTGGTGACGTGGCCGCCGCGCGCGCCCTCGACCAGGAGTCGCGCCAGGTTGGCCTCGGCGCGCAGGTCGATCCTCGGCGGATGCCCACCGAGGTGGGCGTGGACGACGTGGGCCCACTCCGACCCGGACAGCTCCTCACGCGTCTGTCCGAGGTGGACGATCGCCTGGTCGGGGGCGACGAACCCGGTCGGGGTGCGCCGGCGTACGTCGTCGATCACGCCGAGCACGGCGACCACCGGCGTCGGCAGGATCGGGGCGTCGCCGGTCTGGTTGTACAGCGAGACGTTGCCGCCGGTCACCGGGACCCCGAGCGTCGTGCACGCGTCCTTCAGGCCGCGGCAGGCCTCGGCGAACTGCCACATCACCGCCGGGTCCTCCGGCGAGCCGAAGTTCAGGCAGTCGGACACCGCCAGCGGCATCGCCCCGCCGCACGCCACGTTGCGGTGCGCCTCGGCGAGCGCGAGCTGCGCGCCGGCGTACGGATCGAGCTTGCAGAAGCGGCCGTTGCCGTCGGTGGCGACGGCGACGCCGAGGTGGGTGTCCTCGTCGACGCGCACCATGCCGGTGTCGGAGGGCTGTGCGAGGACGGTGTTGCCCTGGACGTACCGGTCGTACTGGTCGGTGATCCACGACTTGTCGCACAGGTTGGCCGATGCCGCCAGGCGCAGCACGGTGTCGCGCAGCTCGCCGTCGTCGGCGGGTCGCCGCAACGACTCGGCCGCGTCCTGCTGCAGGTCGTCCTGCCAGGCCGGTCGCGCGAAGGGCCGCGAGTACGTCGGGCCGTCATGGGCGACCGACCGCGGTGGTACGTCGACGACGCGCTCGCCGTGCCACTCGATCTCGAGCCGTCCGGTCTCCGTCACCTCGCCGATCACCACCGCCTCGACGTCCCACTTCGCGCAGATCTCCAGGAAGCGCTCGACGTCGCCCGGCTCGCAGACAGCCATCATCCGCTCCTGCGACTCGCTCATCAGGATCTCCTCCGGCGCGAGCGAGGAATCGCGGAGGGGGACCAGGTCGAGCGAGACCCGCATCCCGCCGTCGCCGGCGCTGGCCAGCTCGGACGTCGCGCAGGAGAGGCCGGCGCCACCGAGGTCCTGGATGCCGGCGACGACCCCGGCCGCGAAAAGCTCGAGCGTGCACTCGATGAGCAGCTTCTCCATGAACGGGTCGCCGACCTGGACGCTCGGCCGCTTCGCTGGACCGGTCTCGTCGAAGGTCTCCGAGGCCAGCACGCTGACCCCGCCGATGCCGTCGCCGCCGGTGCGCGCGCCGTACAGGATCACCCGGTTGCCCTCACCGGACGCCTTGGCGAGGTGCAGGTCCTCGTGCCGGAGGACTCCGACGCAGAGCGCGTTGACCAGCGGGTTGCCGGCGTACGACGGGTCGAAGACCGCCTCGCCGCCGATGTTGGGCAGGCCGAGGCAGTTGCCGTAGCCGCCGACACCGGCCACGATCCCCGGCAGCACGCGATGCGTGTCGTCCGCGTCCAGCGGCCCGAACCGCAGCGGGTCCATCACCGCCACCGGCCGCGCGCCCATGGCCAGGATGTCGCGGACGATGCCGCCGACCCCGGTCGCGGCCCCCTGGTAGGGCTCGACGTACGACGGGTGGTTGTGCGACTCGATCTTGAAGGTGACGGCGTACCCCTGGCCGATGTCGATGACGCCGGCGTTCTCACCGATCCCGGCCAGCATCTTGCCGACGGGCGTCTCCTGCTGGATCTCGCCGAACTGCCGTAGGTGCACCTTGGAGGACTTGTAGGAGCAGTGCTCGCTCCACATCACCGAGTACATCGCCAGCTCGGACGACGTCGGGCGGCGGCCCAGGATCTCGCGGATGCGTTCGTACTCGTCCGCCTTCAGCCCGAGCTCGGCCCACGGCTGCTCGCGGCGGGGATCGGACGCGGCGACCGCGACGGTGTCGAGGGGTTGCACCACGGCAGCAACCTACCTCCGGCGGTGCCGCTGACCTGCACCGACGCGAGCCCGGCCGCCCGCCCGACCACCCTCCCGACTGCCGGTCAGGCCGTCACCAGTTCGCCTCGGCCGGCGCCGGCGGGAGCGGCACGTCGCTCGGGTGGATGACGTAGACGACGCCCTGGCTCGACGTCAGCCACGCGTGCTCGAACTGCGCGCGGTCGTAGGTGACCCGCACCTGGTCGTCGCTGGCGACGAGATGCGAGGCGGGGTCGTTGGCCACGACGTCACCGTCCGCGGTGAAGCCGACGATCGACATCAGGTGGCCGCCGGTGCCGTACCCCGCCCCGTCCAGCTCGTTCTTCTTGAACGACAGCGACACCACCAGCGGGATGCCCGCCTTGATGAACTGCTCGGCCTCGGCCAGGTTCCGCAGCCGGGTGACGAACCCGTCGAGACCGTACGTCGCGGCGTACGCCGTGTTGAACGGCCAGTTGCCCGCGCCGTCGTAGCTGTGGTCGAAGACGTGCCGGGCCGCGAAGTCGACCTGTGGGTCGACGACGTCCGGGTAGCGGTCGCGGACGTACTGCAGCTGCGAGTCCGAGGGGCCGCGTCCCCACGACGCCACCACCATCGAGGTCGACGTCGGGGAGCACCACGCCTCGCCGCCGTTGTCGTACTCCGGGAACTCGCCCCGGTGCAGCTCCTGGGAGTACGTCGGCACGTCCAGCACCACCGATCCCGTCATCGTCGTCGGCGAGGTCGGCTGCTTGGACAGGTCGGGCACCGCCGACGCCATCGCGCCCACCATGCCCAGGCTCGGCGTCACGTCACTGCCCTGCGGACGCATCAGCTCGACTCGCAGCCGGTAGCTGTCGAACGTGACGCCCTGGGCAGCGACGAAGGTGTCGACCGAGACCGTGCCGAGGGTGTCGCCCTGGCCCGACACCGTCGTCGGGTGGAACGCGATGTCGTCGTCGGCCCAGCGACCCATCACGTACCACGTCGACGTCGTGCCGTCGGGTGTCACGCCCTGCAGGTCCACCTCGATCCACGAGCCGCCGGGAGTGTGCGCGTTCCAGGACGCCACCGCCTGGGTGAGCCCGTACGCCGTGTCGACCGGCGGCGAGGTCCAGTCGCCCTCGTCGTAGACGACCGGTGCCGGGTCGGCGGCGTACGGGTCGGTGTAGGTGCGGTGCTGGGTCGGCGCCGACAGGGTCAGCGCCGGACCGCTGTCGATGGTGCCGTCGTACGTCCCGCCGATCGTGTCGTCACGGAAGCTCCACGAGTGGAACGTGACGTGGTCCGGCGCAGGCTCCTTCTTCGCCTCCGCCGCGCCGCCGGGCACGAGCAGGAACGCCGATGAGATGAGCGCCGTCGCGCCGGCCAGGATGACATGTCTGGACATGGATCCCCTTCCCGAGAGTGTGGGGATCACTCTGCCCCTCGGCCCGCCCCGGCGTACAGGACGGGATCAGGCCAACATCCCGTCGGCGATGACCTCGAGCAGCGGGCGTACGGCGGCCCGGTCGAGGTCTGAGTTGTCGGCGACGGAGGCGACGCCACCGACCAGCCGGCACATCTGCACGGCCTCGATCCGATCCCGCAGGGCGTGCTCCTCCTCGAGCCGGTCGACGACCCGCTGGGTCGCGGCGGACAGGACCTGGCACTTGGTGACGATCGGTGAGCTCTCGTCACCCATCGCGCTGGTGATCTTGGCCGGGCCGCCCTTGTGCATGCTGATCAGCGCGACGTAGGTCTCGAACCACGACAGCAGCAGGTCGCGCGGCGCGCCCTCGTGCACGAGCACCTTGTCGACGGCGTCGTTCACCCGGTCGACCCAGCTCTGCAGGATCGCGTCCATCAGCACGTCGCGGCTCGGGAAGTGGCGGTAGAGGGTGCCCGCCCCGACGCCGGCACGCCTGGCGACCTCGTCGAGCGAGGCGTCGTACCCCTGCTCCCGGAAGACCTCGCGCGCCGCCTCGATCAGCCTCTCCCGGTTGCGCAGCGCATCGGCGCGCATAGCCCACCTCTCTTGCCAAACGGAGAGTGTCTCCGTATATTGGTCTCCAACCGGAGAACTTCTCCGTTACAGACTACCTCGGTCCGGGGCTCCGGGCCAGAACAGGATTCCTTCCTCGTGTCTCGTGACAGCACCACCCTCTTCCACCGTTCCCCGCAGTCCAGCCAGCAGCGCCCGACGGAGCTGCCGGCCGACGCCGGCCGCGCCGCGACCGGGATCTTCATCGTGCTGATGGCCCAGCTGATGCTGGTCCTGGACGTCGCGGTGATGAACGTCGCCCTGCCCAGCATCGACACCGACCTCGGGTTCGGGCCCGCGTCGCTCTCCTGGGTGCTCAACGCCTACACGCTCGCCTTCGGCGGGCTCCTGCTGCTCGGCGGGCGGCTCGGCGACGTACGCGGCCGGCTCCGGCTGTTCGAGGTCGGGCTGAGCGTCTTCACCCTCTTCTCGCTGCTCGGCGGTCTCGCGCAGACCCCGACCCAGCTCGTCATCGCCCGGGCCCTGCAGGGCGCCGGCGCCGCCATGGCCGCTCCCAGCGTCCTGGCCCTGCTCACCACCAGCGCGCCCGACGAGGCCGCGCGCAACCGGGCGCTCGCCCTGTTCGGCGCCGTCTCGTCGGCCGGCGCCACGATCGGCCTGCTGGTCGGTGGCGTCGTCACCGACCTCGGGTCCTGGCGCTGGACGCTGTTCATCAACGTCCCGATCGGGCTGGCGGTCCTGGCCCTCGCCAGGCGCTTCGTGACCGAGACGCCGCGCCGGCCCGGCCGCTTCGACCTGGTCGGTGCCGTGACGGCCACGTCCGGCGCAGTGGCGATCGTCTGGTCGCTGATCGGCGCCCCGGAGCACGGCTGGGCGTCGCCGCGCACCATCGGCGGCCTGGTCGTCGGCCTCGTGCTCCTGCTGGTGCTCGGCCGCACGGAGCTCCGTCACCCGCACCCCCTGGTGCAGCCGCACCTGGTCCGCAACCGGCAGCGGGTCTCCGCGCTCGCGGCGATGGCCCTGGTGATCGGCGCCAACCTGTCGATGTTCTTCCTCGTCGTCCAGTACGACGAGCGGGTGCTCGACCTGGGCCCGTTCAGCACCGGACTCGCCTTCCTGCCCTTCAGCCTGGCCGTGTTCGGGATGTCCCGGGTGACCCCGTGGCTGATCAGCCGGATGGGCGCGCGGGCGATGATCATGCTCGGCAGCTCGGCGCTCGTCGTCGCCTACCTCTGGCTCAGCCAGATCAACGCCACCGACACCTATTTCGGGGCCGTCTTCGGTCCGGTGCTGATCTCGGGCCTGGCGACCGGCTTCATCTTCATGCCGATCACGACGACGGTGCTAGGCGGAGTCGAGCCGGAGCATGCCGGGTCGGCCTCCGGCCTGCTGCAGACCACGCAGCAGCTCGGCAGCGCGGTCGGCGTCGCCGCGATCGTCTCGGTCTACGCCAGCGGTGCGGTGCCCGGGCAGTTCGTGCCCGGGGCCCAGGCGGCGTTCCTGACCTCCGCGGCGTTCTCGCTGGCGGCGTTCCTGGTCGCGGCGACGGGGCTCCCGCGGCGGCCGGTGCCACCGGAGGTGTCGGTCCTCGAGGAGGAGCCGGAGCTGGCCGAGGCCGCCTGACCGGCTGGGACGGGTCGTGGGGC
>NZ_DASXWU010000091.1:0-21471 GCF_036503465.1 Nocardioides sp.
GGGCATCGAGACGCCCGAGCAGCAGCTCGCCGCCCGGCGGGCCGGGGTCAGCCTCGTGCAGGGACACCTGGTCAGCGAGCCCGTCGGGATGGATGAGCTGCTCCGCCGCGTGGGCCCTGACGGGACCGGTCTGGCAGCCTCGCTCGGTTAGGCGGGTTCTGGGCGTTGCCCTACGCTGGGAGGCGCCGTGCGAGCGGCTTCCCCGCACCTCGCCCGCCCTCTGTCGCGAACACTCTGTGACGACCGGGGTCGACGCGCGTGTGTGCACGCCGCCGCCAACCCAGCATGCGAGGAGAACAGCAGTGAAGAGCGCCGTCGAGACCTTGGGCCCCACCCGGGCCAAGCTGACCGTCGAGGTGCCCTTCGAGGAGCTCAAGCCGAGCCTCGACAAGGCCTACAAGTCCATCGCCCAGCAGATCAACGTGCCGGGCTTCCGCCGCGGCAAGGTGCCCCCGATGGTGATCGACCGCCAGGTCGGCCGCGGCACCGTCCTGCAGGAGGCGATCAACGAGGTCGTGCCGCAGAAGTACGTCGAGGCGCTGCAGACCCACGACCTCCAGCCGCTGGCGCAGCCCGAGGTCGAGGTGACCCGCATCGACGACAACGAGGCGATCGAGTTCACCGCCGAGGTCGACGTACGACCCGAGATCACGGTGCCCGACTGGCACGGGCTCAGCGCCGAGGTCGACGACGTGGCCGTGACCGACGACGACGTGGACGAGCAGGTCGAAGCGCTCCGCGAGCGGTTCGGCACCCTGAACGACGTCGACCGGCCCGCGGCCGAGGGCGACTTCGTGACCATCGACCTGGTCGCGACCCGCGACGGCGAGCCCGTCGAGGGCGCCGAGGTCACCGGCATGTCCTACCGCGTCGGCCGCGGCGGCATGCTGGACGGGCTCGATGAGGCCCTGGCGGGGCTGAGCGCCGGCGACGACGCGACGTTCAGCTCGCAGCTCGTCGGCGGCGACCTGGTCGGCCAGGACGTCGACGTCCAGGTCAAGGTCTCGCAGGTGCAGGAGCAGGAGCTGCCGGCGTACGACGACGAGTTCGCCCAGCTGGCCTCCGAGTTCGACACCGCCGAGGAACTGACCGAGGACGTCCGCACCCGGCTCGGCAACGGCAAGCGACTCGAGCAGGCCGCAGCTGCCCGCGACGCGGTGCTCGAGAGGCTGCTCGACCAGGTCGAGGTCCCGCTGCCCGAGTCGATCGTGGACGACGAGCTCACCGAGCGGCGCCGCAGCATCGAGCAGCAGCTCGCCTTCGCCGGCCTGACCTTCGACAAGTACCTCGAGGACGAGGGCCAGACCCAGGAGGAGTTCGAGGCCGACCTCGAGCGCCGGGTCCGCGACGCCGTGGCCGCGCAGTTCGTCCTCGACAAGGTCGCCAACGACCTCGAGGTGGGTGTCGACCAGACCGAGCTCACCGAGCACATGGTGCGCCGCGCCCAGCAGTCCGGTCAGGACCCGCAGGAGTTCGCCAACCACATGCTGGAGCACAACCACATCCCCGAGCTGGTCGCCGAGATCCGTCGGGGCAAGGCGCTCGCCCAGATCGTGGAGAGCGCCACCGTGACCGACACCTCCGGCAACGTCGTCGACCTGAAGAACCTGCGGCCCGACGGAACGCTCGGTGACCCCGCCGAGGCGGAGGCGGACCCGACCGCGGACACGGCCGAGACCGCCGAGGAGCCGGCCGAGGCCTGAGTCCCCGGCGGGCTTCCGCTGTCGGCGAACAGTGCCCCGTCCCGCGTGGAAGCGTCGGTCGCTCCCGCTAGGGTCGCTGACGTGAACGACTACTCGTCCTCGTCCCAGACCTCGCAGCCCCGCGCGCAGAACGGCGGGGCGGGCTACGGCCTCGACGACCACATCTACCAGCGGCTGCTCAAGGAGCGGATCATCTTCCTCGGCTCCGAGGTGCGCGACCAGAACGCCAACGCGATCTGCGCCCAGCTGCTGCTGCTGTCGGCCGAGGACCCGCAGGCGGACATCTTCCTGCACATCAACAGCCCGGGCGGGTCCGTCGACGCCGGCATGGCGATCTACGACACGATGAACTACATCCCCAACGACGTCGCCACGGTCGGGATGGGGCTGGCGGCGTCCATGGGGCAGTTCCTGCTGTGTGCCGGCGCCAAGGGCAAGCGCTACGCCCTGCCCCACGCGCGGATCATGATGCACCAGCCCAGTGGCGGCATCGGCGGCTCGGCGTCCGACATCAAGATCCAGGCCGAGCAGAGCCTCCTGCTGAAGAAGCAGCTCACCGAGCTCCAGGCCCTCCACACCGGCCAGTCGCTCGAGCAGATCGAGCTCGACTCCGACCGTGACCGCTGGTTCACGCCCCAGCAGGCGCTGGAGTACGGCTTCATCGACCACGTGATCACCAGCGCCGCCGAGGCGGCCGACGAGGGTCGGCCGGCCCGCTGACCTGGCTCGCTGACACCGCCCGCCGACAGGCACGAGAGGACACCGCATGAACTACTACATCCCGCAGTGGGAGGAGCGGACGTCGTACGGCTTCCGCCGGATCGACCCCTACGGCAAGCTCTTCGAGGACCGCATCATCTTCCTCGGCACCCCGATCTCCGACGACGTCGCCAACGCCGTGATGGCACAGCTGCTGTGCCTGGAGTCGATGAACCCCGATCAGGACGTCCAGATCTACATCAACAGCCCCGGTGGCTCGTTCACCGCGCTGACGGCGATCTACGACACCATGAAGTTCATCAAGCCCGACGTCCAGACCGTCTGCCTGGGCCAGGCCGCCTCCGCCGCGGCCGTGCTCCTCGCCGCCGGGACGCCGGGCAAGCGGCTCGCGCTGCCGAACAGCCGGATCCTGATCCACCAGCCCTACACCGAGGGCACCGGCGGCCAGATCTCCGACCTGGAGATCCAGGCCAACGAGATCATCCGGATGCGCGAGCTGCTGGAGAGGATGATCGCGGACGCGTCCGGCAAGGACCAGGCCGAGGTGAGCCGTGACATCGAGCGCGACAAGATCCTCACCGCCGAGCAGGCGGTCGAGTACGGCCTCGTCGACGCCGTCCTGAGCTCGCGCGCCGGAGTTCCGGCGCTCGCCTGACCCGGCCCGGCGCGTCGGCCCCACCCAGGACCGGCCGCCAGGCAAAGATCGCGTATGGGGTCCTGCCAAGGCGGCGCCGACAAGGTACCGTCGAAGGGATCGCCCTCGCCCAGCAGAGAACGACACCGGCACAAGCCGGCCGAACCGGAGGATGACCGCCCGTGGCACGTATCGGTGACGGAGGCGACCTGCTGAAGTGTTCGTTCTGCGGGAAGAGTCAGAAGCAGGTCAAGAAGCTCATCGCGGGCCCCGGCGTCTACATCTGTGACGAGTGCATCGACCTCTGCAACGAGATCATCGAGGAGGAGCTCGCCGAGGGCAGTGAGGTCAGCATCGACGAGCTGCCCAAGCCCCGGGAGATCTTCGAGTTCCTCAACTCCTACGTGATCGGCCAGGAGCGCGCGAAGAAGACGCTCGCGGTCGCGGTCTACAACCATTACAAGCGGGTCCAGGCGGGCCTCCAGCCGACCACCGCCAAGCACGCCAAGGACGAGGCCGTCGAGGTCGCCAAGTCCAACATCCTGGTGATCGGCCCCACCGGCTGCGGCAAGACCTATCTCGCCCAGACCCTGGCCCGGATGCTCAACGTGCCGTTCGCGATCGCCGACGCCACCGCGCTCACCGAGGCCGGCTACGTCGGTGAGGACGTCGAGAACATCCTGCTCAAGCTGATCCAGGCCGCCGACTACGACGTGAAGAAGGCCGAGACCGGGATCATCTACATCGACGAGATCGACAAGGTGGCCCGGAAGGCGGAGAACCCCTCGATCACCCGCGACGTCTCCGGCGAGGGCGTCCAGCAGGCGCTGCTGAAGATCATCGAGGGCACCACGGCCTCGGTGCCGCCGCAGGGTGGCCGCAAGCACCCCCATCAGGAGTTCATCCAGATCGACACCACGAACATCCTGTTCATCGTGGGCGGTGCCTTCGCCGGGCTCGAGCACATCATCGAGCAGCGCGTCGGCAAGAAGACCCTCGGCTTCACCGCCGAGGTCAAGGGCTCCGAGGAGCGCGACGCCGACGACCTGCTCGCGCAGGTCCGACCCGAGGACCTCACCAAGTTCGGCCTGATCCCCGAGTTCATCGGCCGGCTTCCGATGATCGCCACCGTCAACAAGCTCGACGTTGACGCGCTGATGGAGATCCTGACGGTGCCGCGCAACGCCTTCGTCAAGCAGTACCAGAAACTCTTCGAGCTCGACGACGTCGAGCTGGAGTTCACCGACGACGCCATCCGTGCGGTCGCCACGAAGGCCCTCGAGCGCGGCACCGGTGCCCGCGGCGCCCGGGCGATCCTGGAGGAGGTCCTCCTCCACGTGATGTACGACGTACCGTCCCGCGACGACATCGGCAAGGTCGTGGTCACCGAGGAGGTCGTGATCGCCGACGTCGCGCCCACTCTGCTGCCCCGCGAGTCCGAGGCGAAGAAGCGCAAGTCCGCGTGAGCCACGCCGCTTGCGGGCTGGTCCTCCGGGACTAGCGGCGACTAGTCCTTTCCGGCCATTTCCCGGAGCGGACGACCGGCGACGCCCACCCGTCGGGAAGACTCGGCCGCACTTACCGTCACTGGTCCTGAGGGGGACACACGTCTGTGGGCGTCGATCGCAAGGGACCACTGGCGGCGTTCGTCGTCATCGCCGTCATCGCAGCCGTCCTCCTGGTGACTTCGGTACGTAGCCAGGCCGCACCCGGATGGCTCAACCCGGACAACCTGCCGGCCTCCGTCGTCGCCGGACCTGCCACCACGGACCCGCTGTGGGGTCCGGTGACTGCTCACGTCGATCAGGTCGTCGAGCAGGGCGTGGTCCTCGTGCAGAAGGTCACCTCCGACCCCTCCGAGATCCAGGACCCGACGGTGACGCTGGCCGACCCGGCTGGCGGCTCCGACGAGGGAAGCCCTGCCCGGACTGATGACAGCCAGACCACCGTCCACCACGCAGGGCACGTCCGGCACGACGCGACCGCCCCGTCGCCGGCGACCCACGACAGCGGCCGGCACGTCGGATCGGGCCACGGTCACGGCCAGACGGTCTGGCGCGCGGTGGGGCACGGTCACGGTCATGCGCAGAGCAACGGTCACCGAAGCCACGGACGACACCTCGGCTGGTCTCGGCACTCCTGAGCCGTCGTGTCAGTCCTCCGCGGCCACCGTGGCCGACACCGCGAGCTCGCCGTCCGCGGCGACGTAGGTCGGCGCCGTGGTGATGCGGCCGGCCCGCACGAGGTCAGCCTCGGCCTGCCGGACGGCCTCCAGTGCTGCCTGCGGTCCGGTGAACTCGACCGCCGAGAGCTCGTGACGCATGGACACCTTGGCCTGAGACTTCGCGCCGCGGAGGCCGATCAGAGCTGCGGCGACGGCGTCCAGCGCCGCCGGGTCACCCTCGACCCCGCCCAGCTCGGCGACCTCCGGCCAGGTGGAGCGGTGGACCGAGCCCTCCTGCCACCAGGACCAGACCTCCTCGGTCACGAACGGGACGAAGGGTGCGAGCAGGCGCAGCTGGACGTGGAGCGCCAGCCCGAGCGTCGCCTTCGCCGAGTCGGTTGCAGGGCCGCCGGCCTCGTCGTACGCCCGCTCCTTGACCAGCTCGAGGTAGTCGTCGCAGAACTCCCAGAAGAACTTCTGGGTCGCGTCCAGAGCGGTGGTGTAGTCGTAAGCGTCGAACGCCGTGGTCGCCCGGCTGACCACGTCGGCCAGTCTGGCGACCAGCGCCCGGTCGACGGCCTGGGTGACCGCGGCCGGATCGGGCGCGGTGGCGCCGACGTTCCCGAGCACGAACTTCGAGGCGTTCAGGATCTTCATCGCCAGGCGCCGGCCGTCCTTGAGCGGGTGCTCGTCGAACGCGCTGTCGAGCCCCGGCCGCAGCGACGCCGCGCGCCAGCGGATCGCGTCGGTGCCGTACTGCGCGAGCAGTGCGCTCGGCGTCGAGACGCTGCCGCGCGACTTGCTCATCTTCTTCCGGTCGGGGTCGAGGACGAAGCCCGAGATCATCGCGTGCGACCACGGGACGGTGCCGTCCTCGAAGTGCGCCCGGACGACGCGTGAGAACAGCCAGGTGCGGATGATGTCGTGCGCCTGCGTGCACAGGTCCATGGGATAGACGCGCGACCAGAGGTCGGGGTCGCGCTCCCAACCCCCCGCGATCTGGGGGGTCAGTGAGCTGGTCGCCCAGGTGTCCATCACGTCGGGGTCGCCGACGAACCCGCCCGGCTGACCGCGCTGCGACTCGTCGTACCCGGGCGGGACGTCCTGCGAGGGGTCGATCGGGAGGGTGTCCTCGGACGCCGCTATCAGCTGGTCGTGCAGGGGCTCGCCCTCGGCGTCGAGCGGGTACCAGACCGGGAAGGGGACGCCGAAGTACCGCTGTCGGCTGATCAGCCAGTCGCCGTTCAGGCCCTCCACCCAGTTGGTGTAGCGGTGGTGCATGTAGGCCGGCGTCCAGGAGATCTCGTTGCCACGCTCGACCAGGGCCGCACGGAGGTCCTCGTCGCGGCCGCCGTTGCGGATGTACCACTGCAGGGTCGAGACGATCTCGAGCGGCTTGTCGCCGTTCTCGTAGAAGTTGGTCATCCGCATCGTCGGCTTCGGCTCGCCGTCGAGGTCGCCGGACTCGCGGAGGAGCCCGACCATCGCCCCGCGGGCGGAGAACGTCGTCTTGCCGGCCATCGCGGCGTACGCCGTCGACGCCTGCTCGCCGGCCAGCCACTCCGGGGTCTCAGCCTGGAGCCGCCCGTCGCGACGGATCACGGTGCGGACCGGCAGCTGGAGCTCGCGCCACCACTGGACGTCGGTCAGGTCGCCGAAGGTGCAGCACATGGCGATGCCGGCGCCCTTGTCCGGTTCCGCCGCCGGGTGGGCGAGGACGGGGATCTCGACGCCGAAGACCGGGCTCGTCACCGTCGTACCGAACAGCGGCTGGTAGCGCTCGTCGTCCGGGTGGGCGATCAGCGCGACGACCGCAGGGATGAGCTCGGGCCGGGTGGTCTCGATCCAGACGCGCTCGTCGGCCGAGCGGGCTTCGTCGGTCGAGCCTGTCGGGACCCCGTGGAAGGCGACCCGGTAGTAGTGCCCGGGATACTCCTGGGCCTTGAGCTCAGCCTGGGCGACCGCCGACTGGAACGTGATGTCCCAGAGGGTGGGTGACTCCTGGAGGTAGGCCTCGCCGCGCCGCAGGTTGCGCAGGAACATGCGCTGTGACGTGATGCGGCAGTCCTCGCCGATGGTGCGGTAGAGGTAGTTCCAGTCCACCGACAGGCCGACCTGGCGGAAGAGCGCCTCGAAGGCGACCTCGTCCTCGGCCGTCAGCCGCTCGCAGAGCTCGATGAAGTTCTGCCGGCCGATCGGCACCTGGCGCTTCGGGTCGGGCTTATCCGGCGGCGTGAAGTCCGCGTCGTACGGGACCGACGGGTCACAGCGGACGCCGAAGAAGTTCTGCACCCGGCGCTCGGTGGGCAGGCCGTTGTCGTCCCAGCCGATCGGGTAGAAGACCTCCTTGCCGCGCATCCGCTGGTAGCGCGCGATGAGGTCCTTCTGGGTGTAGGAGCAGACACTGCCGAAGTGGAGGGTCCCCGATGCCGTCGGCGGCGGGGTGTCGATCGCGTAGATCTCCGCGCGCGACTTGGTCCTGTCGAAGGCGTAGGTCTGGTCGGCCTCCCACTGCTTGGACCACTTGTCCTCGAGACCCTCGAGCGCCGGCTTGTCCGGTACGACGACGGCCGACCGGCGCGGCGTCGTCGTGGACACGTTCGGCTGGGTCTGGGTCATGCCCGAAAGTCTATGGAGGAGCGCCGCGGGGTCGAAAACCGGTTTGGCCTGCCGGAACTGCCACGTCCTTCGGCGAACGGCCGGTGGTGGGTCACCGTTCTCCCCGGCGTCGGCGGCCGGGGGCTCGAGCGTCCCCAACGCGGCGACCGTTCGGCGTGGCGTGCCGGACCTGAGTCGGCGACTGCGGGCGTTCGAGCTAAACACCGTGGAGCGGCATGGGCGGCATCGTCAGGGGGAGCGCCGCGAGCCGCATCAACGCCAGGACGTTGTCGTCACCGGCCGTGCGGTTGAGCCGCAGGCGGCCGCAGTCCAGACACCGGTGAACGAGGACCCAGTGGCCCTCGCCGCGAACGGTGACTGCGATCGGCTCCATGCCGCCGGGGCACTTGGCCTGCCGGTCTCCCGGTGCGTTGCGATCGAGGTGGCGAGACCAGAGACAGCTCGGGCAGTGATTGCGATGGGATGTTCCGGGCGCGTCGAGCGAGACGGCTACGCCGCAGTGACCACACCGGAACGAGCGTGCGAAAACCAAGAAAGCGACCCTTTCGGAGCAGAGAACTTCAGACAGACGGACATCTCTCCTCCTTCGGTCGACCGAACGATCCCACTACATCGGAGGTGATCCCACTCCGTCCGGGTCGGCCGGTCAACTGGTTTACGCCCGGGCGTGAATCGGCCGCGACGATGCCGCGCCGGGGGACTGCACACTTCCGCGGTCAGCGACTACCGCGTGCTTCCGGCGCATGAGGCGGCTGCAGGGCACGGCCTGCTCGAACAGGCGGCGACCGAGGCCGCGACCGCGGTGGGTGCGAGCGACGTAGAACTGCCGGACCTAGACGTCGCCGTGGTCGGGATCGTGGCGCCACACGACGTACGCCACGGGTTCGGTGCCGGACTCGGCGAGTAGTGGTGCGTCGGCGCGCGTGCAGCGACGCCAGGCCGGCAGAACGTCAGCGGCGTCGGTCACGAGCCCATCCTGTCGTCGAGCGGCGGGCCGTGTGAAACGCGGTGGTCGTGCGTCGCGGCGTCGCCTAGCGTCTGTGCATGGAGCTGCGCTTCTTCGACCACCCCGAGGACTTCCTGACCATGGCGGGCGAGGTGCTTGCGGGGCAGCCGGTGCTGAGCACGGTGATCGCCGGCGTGGCCGAACGTATCCGGGAGCAGCGGGAGGCCGGCGTCGCCTGGCCAGAGGGCGTGCCGTGCTGGTTCGTGGTCGTGCTCGACGGCAACGACATCGTCGGGACGGCGATGCGGACCGCGCCGTTCGGTGAGTACCCGGCGTACCTGATGCCGATGCCGGACGAGGCCGTGCACCTGCTGTCGAAGACCCTGCTCGCTCGCGACGAGCCCGTGCTCGGGGCGAACGGCGCGCTGCCGTCGGTGCAGGTGTTCTGCGAGGACATGGCCGCCGCGACCGGGAAGCAGGCGAAGATCGGCCAGCACACGCGGCTCTTCGAGCTCGGCGACCTCGTCGAGCCGCGGCCCACGGCCGGCCGGCTCCGGCCGGGGCGGCTCGACGAGCAACCGCTGATCGGCTCCTGGTACGCCGCCTTCATGGTCGACGCCGACGAGCAGGCCGGCCGCGAGCCGGGGGAGTCGCCGCACGAGTCGCCCACGGACGAGGAGCTGGCGCGGCGGATCGGGACCGGGCGCGTCTTCGTCTGGGCCGACGAGGACGACACCCCGGTCAACGTCACGGCCGCGACCATGCCGGCGTACGGCGTCTCCCGGATCGGACCGGTCTACACACCGAAGGAGCAGCGGGGACGCGGCTACGCAAGCGCCGCCGTGTACGCCGTGTCGAAGCTGCTCCGCGACAGCGGTGAGAGGCCGTGTCTGTTCACCGACCAGGCCAACCCGACCTCGAACAAGATCTACGAGGCGATCGGCTACCGCCCCCTCGTCGACATGGCGAATCTGCGCGTGGAGTGAGCCGTCCCTAGACTCGGCAGCGACATGAGCGAGCAACCCCAGGCGCGTCTCGCCGAGACCTTCGTGGAGGTCGAGGACGCCCTCCAGTCCCGCTGGCCGGAGACCCGGCTCGAGCCCTCTCTCGACCGGATCCGGGCCTTCACCGAGCTCCTCGGCGACCCCCAGCGCGCCTACCCGGTCGTCCACCTGACCGGCACCAACGGCAAGACCTCCACCAGCCGGATGATCGACACGCTGTTGCGTGCCCTGGACCTGCGCACCGGGCGGTTCACCAGCCCGCACCTCGAGCGCATCAACGAACGCATCTGCGTCGACGGCGAGCCGCTGACCGACGAGGAGTTCGTCCGCGCCTTCAACGACGTCGCGCCGTACACGCATCTCGTCGACGCCTCCCAGCCGCACCCCCTGAGCTTCTTCGAGACCATCGTCGGGATGGCCTACGCCGCGTTCGCCGACGCGCCGGTCGACGTCGCGGTGGTCGAGGTCGGGATGGGTGGGCTCTGGGACGCCACGAACGTCGCCGACGGCGCCGTCGCCGTCGTCACGCCGATCGCCGTCGACCACGCCCGGTATCTCGGGACGACCGTCGAGGAGATCTCGATCGAGAAGGCCGGGATCATCAAGCCCGGCGCAACCGCCGTGCTCGCCGAGCAGCTACCCGGGCCGGCCGAGGTCCTCCTCCGGCGCTGCGCCGATGTGGGGGCGACGCCGGTGCGGGAGGGACTCGAGTTCGGCGTCCTGTCCCGGGTGCCGGCGGTCGGCGGACAGCTCCTGACCCTGAAGGGGCTGCGGGCGGAGTACGGCGAGGTGTTCCTGCCGCTCTACGGCGCCCACCAGGCGCAGAACGCCGCCGCCGCCCTGGCCGCGGTCGAGGCCTTCGCCGGCGACCGTCCGCTGGATGCCGACCTGGTCCGTGACGCCTTCGCGCGGGTCACCTCCCCGGGCCGGCTCGAGATCATCCGTCGCAGCCCGATGATCCTGCTCGACGCCGCGCACAACCCGCACGGAGCCGAGACCGCCGCGGCCGCCCTCGAGGACTCGTTCGCCTTCTCCCCCCTGATCGGGGTCGTCGGGGTGATGTCCGACAAGGAGTACGAGGCCGTGCTGGCCGCGTTCGAGCCGCACCTCGCGCACGTGGTCTGCACCCAGAACTCCACCGCCCGGGCGCTGCCCGCCGTCGAGCTCGCCGCGACGGCGCGCGAGGTGTTCGGCGAGGACCGGGTGTCGGTGTCGCCGCACCTCGCCGACGCGATCGACGAGGCCACCACGCTGGCAGAGGCGGGAGAGGCCGTCGGCACCTCGATCGGATCCGGAGCGGTGCTGGTCACGGGTTCCGTCGTCACCGTCGGGGAGGCGCGTGCCCTGCTCCGCCGCCGGGAGCGCAGGGCCGAGGGGGACGGGCGCAGTGGCTGACCGCTCGTCGGCGCAGCCGGAACGCTCCCCGAAGCGCGGGATGTGTGCGGCGATCCTGTCGCTGGAGGCCATCGTCCTCGCCCTGACCACGCCGGTGATGATCAACCTGGCCGACGTCCCGTGGCGTACGGCGTGCGCGGTCGGCCTCGGGCTCTGTATCGCCTGCCTGCTGCTCGCCGGGCTGCTCCGCTGGGAGGCGGCGTACGCCGTGGGGTGGGTCGTCCAGGTCGCGGCGATCGGGCTCGGCTTCGTGGTGCCGATGATGTTCGTGCTCGGCGCGATCTTCGCCCTGCTGTGGGGCACGGCGTACTTCCTGGGCCGCAAGATCGAGCGCGAGCGGGCCGAGGCCTATGCGGCGTACGACACCGGGCGCACCCACTAGCCAAGGGCCCGCACGATCGCGGCCAGGGCCTGGTCCAGCTCGGCGTCGGTGCACCCGCCGAAGCCGATGATCACGCCGGTGAGACGCGCGGTCCGGCAGTAGTCGCTCAGGAGCGGCACCTCGAAGCCGGCCGCGCGTGCGCACTCGGCGACCCGGAGGGCGGTCGCCTGGGGGAGCGGGACGGTCGCGTACATCCCGGCCACCGGCCGGATCGGCTCGGCCCGGCCGTCGAGCGCCGCGAGTACACGCTCGGCGCGGGCGGCGTAGACCCGGCGGGCCGAGCGGACGACCTGGTCGACGTACCCGTCGCGCAGCAGGGAGACGAAGGCCCGCTGCACCGGCCAGGGGGCGGTGTCGTGGGTGACCTCCCGACGTTCGAGGATCGTGTGGTGCAGGGCGGGGGGAGCGACGAGCCAGCCGAGCCGCATGCTCGGCGCGACCGACTTGCTGGCGGTGCCGAGATACGCGACCGCGTCCCGGTCGAGGGCTGCGAGGGCGGGGACCGGGGCGACGTCGTAGCGGAACTCCGAGTCGAAGTCGTCCTCGATCACCACCGCTCCGGCGCCTCGGGCGGCGGCGAGCAGGCCCAGGCGGTCGGCGCCCGACATCACGGGGCCGAGGGGATGCTGGTGCGCCGGAGTGACGTACGCCGCCACGCAGCCGCCGAGGTCGGTCACCGGCTCGGCCCCCGGCAGGTCGCGGATCTCTCGCCCGCCCGACCGGATCGCCTCGGCCGCCGCGCGGTAGCCCGGGTCCTCGTGGGCGACCGGGCCCGGCGGGAGGGCGGTCAGCACCTGGGTGAGGCCGCCGATCGTGCCGGTCGTCACCAGGATCTCGTCGGGGTGGCAGGTGAGCCCTCGAGTGCGGGCGAGATGGCCGGCCAGCTCGGCGCGGAGCTCCGGGGTGCCGGCCGGGTCGTCGTACCCCCGAGGAGGCGTGGCGACCGAGACCTCCCGCCACGCCCGTCGCCAGGCGGCCCGGTGCCGGGGGTCGATCCACGGCGTCCCGGTGTCGAGGCGGAGCAGACCCGGCTCCTCGACACGCTGCCTCCTAGGGCGGTGGCGTGGGCGGGCCGAGGCCCCGGCCGCGACGTACGTCCCGGAGCCGCGTCGGCCCGTGAGCCACCCCTCGGCCGAGAGCTGGTCGTAGGCCTGCTCGGAGACGCTCCGCGACACGCCGAGGTCGGTCGCCAGCGCCCGGGTGCTGGGGAGCCGACGACCGACCGGCAGCGCTCCTGAGACGACCTGGTCGCGGACACCGGCCGCGAGCTGTCGGGCGAGCGGGACGCGCGAGCTCCGGTCGAGACTGATCGGGAGCGGCGCGCTGGTGACCACGAGTGTCCTGTCTGTTCGGGGCAGAAGTGGCTCGTGTCGGCAGGCCACTTCTCGGTGAGCATAGGTCCATGAGCGAGACCCTGTCGCCGACCCTGTCGCAAACCGCGCGGACCCGGCTCACAAGACACCGCGAGCGGGGGAGCGACGACCGCGCCGACCTGTTCGCCATCATCGGCGAGGCGCTGGTCTGCCACGTCGGCCTCGTCCGCGACGGCGAGCCGGTCGTGCTGCCGTCGATCCACGCCGCCGACCCGGACGGACCGGACGAGGGCGGCACGCTCTACCTTCACGGCTCGGTCGCGGCCCCGTGGCTGCTCCAGGCGCCGGGACAGACCGTGTGCGCGACCTTCACCCTGGTCGACGGCGCCGTGCTCGCGCGGGCGGCGTTCAACCACTCGATGAACTACCGCTCCGCCGTGGTGTACGGCGCCGCCCGCCGGGTCGACGACCCCGTCGAGCGCGACCACGCGCTGCGACTGATCGTCGACCACGTGGTGCCGGGTCGGTCGGCGACGCTGCGCGCCAACACCGCCAAGGAGCTCGCCGCGACGACCGTCCTCGCCGTCCCGCTGGCGGAGGCGTCGGTGAAGGTCCGCTCCGGCGGGGCCAACGACGACGCCGCGGACGTCGCGACCGGGCGCTGGGCGGGCGTGGTCCCGCTGGCGGTCCGGGCCGGGATCCCCCAGCCCGAAGGCGACGGGCCGGTCCCCGACGACGTACGGCGCCGACTCGCGGACTGGTGAGCCTGGATAGGGTGCCGCCCATGGAGCGCACGCTGGTCCTGGTCAAGCCCGACGGCGTACGCCGTGGCCTCACCGGTGAGGTGATCCGGCGGATCGAGGCCAAGGGTTACCGGCTGGTCCGGCTCGAGCTGCGCGACGCGACCCGCGACGTGCTCGCCGAGCACTACGCCGAGCACGAGGGCAAGCCGTTCTACGAGCCGCTGGTCGAGTTCATGCTCTCGGGACCCGTCGCCGCGATGGTCGTCGAAGGCGAGCGCGTGGTCGAGGGCTTCCGTGCCCTCGCCGGTGCCACCGACCCCACGGCCGCCCTGCCCGGCACGATCCGTGGCGACCTCGGCCGCGACTGGGGCCTCGCGGTCCTGCAGAACCTCGTGCACGGCTCCGACTCGGTCGAGTCCGCCGAGCGCGAGATCAAGATCTGGTTCTCACGCCCCGGGGAGTGAGCTTGCGAACTGCCCGGGCAGGGCGGGAGGTCGAGGAGCGTTCGGCTCGGACCCAGGGATGAGGGGCTGAGCGACGCGTCTCGATACCCGGTGACGGTGCCTGGGGCTTCGCCACTGTCACGGTGGTTTCGAGAGGCCGGCAGCGCTCGCTCCTCAACCACCGGCTCAGCATCCGCTGACAAACCCGCAGGTCACCCCGGTGTGTCTGCCCGGGAGAGGCCTGACCCGCTCTTAACCTGCTGACGGGTCGTCGTGCCGCGCTGGAGGCCAGGACGGGCAGGCCGGTCCGCGGGGACGCAGGCGTGTGCCCCCGCCCCTTCCCCAGACAACGCGAACCTGCGAGGCACTGCGCATGGCGAACAGCATCATCGGCCGCGACATGGCGGTCGACCTCGGGACCGCCAACACGCTGGTCTACGTGCGCGGCCGCGGGATCCTGCTCGACGAGCCGAGCGTCGTCGCCCTCAACGACACCACCGGCGAGGTGCTCGCCGTCGGCCACGAGGCCAAGCGGATGATCGGGCGTACGCCGGACAACATCACCGCCCTCCGGCCGATGAAGGACGGCGTGATCGCCGACTTCGAGGCCACCGAGCAGATGCTCCGGTTCTTCATCCAACAGGTGCATCGCCGCCGCTACCTGGCCAAGCCGCGGATGGTGATCTGCGTGCCGAGCGGGATCACCGCCGTCGAGCAGCGGGCGGTGAAGGAGGCGGGATACCAGGCAGGCGCCCGCAAGGTCTACATCATCGAGGAGCCGATGGCGGCCGCGATCGGCGCCGGGCTCCCGGTCCACCAGGCGGCCGGGAACATGGTCGTCGACGTCGGCGGCGGCACCACCGAGGTCGCCGTGATCTCCCTCGGCGGCGTGGTCACCAGCATCTCCATCCGCACCGCCGGCGACGACCTCGACGCCGCGATCGTGGCCTGGATGAAGAAGGAGTACAGCCTCATGCTCGGCGAGCGGACCGCCGAGGAGGTGAAGATGACCCTGGGGTCGGCGTTCCCGACCCACGACGAGCCCGAGGCCGAGATCCGCGGACGCGACATGATCAGTGGCCTGCCCCGGTCGGTCGTCGTCTCCAGCGCCGATGTCCGCAAGGCGCTCGAGGAGCCCCTGCACGCGATCATCGACGCCGTCCGGACCACGCTCGACCAGACGCCCCCCGAGCTGGCCGGCGACATCATGGACCGCGGCATCGTCCTCACCGGCGGCGGTGCGCTGCTCCGCGGCCTCGACGAGCGCTTGCGGCACGAGACCGGCATGCCGGTCCACGTGGCCGAGGACCCGCTCTCGAGCGTGGCGATGGGCGCTGGCAAGTGCGTGGAGGAGTTCGAGGGGCTCCAGCAGGTCCTGGTCTCGGAACGCCGGCGGTTCTGATGCGCCTGCCCCGACCGATGCCGCGGCCCGCCCGTACGCCTCGTCTGCTGCGCGGCTACCGCCCTCTGCGACCGGGGCCGGACACGTTCGACGAGCGGGCGGCCCGCGCGCGGCTGCGGTCCCGGATGGTCGCACTGGTCCTGGCGTGCCTGACCCTGATGACGCTCGACCATCACCCGGGACCCGGCTCCCCGCTCGAGCCCGCGCGCGACGCGATGGGGTCGGTGCTCGGCCCTGTCGAGTCCGATACCTCGTCCGTCGTACGGCCGGTGACCGCGATCGGCGACTGGTTCACCTCCAGGCGCACGATGCAGCACGACATCGCCGCCCTCCGGTCGGAGAACTCCCGGCTCAAGGCGCAGCAGGCGACCTCGCGGTACCAGCTCAACCAGCTCGCCGAGTACCAGGGGCTCACCTCCGCGGCCGACACCCTCGGCCAGGCGCTGGTCCCGGCCCACGTCGTGGCCTACGGCCCGGCCCAGTCGTTCTCGCGCACGGTCACCATCGACGCCGGCTCCGACGCCGGGGTCCAGCCGGACCAGACGGTCCTCAACAACGACGGTCTCGTCGGTCGCGTCCTCCGGGTCACCGCCACGACCGCCACAGTCCTGCTCATCGTCGACACCGAGTCCGTGGTCGGCGGCCGGGTCGGTGCCTCGATGGAGGTCGGGTTCCTGAAGGGGCGCGGCGGCCTCGGCGACCACGGCACCCTCGACCTGCAGCTGGTCGACCAGGCGGACGCGCCGGCCAAGGGCGACACCATCGTCACCTGGGGCAGCAAGGGAGGCGCGCCGTACGTCTCGGGTGTCCCGATCGGCCGCGTCACCGCCGTCTACGCCTCGCTCCGCGAGTCGTCCCAGCGCGCCGTGATCGAGCCGTACGTCGACTTCGGCGCTCTCGACCTCGTCGGCGTCGTCGTGCCCTCCGGAACGCGCAGCGACCGCGGTGTGATCGAGGCGGACGGGAGCCTCCGATGAGGTCGCTCCGGGTCGCCGTCGCCGCCGCGCTGGTCGTGGTGGCGCTCGTGCTGCAGGTCGCGGTCTTCCCCCACGTCGCGTGGGAGGGGGTCGTCCCCAACTTCTGCCTGCTCGTGGTGGTCGCCGCGGCACTGGTGCGCGGTCCGGCGTTCGCCGCCACCCTGGGCTTCTTCGCCGGTCTGATGCTCGACCTCGCACCCCCGGCCGACCACGTCGCCGGACGCTGGGCGTTGGCCCTGGTCGTCGTCGGGTACGTCGCCGGGCTGATGCGGCAGGACACCCGCACGCCGGCGACCACGGTGGTGGCGACGGTCGCCGCCGCGTCGTTCGTCGGCACCTCGGTCTACGCGCTCTCGGGCGTCGTGCTCGGCGACGCCGTCGGGAGCTTCGGCGACCTGGCGCGGGTGATCGTGGTGGCCCTGCTCTGGGACGTCCTGCTCACGCCGCTGGTGCTGCCGGGCGTGATGCGCCTGCTGGCCCGGCTGGAGCCCGCGGGCGCGCGATGAACCCGGTCACCGATCGCACCCGGCTGCGCCTGATCGTCGTCCGGGTCCTGGTCTTCTCGCTGTTCGCGACGCTCTTCGCCCGCCTCTACTACCTGCAGGTCGTCTCCGGCGACTCCTACCGTCAGGCCGCCGCCTCGCAGTCGCTGCGCGAGGTGGTCGTCCAGCCGCAGCGCGGCCTCATCGTCGACGACCAGGGACGGCCTCTGGTCGCCAATCGCACAGCCTGGGTGGTCTCGGTCGACCGCACGCTGCTCGACAAGCTCTCCGACCACGACCGGGCGGTCGTGCTGCGTCGTCTCGCGGACGCCGTGCGCATCCCGGAGAAGCGCATCGAGCAGACCCTGGTCACCTGCGGCGACCCCGGCAGCCGGCGCGGGCGCTGCTGGAACGGCTCGCCGTACCAGCCGGTGCCGGTCGCCACCGACGTCCGTCAGTCCGTCGCGCTGCGGATCCTCGAGCAGCCCGAGGACTATCCGGCCGTGCTCGCGCAGCAGCAGAGCGTGCGCGCCTACCCGAGCCCGTACGGCGTGAACCTCGCCGACATCGTCGGCTACCTGAGCCCGATCACCGCCGGCGAGCTCAAGCAGGCGAGGAAGGACCACGACACCTCGGTGAACGGCGCCAGCACGGTCGGTAGGGCGGGGATCGAGCAGGAGTACGACCGGTACCTGCGCGGCCGCCCGGGCTACCAGAAGGTGGCCGTCGACTCGATGGGCCGGGTGCTCGGCGAGGAGGGCGAGGTCGATGGCCGCCCCGGCGACACCCTGGTCACCTCGATCGACGCCCGGGTGCAGAGTGTCGCCGAACGGGCGTTGCACGACGCGATCACGACCGCGCGCGCGACGTACGACCCGGTCACGCACCGCAACTACCGAGCCGACTCGGGTGCCGCGATCGTGCTGGAGGCCAAGACCGGTCGCGTGGTCGCGATGGCCAGCCAGCCGACGTACGACCCGGGCGTGTGGGTGGGCGGCATCACCAAGAAGCAGCTGGACCGGCTGTACTCGAAGCGGTCGGGCGACCCGTTGCTGGCGCGTGCCTACCAGGGACAGTTCGCGCCGGGCTCGACGTGGAAGCCGATCATGACCGTCGGCGCCTTCAACAACGGCATGGGGCCCGGCACCCGGCTCGACTGCTCGTCCGGGTTCCAGGTCGGCAACCGGCTCTTCCACAACTACGAGTCGGAGTCCTACGGGATGATCGACTTCGCCGAGGCGCTCCGGGTCTCGTGCGACACCTTCTTCTACCGGGTCGGCTACCACTTCTGGCAGAAGTACGGCACCGACCCCACCGACGTGAACGCCCGCGACCCGCTGGTCAACGAGGCGAAGGCGTTCGGCTTCGGGCGGCCGACCGGGCTCGACGTGCCGGGCGAGAGCGCCGGCCGGATCGCCGACCGGCACTGGAAGCTCGCCTACTGGAAGGCGATGAAGGGCTACTACTGCGGCCTGGACAAGAAGCCGCCGGCTGGGACCAGCGCCTACCTCAAGCTGTTCGCGCACGAGTTCTGCCTCGAGGGGAGCTACTACCGCGCCGGCGACGCGGTGAACTTCGCGATCGGGCAGGGCGACACCCTGGTCACGCCTTTGCAGCTGGCCCGGGCATACGCCGCGCTGTCGAACGGCGGCACCCTCTACGAGCCGCGGATCGCGAAGGCGATCGTCAGCCCGAGCGGCAAGGTCGTGAAGCGGCTCAGGCCGACCGTGCAGGGACACGTGAAGGACCCGGCACACGGCATCGACTACGTCACCAACGCGCTGCTCGGCACCGCCAAGACCGGGACGATGGCGTGGAAGATGATCGGCTTCCCGCTCGACCGCATCCACATCCGGTCGAAGACCGGCTCCGCCGAGGTGTACGGCAAGCAGTCGACGTCGTGGGTCGCGTCGTACGACGACAACTACGTCGTGCTGATGATGGTGACCCAGGGCGGCACCGGGTCCGGCACCTCCGGTCCGTACGTCCGGAAGATCTGGGAGGCGCTGTACGGCGTGCACGGCTCGACCGTGGACACCCAGGACGCGCTGATCCCCGGCGTCGTCGCCCCCGACGCGCTGCCGTCCTTCCAGCCGGACGGGTCGATCCTGCCCCCGAAGCCCCGCTCACTCGGGAGGGCCCAACCGTGAACGGACGTCTGCGCCACCCCGGCATCGACCGGATACTGATGCTCGCCGTGCTCGGGCTTCTCGTGCTCGGCACGCTGCTCGTCTGGTCGGCCACGTCGCACCGCGACGACCTCACCGGCGGCGACCCCACGGCGTACCTCCGCAAGCAGCTGGTCAACCTCTGCATCGGGCTGGTGCTGATGGTCGTGGTGATGGCGACCGACCACCGGTGGGTGCGGATCGTGGCGCCGCTGGTCTACCTCGCCTCGATCGGGGGGCTCGTGCTGGTGCTGACCGCCGGCACCACGATCAACGGCTCGCGCTCGTGGATCGACGTGGGCGGGATGTCGATCCAGCCGTCGGAGTTCGCGAAGCTCGCGGTGGTGATCGGGATGGCGTTGCTGGTCGCGGAGCGCAACGAGGGACGGCGTGCCCGTGTCGGCGCGATCGAGGTGGTAGGGATGCTGCTCATCGCGGCCTTGCCTGCGGCCCTGATCATGCTGCAGCCCGACCTGGGCACCCTGCTCGTGCTGTCGGCGACCGTGTTCGGCGTCCTGGCGGTGGCGGGGGCTCCGCGGCGGTGGCTGGCGGTCCTGCTGGCCGGGGGAGTGGCGGGCGGGGTCGCGGCGTTCGCGGGGCACCTGCTGAAGCCCTACCAGGTCGACCGCTTCCTGGCCTTCACCAACCCCGACCTCGACCCGCGTGGCGCCGGCTACAACACCGAGCAGGCGCGCATCGCCGTCGGCAACGGCGGTCTCTTCGGGCAGGGACTCTTCCACGGCTCGCAGACCCGGGCGGGCTTCGTGCCGGAGCAGCACACCGACTTCATCTTCACCGTGGCCGGGGAGGAGCTGGGTCTGGTCGGCGCGGCGGTCCTGATCGGTCTGCTCGGTCTGGTCATCTGGCGGGCGCTGGCGATCTCGGCGCTCTCGACGGACGCGTTCGGACGGGTGGCCGCCGCGGGCATCGCCTGCTGGCTCGGGTTCCAGGCGTTCCAGAACATCGGGATGTGTCTGGGCATCATGCCGGTCACCGGCGTGCCCCTGCCGTTCGTGTCGTACGGCGGGTCGTCGATGTTCGCGGGCATGCTCGCCGTCGGTCTCCTGCAGAACATCCACCTGCGCGCGACGGCCTCTCAGCCCACGCGTTACGCGCGGCCGTTGCGTCAGGGGCACCTGGCCTCGCGCTGAGGGCGCCTCGTCGGCCAGAAGATTTGATCGGTTGTCTGGGGCAACCGATAGACTCATCCGGATGTCGACCCCAGCCTCCCCGTCACCCTCGACGGCTCCCTCCGAGTCCGGCGAGTACAGCCATCGCCAGATCCTGACGATCATCACCGGCCTGATGATGGGCATGTTCCTGGGCGCCCTCGACCAGACCATCGTGTCGACCGCGATCCGGACGATCTCCGACGACCTCAACGGGCTGTCCCTGCAGGCCTGGGTCACCACGGCGTACCTGATCACCTCGACGATCGCGACCCCGATCTACGGCAAGCTCGGCGACCTCTACGGCCGCAAGAAGCTGTTCATGTTCGCGATCACGGTCTTCATCGCCGGATCTGCGCTCTGCTCGTTCGCGACCTCGATGTACATGCTCGCGGCGTTCCGCGCCGTCCAGGGCATCGGTGCCGGCGGTCTCTTCACGCTGGTGCTCGCGATCATCGGTGACATCGTGTCGCCGCGCGAGCGCGCCCGCTACACCGGTTACTTCATGGCGACCTTCGGTACGTCGAGCGTGCTCGGGCCGGTGATCGGCGGGTTCTTCGCCGACCGCTCGGCGATCCTCGGCCTGACCGGGTGGCGCTGGGTGTTCCTGGTCAACGTGCCGATCGGCATCGCCGCGCTGTTCGTCGTCTACCGCACCCTCCACGTCCACCACGAGCGCCGCGAGGCACGCATCGACTGGTGGGGTGCGGTGACCCTGGTGGTCGCTCTGGTACCGCTGCTGACCGTGGCCGAGCAGGGCCGCGACTGGGGCTGGGCCTCGGGCCGCGCCATGGTCTGCTACGTGATCGGTGCGATCGGGCTCGGTGCGTTCTACGCCGCGGAGCGACGCATGAGCGAGCACGCGATGATCCCGCTCCGGATGTTCTCGATCCGGCCGGTCGCGGTGGGCATCGCCGCCAACGTGATCACCGGCATGGCGCTGTTCGGCGGGATCCTGGTGCTGCCGCTCTACATGCAGATCGTGCATGGCGCCTCGCCGATGAGGTCGGGCTTCCTGATGCTGCCGATGGTGGTCGGGATGATGAGCGCCTCGATCATCTCCGGACAGGTGATCTCGCGCACCGGCCGCATCCGGGCCTTCCCGATCTTCGGCTCCGCGCTGGCCGCGGTGGCCCTGCTCCTGCTGTCGACGATCAGCGCGGACACCCAGCTCGCCCTGGTGATGCTGATCATGCTGGCGCTGGGT
>NZ_DASXWU010000092.1:0-8387 GCF_036503465.1 Nocardioides sp.
CCCGCAGGTCCGGCCAAGCCCGGCGGCCCAGGTGGGCCAGGAGGTCCCGGACACGTCGGCAAGCCGCACCAGCCCGGCACCCAGACCCAGCCGACCAAGCCGGCCACGCCTCCGCCGCCCCGCCAGTGCGCGAAGAACATCTGGTTCTACAACGGCAGCTACGGCGACCCCTGGGGTTTCGCACTGCGCAACTGCACGAGCTTCGTCGCCTGGCGGCTGCGGACGACCAACGGCCTCGGGGACTTCGAGAACCATTTCGGCGGCGTCCACTGGGGCAACGCCGCGGACTGGAACGAGGCGGCGACCGAGCTCGGCTACCTCGCCGACGACGTCCCGGCGGTGGGTGCGGTGGCCCAGACCGACGACGGCAAGCACGGGCACGTCGCCTGGGTGTCCGCGGTCGGTGACGGCACGGTCACCATCGAGGAGTACAACTACGCCATCGCGGGCGGGTACGACGTCCGCACGGTGCCGACCTCGTCGTTCCGCTACCTGCACCTCGACGACCTGGCGCCGGCGCCGTACCTCGGCTCGACCCGCGCCGGTGACGCCACGAGCGACGCGCACAACGCGACGTGGTCCGCCCGCACCACGGCCGGAGGCGACCTCGTCGTACGCCGTCCGTCGGGCCGCACCTCCCGCCTCCACGCTCCCCGGGGCTGGTCCGGAGACGCGGCACCGTCGGTCGTCACCGATGCGCAGGGCCGCGTCTGGGTCGCCGCCGTGGCCTCCGGGGGTCGTGTCCTCGCTGCGCACACCGGCCCGACCTCGGCCGCCTTCAGCCACCCCCGCCCGGTCCTCGCAGGCGCCGCCACCTCGTCGCCCGCGCTCGTCGTCGACGGGCAGGGCCGCGTGCGGCTGCTGGCGGTGTCCCCGGCCGGGACCCTGGTCGAGCGGCACACGCCAGGGGCGCGTTCCGACCGGTGGAGCCGGGCGCACCGGATGGGCCTTCCCGGCTCGTGGTCGACGCACGCCGCCCCGGCCGCGACCACCGACGTCCTGGGACGCGTGTGGGTGGCTGCGGTGACCCGGCAGGGCACGCTCCAGTCCCAGCACACGACCCGCGACGGCCTCGCCTGGTCGGGCTTCCGCCCCGTCGACCACCAGCGCTGGTCGGTGACGTCGACCCCGGCGCTCGCGACCGCCCAGGACGGTCGGGTCTGGCTGGCCACCGTCGGACAACGGGGAGACCTGGTCGTGCGGCACACCGGGACACACGGCTGGCAGCGCGGTCACCGGCTGCCCGGCCGGTGGTCGCCGTACTCCTCACCCTCGCTCACCGTGGACCCCACGGGGCGCACCTGGCTCGCCGCGGTCACCACGGACGGTCGTCTCGCGGTCAGCTCGAGGCCGGTCGGCGTCCAGCGGTGGAAGGACTCGGGCAGGCTTCCGCACGTGCCGCCGTCGCAGATGCGCAGCCCGGTGCTGGCCACGACCGTGAGCGGAGTGCTCGTGGGCGTCACCGATCGCCACGGCCGGGCGGTCTGGCGCCTCCTGGGGCCCTCCGGCACCCTGCCCGCCGCCCACGGCCCGCACGGCGGCGGCTTCTCGGTCAGCCCCTGGCTCTGACCTCGTCGCCGACGCTGATCCGACCGGGGGCGTCGACGTCCAGGTAGACGCCCAGGCACATCTCGCGGGCCGCGGTCAGCGCCTTCAGCCAGCGGCCGTCACGCGGCAGGCCCTCCTGGGCGATGTCGATCATCCGGCAGCGCTCGATCCGCCGGTCGGCGACGAGGCTGACGTCGCCGATCCTCACCGACGCCCAGGACTCCTCGACGAACGGCTCGTCGGTCTCGACCACGAGGTTCGGCCGGATGCGGCGCCGATCGGAGTCGACGCCGAGCTGCTCGCGGCACCAGTCGAGGGACGCCGTGCCCACGAGCGAGACGTGGCCGGCGTCGAAGTGGGGTGTGGTGGTTTCGGGCAGCACCCGCACCGTGGAGCGCATCGCCTGGCTGAGCAGGTGGTCGAGGTCGTCGCTGGGGACCGGCCACTCGCCGCCGCGTCCCGTCACCCTGACGCCGTCGCGAGTCGTACGGGACGCGAACTCGAAGACCTCGTCCCTCCTGCGGAACCGCGCGCTGTGCTTGCCGGACGCGAGCTTGCCGTCGCCGTCGACCACGGCGTACCGACGGTCCCCGACCAGCCCGCGCGGCTCGATCTCGACGTACGGCAGCGACTCGCCACCCATCGCCTTCACCGGGTAGCGGCGGATCTCGCGCAACGTCGGCACGTGGATGAGCGTAGTGAGTATCCGGCCCGTCGGTCGTCGTGATCACGACCTGTGTCGCGCACACTGGAGCCGTGATCTCGCGACAGCTGGCCACCGACCTGCGTGACGCCGGGCTCGCCTGGACGCCCAGCAAGGGCGACTGGTTCGTGATCCCGGACCACGGGCTCGACGAGCTCGAGTTCGTGGTCAGCGACATGGTGGTCGAGACCCGGCGGATGGCCTTCGACCGTCAGCTGCTCGCCTTCAACGGCACCACGGAGTGGGCGATGGACACGCTGGCCGCCTCCGAGGCACTCTGGCTGCCGCGCGAGGACCAGCTGCGTGACGTGCTCGGCGAGGCCTTCATGGGCCTGGAGTACATCCCGGGCGAGGCGCCGGGGTACGCCGTCTCGATGCTGCTCGGCGACACGGAGCAGCGGTTCGTCGACGTCGACGTGGAGTCGGCGTACGCCCGCGCGGTCCTGGGCCTGCTGACGTACGGCTAGCCGACACATCAGGCGCTCGCGAAGCGAGCACGTCGGGTCAGGCGGCATCTCCGCTGAGGCTCGTGCGCGCGGCGGTCCGCAACCACCTCGTGCGCCATGCGCGCACGAGGCTCAGTGCCGCCTGAGCCGACACATCAGACGCTGTAGTTGGGGGCTTCCACCGTCATCTGCACGTCGTGGGGGTGTGACTCGGCCAGCGACGCCTGGGTGATGCGGACGAAGCGACCCTTCTCCTGCAGCTCGGGGACGGTGCGCGCGCCGACGTAGAACATCGACTGGTGGAGCCCGCCGAGGAGCTGGTGGGCGACCGCCGAGAGCGGGCCGCGGTAGGCCACCTGTCCCTCGATGCCCTCGGGGATGATCTTGTCGTCGCTGGTGACCTCGGCCTGGAAGTAGCGGTCCTTGGAGTAGGACTTCTTGCCGCGGCTGCTCATCGCGCCGAGGGAACCCATGCCGCGGTAGGACTTGTACTGCTTGCCGTTGACGAACACCAGGTCGCCGGGCGACTCCTCGCAGCCCGCCAGCAGCGAGCCCACCATGACCGAGTCGGCGCCGGCGACGATCGCCTTCGCGATCTCGCCGGAATGCTTCAGCCCGCCGTCGGCGATGACCGGGACGCCGGCGGGCTTGGCCGCGAGGGCGGCCTCGTGCACGGCGGTGATCTGGGGCACGCCGACGCCGGTGACCACGCGCGTCGTACAGATCGAGCCCGGCCCCACGCCGACCTTCACCGCGTCCGCGCCGGCGTCGACGAACGCCTGCGCACCCTCGCGGGTGGCCACGTTCCCGCCGATCACCTGGACGTGCTGGGTGGCGCGGTCCTTCTTCAGCCGCTCGACCATCTCGAGCAGCAGCCGGACGTGGCCGTGGGCGGTGTCGGCGACGAGGACGTCGACACCGGCCTCGATCAGCGTGGTGGCCCGTTGCCAGGCGTCGCCGAAGTAGCCGATGGCGGCGCCGACCATGAGCCGCCCGTGAGCGTCATGCGACGCGTCGGGGAACTGCTCGCCCTTGACGAAGTCCTTGACCGTGATCAGCCCGCCGAGCCGGCCGCGGTCGTCGACGAGCGGGAGCCGCTCACGCTTGTGCTGGCGGAGCAGGGCGGTGGCCTCGTCACGCGTGATGCCGACCTGGCCGGTCACCAGCGGCATCGGCGTCATGATCTCCTCGACCTTGGTGGTCGCCCACTCCGCGACCGGCGTGAAGCGTAGGTCGCGGTTGGTGATGATGCCGAGCAGCTGGTCGTCGACGTCGACGACGGGAAGGCCGGAGACGCGGTACTCGCCGCAGATGCGGTCGAGGTCCTCCAGCGTCGCGTCGGGGCCGATCGTGATGGGGTTGCTGATGATCCCGGTCTGGGTCCGCTTGACCAGGTCGACCTGGTAGGCCTGGTCGTCGATCGACAGGTTGCGGTGGAGCACGCCGAGGCCGCCCTGGCGGGCCATCGCGATCGCCATCCGGCTCTCGGTGACGGTGTCCATCGCGGCACTGACCAGCGGTGCCTTGAGCTCGATCTCGCGGGTCAGCCGCGTGGTGGTGTCGATGTCGGTCGGCGCCAGGTCGGAGTAGCCGGGCAGGAGCAGGACGTCATCGTAGGTCAGGCCCAGCGTGCCGAACGGGTCGCGGCCGGCGGTCTCCATCTCCATGTCACGAGTCTACGGACGCGGCCTCGCCGGGACCGATCCGGCGCACCGGCCCACCACTCCGACACGTCGACGACAACCCTGTCCGGGGTCGAGGCGTCCTAGTCACAGCCAACGACTACTAGGGAGGAACTCAGTGCGACGACTCACCACCGCCACCTCGCTCGTCCTGGCCTGCGCGATGACGCCGATGCTCGCCGCGTCGCCGGTGCAGGCCGCGACCATCCGGATTCACGACGAGGTCGGCGACGACACCACGGGGCACGGCACCGGCGACCTGAAGTGGATGAGGATCCGGTACGGCGCTCACCGCCTCCACCTGACCCTGAAGTTCCCTGCGTCCGCGACCATGTCCTACTACCAGGACATGTACGTCGACACCTGGCCCAGGCACGAGGGGCCGGAGATGGAGATCAGCACCAACGGTGACTGGGAGGGTTGGAGCGTCAGCTATGCCGACGGCTGGAAGCCGGTCGGCCGGAAGCAGCGGTGCTCGGGCGGGGTGGGCAGCGCCGACTACGACTACGACCTGAACCTCATCCGGGTCAGCATCCCCCGCGGCTGCCTGAAGCCGCGCACCAAGCCCCAGCCGCCTCGGATCCGGATGGCCGTCGCCACCCGGTCCGAGACGGAGCGCACCTACGACTGGATGCCCGCCAGGCACCGGTTCGGTCGCTGGGTCGCCTGGAAGTAGCCCCGCGAGACGAGCTCAGCGGCTGAACCGCCCTGGGAACTGCTGGACGATGCCGGCGCTGAAGGTGTCGGCCATCTCGAGGATGTGCGCCTCGATCTGGCCGTACTCACGGATCCCTGCGTAGTAGTGGCCGGTGAGCTCGTCGACGGCCTCGGCCAGGGTCTGGTCCAGGTGTGTCTTCATCATCGAGCGCAGCGCCGTGCGCGGCCACGCGTGCCGGTTCAGCGAGGACAGGAAGTCGGCGATCTCGTTGGCGTTGGCGTACCACCGCTTGCTCGCGTCCTCGACGCCCGCCTGGTCGCCGGCCTTCGCGGCCTGCAGGGTCTCGACGGCGATCGTGATGTGGTCGTGCAGCAGCGCCGCCAGGTGGTCGCCGGCCCGCGTGCCGTAGTAGCGCGCGAACGCCGCCCCGATCTGCTTCTGGTTGCGCAGCAGCCGGGTGGCGGTGGTGTTGAACCCGGCGGTCCCGCCGGCGAAGGTGACGATGGCCAGCCTGGTCCACGTCACGTGCGCCTCCCACAGCCTGCGCATCTGGTCGTGCAGCCGCAGCTCCGGATGGGTCACCGCCCGCGCGCTGATCCGGGCGTGTTGCTCCTGGCCGCCGGCGGCCTGACCGCTCTGGACGGGTCCCAGGAACATCGCGCCGACGAGGGCCAGCGAGACCGCGGCTGCTGTCGCGCCGAGCCGGGCGGGACGGATGGGTGAAGTGTTCATGGAGTTCCTCCTCGACCCTTCGTGTCGCCGCGAACCCGATCCTTACCTGGCACGTACTCCCGGTAAGACCTCGACTCCGGAAGACACCAAGAAGACGTGACCATGCATCCGACTCCGGGCCTCACCAAGTGCGTGTGTGCACACGCTCCGGGCGACGTGCACGCCTGGCGGGTGTGCTGGCTGCTCGAGTCCGGGTTCGACCGGGAGCTGGCCGAGCTGCTCGCCTCCTCGGCGGTCGACCTGCACGCGCTGCTCGAGCTGGTCGACCGTGGCTGTCCTCCCGAGCTCGCGGCGCGCATCCTGTCACCCCTGCCGACCCGGGACGCCGGGTGACCACGGTCGGTGGCCGGCCGGCACCGGCACCGACCGCGGCGGCACCGGTCGACTGGGTCGCCGCGCTGTCGATGCCCGGGCCCGAGCAGGAACGGGCGATCCGAGAGCTGCACGGCCTGCTCGTGTACGCCGCGCGACGCCAGGTGCACCGGATGGGCGGCGGGCCCGGCCGACACGGCGGCGCCGTCGCCGACGAGCTCGCGAACCAGGCCGCCGACGAGGCCCTCGTCGCGATCCTCGGCAAGCTGCACACCTTCGAGGGCCGCAGCAGGTTCACCACCTGGGCCTACAAGTTCGCGGTGCTGCACGCCGCGAACGCCGTACGCGCTGCGGCGTGGCGCGGCCGTGAGATCCAGCTCGAGGGGCTGGAGCTGGTGGCCGACCGGTCGCCCGAGCCGGGACAGTACGCCGAGGCCGCGGCGCTGGCCGACACGGTGCGAGGCCTGCTGGAGACCGAGCTGTCGCCGTACCAGCGCCGCGTGGTCATCGCACTGCTCGTCGACGAGGTGCCCATCGACGTCCTCGCCGACCGCCTCGGCACGAACCGCAACGCCCTGTACAAGACTCTGCACGACGCCCGGTCGAAGCTGCGCAGGCGACTGGATGCCCTGGGCTACCTGGCTGCCGCGACGGGAGACCTCCCATGAGCCCGGCTCCGCGTCGACTGCGGCCCGAGGCGGTGCGACGCCTGCTCGTGGACACCGACGGCTGGTTGTCCTGCGACGACTGCTTCGCGATGGTCGACGAGTACGTCGACCGCCTGGTCGCCGGCGAGCCGGACCCCATCCCCGGCATGGCCGGCCACTTCCGCGGCTGCCCCGCCTGCGCCGAAGAGGCCGCCACCCTCGCCATCCTCGCCGCCGAGAACCCTCACCGCCCCTGACGCTGACCCGGCAGAAACGTCACCCGAAATCACGTCGACCCGGCAGAAGCTCGCATGAACTTCCGCCGGGTCGGCGTCCCTGGCTGTGTGCCTTCTGCCGGGTCGGCGTCCCTGGCTGGGTGCCTTCTGCCGGCTCAGCGTTCCTGGCCTGCACCCTTCTGCCAGGTCAGCGGTGTACAGGCGCCCGCGAAGCGGGCACGTCGGATCGGGCGGCATATCTGCTGAGGCTCGTGCGCGCGAACGGCGGGTGACCGCCTACTGCAGTCTCGCGCGCGCGAGACTCAGGCCGCCAGATCCCGCCCATTCAAGCTAGTGGCCGTGGCCGTGCCCGTGTCCGGCCGCGGCGGGCTCCTCCTCTTCCGGCTTGTCGACGACCAGGGTCTCGGTCGTCAGCAGCATGCCCGCGATCGAGGTGGCGTTGACGAGCGCGGAGCGGGTGACCTTGACCGGGTCGAGGACACCCTGGGCCACCAGGTCGCCGTACTCACCGGTGGTCGCGTTGTAGCCATCGCCGACCTTGCCCTCGCGGACCTTGCTGACGATGACGTAGCCGTTCTCTCCGCCGTTCTCGGCGATCCAGCGCAGCGGCTCGTCGGCCGACTTGCGGACGATCCGGACCCCGGCGGCCTCGTCATCGGTCAGGCCGAGGTCGCCGTCGAGGACGGAGACGGCGTGGATCAGCGCGGAGCCACCGCCGGGGACGATGCCCTCTTCGATCGCGGCGCGGGTCGCGGAGACGGCGTCCTCGATGCGGTGCTTCTTCTCCTTCAGCTCCACCTCGGTGGCCGCGCCGACCTTGATCACGCAGACACCGCCGGCCAGCTTGGCGAGGCGCTCCTGGAGCTTCTCGCGGTCCCAGTCGGAGTCGGTGTTCTCGATCTCGGCCTTGATCTGGTTGACCCGGCCTTCGACCGCGGAGGCGTCGCCGCCACCCTCGACGATGGTCGTGTTGTCCTTGGTGATCACGACGCGGCGGGCGGTGCCCAGCACGTCGAGCCCGACCTGGTCGAGCTTGAGACCGACCTCGGGGGCCACGACCTGACCACCGGTCAGGGTCGCGATGTCCTGCATCATCGCCTTGCGACGGTCACCGAACGCCGGGCTCTTCACCGCGACGGCGTTGAAGGTGCCACGGATCTTGTTGACCACCAACGTCGAGAGCGCCTCGCCCTCGACGTCCTCGGCCAGCACGAACAGCGGCTTGCCGGCGGCGATGACCTTCTCCAGCAGCGGCAGCAGGTCGGCGATCGCGGAGATCTTTCCCTGGTGCAGCAGGATGTAGGGGTCGTCGAGGACGGCCTCCATCCGCTCCGGGTCGGTCACGAAGTACGCCGAGATGTAGCCCTTGTCGAACTGCATGCCCTCGGTGAACTCCAGCTCGGTGCCCATGGTGTTGGACTCC
>NZ_DASXWU010000093.1:0-27690 GCF_036503465.1 Nocardioides sp.
ATGGTGACCGCGCGGATACCGGCGCGCTGGGCGGCGGCGATCTGGTTGCGCATCAGCGCCAGCAGCGGCGACACGATCACGGTCGGCCCGGCGCCCTCGGCGCGGAGCAGGAGGGTGGCCACGAAGTACACCGCCGACTTGACCCAGCCGGTGCGCTGCACGACGAGCGATCGCCGCCGGTCGACCACCAGCGCCTCGATCGCGGCCCACTGGTCGTCGTACAGCACCGCGTCGTCGCGGCCGACCAGCGCACGCAGGAATCGCTCGGCGTCGGCGCGTACGTCGGTCGTGGTCGGCATCGGTCCTGTCTAGCAGGGCTCGCCGACGCGGGTGGCCGGCGATCCACAGGCTCTACGATGCCGGGCGTGGAGGACCTCGCCGCCGAGCTCGCCCGAGAGCTGGACTCGAGGCTCGCGGCGGAGGACGACGCGCTGGTCGCGAGCTTCCCCGGCGATCGGCGCGGACGTCAGCCTGTGCACACGGTCTACGTGCCCGCGGACCGGTACGACGCCGACCTCACCCGGACCTGGGGCGAACAGGCCCGTCAGGCGATGGCGGACCACGACGCCATCCTGCGCGAGTGCCTGGGCGCCGCCGCGGACGACCTGGTTCCACGGGTCGAGGACAAGCTGCGGCGAGAGCCGATCGAGGACCTCCGGATCGACTTCGAGGACGGCTACGGCACCAGGCCGGACGAGGTCGAGGACGCCGATGTCGCCCGCGCCGCCAAGGCGCTCGCAGCGTCGCAGGGCGACGCGAGCCGGCCAGCGTCGTACGGCATCCGGTTCAAGAGCTTCGAGCGGCCGACGCGGGAACGCGGGCTCGCCACCGTGGTCGGTTTCGTCGACCACCTGCTGGCCGCCGGCGGCCGACTCGACGGGTTCGTGGTGACCCTGCCCAAGGTGACCGCGGTGGCCCAGGTCGAGGCGATGGCGCTGGCGTGCGAGCGGATCGAGGGGGCGCACGGTCTCGCGCCGGGCACGCTGCGCTTCGAGGTGCAGGTCGAGACGCCGCAGTCGATCCTCGGACCGGACGGCACCGCCCTCGTGGCTCGGATGATCCACGCCGCCCCCGGTCGCGTGGTCGGCCTGCACTACGGCACCTACGACTACTCCGCCTTCTGCGGGATCGCCGCGCCCTACCAGTCGCTCGAGCACCCGGCGGCCGACCACGCCAAGGCGGTGATGCAAGCGGCCGCCGCCGGCACCGGCGTACGCCTGTCCGACGGGTCGTCCAACATCCTGCCGGTCGGTGACACGGAGCAGGTACGCCGAGCCTGGGCGCTGCACCTCCGTCTCGTACGCCGGTCGCTCGAGCGCGGCTTCTACCAGGGCTGGGACCTGCATCCGGCCCACCTGCCGACGCGGTACGCCGCCACGTACGCCTTCTACCGCGACGGGTTCGGTGACGCGGCCGAGCGGCTCCAGAGGTACGCCGCGCGCGGTGAGGGTGGCATCCTCGACGAGCCCGCCACGGCACGGGCGCTCGCGGACTTCCTGGTGCGCGGCCTGGAGTGCGGCGCGCTTGGCGAGAACGAGGCCGTCACCGCGAGCGGCATGACCGTGACCGACCTGACCGCGCTCGCCCGGCCGGCCCGCGCCTGAGCAGGACCGAGAGGAGACACGATGGGGATCGTCCTGGGGGACAACCGGTACGGAAAGGCGGAGACCCGGGTGGTGCGGATCGTCCGCGACACCCCCCGGCACGAGATCCGCGACCGCAACGTGTCCACCGCCCTGCGCGGCGACTTCGTGGACGCCCACGAGACCGGCGACCAGGCCCACGTGCTGCCCACCGACTCCCAGAAGAACACGGTCCTCGCCTACGCCCGCGAGCACGGTCCCGCGTCCCCCGAGGAGTACGCGGTGGCGGTCGCCGACCGGTTGCTCGAAGCCAGCCCGTACGCCACCAGCGCCCAGGTGCGGGTCGAGGAGTACGCCTGGGACCGGGTCGCCGTCGGGCCCGAGGGTCACGACCACTCGTTCGTACGCCGTGGCGCCGAGACCCGCACCTGCGCGGTCACCGTGGAGGGTCGCGACGTCTATCACCGCGTGCACGTCCTGTCGGGGCTGACGGACCTGACCGTGCTGAAGTCGACCGGCTCGGAGTTCAAGGGCTTCCTCGAGGACCGGTTCACCACCCTGGCCGAGACCGACGACCGGGTGCTCGCGACCTCCCTGACGGCATGGTGGCGATGGGGGCCCGAGCACCCGTCCGACTGGGACGCGGCGTACGACGACGTCAAGGCGGTGCTGCTCGGGACCTTCGCGACGACGTACAGCCGCGCGCTCCAGGAGACGCTGCACCTGATGGGGAAGGCCGTGCTGGAGGCTCGGCCGGCGCTGGCCGAGATCCGCTTCTCGGCGCCCAACAAGCACCATTTCGTGGTCGACCTGTCGCGGTTCGGGATCGACAACCCCGGTGAGGTGTTCCACGCCGACGACCGACCCTACGGCCTGATCGAGGCGCAGGTACGCCGCGACGACGCCGCCGACGAGACGGTCGCCTGGCGCGACGTCCCGGGGTTCTGCTGATGCGCTTCGACGACCTGCCCGAGGACGACGCCCGCGCGCTGCTGCTGCGCTGCATGTCCGCCCCGGACTGGGCGGAGCGGGTGCTGTCGGAGCGCCCCTTCGGGACGAAGGAACGGCTCGTCGCCGAAGCCGACCGGGCCAGTCGGCGGCTGTCGGAGGACGACATCCGCGACGCCCTCGCCGGCCACCCGCGGATCGGCGAACGGGCGGCCGCCGGTCACAACGCCGCCGCCTCGGCGCAGGAGCAGAGCGGCGTCGGGGCCGGCGACGAGGCGCGACTGGTGGAGGGCAACCGCGCCTACGAGGACCGGTTCGGGCACGTGTTCCTGATCCGAGCGGCAGGTCGCTCCGGCAGCGAGATCCTCGGCGAGCTCGAGCGCCGCCTCGGCAACCCGCCGGAGGTCGAGCACGAGGAGATGCTCGACAACCTGCGCCAGATCGCCCTCCTGCGCCTGGAGAACGAGGTCTAGACGATGCCCACCCTCAGCACCCACGTCCTCGACACCGCGCGCGGCCGACCCGCCGCCGGCGTGCCCGTGCACCTCCTGGACGCGTCGGGCGAGGCCCTCGCCGACGCGGTGACGGACGACGACGGCCGCGTCGCGTCGCTCGGGGACGATCTGTCGGCCGGCGTCTACACGGTGCGCTTCTCCGTCGGGAGCTACCAGCCGGAGGGCTTCTATCCCGAGGTCGCCGTCACGTTCACCGTCGCCGACGGCGAGAGCCACTACCACGTGCCCTTGCTCCTCAGCCCGTACGGCTACTCCACCTACCGTGGCAGCTGACCTCGTCGTGCGGGCGACCCGCGCGATCGTCGACGGTGTCGAGGGCGCGGTCGCGGTGGTCGTCGAGGACGGACGCATCGCCGCCGTCACGTCGTACGACGAACCGGTCACGGCCGCCCGCGCCCTCACCCTCGAGGACGACGAGGTGCTCATCCCCGGCCTGGTCGACACCCACGTCCACGTCAACGAACCCGGCCGCACCGAGTGGGAGGGCTTCGACTCCGCGACGCGGGCGGCCGCCGCCGGCGGTGTCACGACGATCGTCGACATGCCGCTGAACTCGGTGCCGCCGACGGTCACCGTCGATGCCTTGCGCACGAAGCAGGACGCCGCGCGTGGCCGGGTCTTCGTCGACGTCGGGTTCTGGGGCGGGGCGGTGCCGGAGCACCTCGGCGACCTGGCCGCGCTGCACGAGGCCGGCGTCTTCGGCTTCAAGTGCTTCCTGGTCGACTCCGGGGTCGAGGAGTTCCGCCACCTGACGTCGTCGCAGCTCCGGGCCGCGATGACCGAGAGCGGGCGGCTGGGCGCGCTCCTCCTCGTGCATGCCGAGGACGGGCACCTGGTCGGCGAGCCGGGCCCGTCGTACGACGGGTTCCTCGCCTCGCGGCCGGCGGCGTCGGAGGACGAGGCGATCCGGCTGGTGATCGACGCCGCCCGCCGGACCCATGCGCGCGCCCACGTCGTCCACCTGTCCTCGGCGAGCGCCCTGCCCGATCTGCATGCGGCTCGCCTCGAGGGTGTCGACGTCTCGGTCGAGACCTGCCCGCACTACCTCGCCGTGGCGGCCGAGGAGGTGCCGGACCACGCGACCGAGTTCAAGTGCTGCCCGCCGATCCGGGAGCAGTCCAACCAGGACCTGCTGTGGGCCGGGCTGGCGAGCGGGGACATCGACTTCGTCGTGACCGACCACTCCCCGAGCACCACCGACCTCAAGGTGCCGGACTTCGCGCGAGCCTGGGGCGGGGTGTCGTCGCTTCAGATCGGTCTGCCGGTCGTGTGGAGCGCGGCGCGCCGACGCGGGACCGCGCTGGCGGACGTGGTGCGGTGGATGGCGACGGCGCCGGCCGACCGCGTCGGCCTGTCGCGCAAGGGCCGGATCGAGGCCGGCGCCGACGCGGATCTCGCCGTGCTCGCGCCGGAGGAGTCCTTCGTGGTCGACGTGTCGCGGTTGCACCACAAGAATCGGGTCTCGGCGTACGCCGGGCGTACCTTGCAGGGCGTGGTGCGCCGTACCTTCCTGGCCGGGCGCGAGATCGACGACGAGCCGAGGGGTCGGCTGCTGGTGAGAGGAGCGTCATGAGCTACGCCGTACCTCCGGGCGGGCTGCCGCCGCAGACCCGGCTGACGACAGACCGGGCGCGCTTCACGGAGGCGTACGCCGTGATCCCGCACGGCTCGATGACCGACATCGTCGCGTCGTACCTCCCTCACTGGGAGCAGACCCGCTGCTGGATCCTGGCCCGGCCGCTGACCGGCTTCGCCGAGACGTTCAGCCACTACGTGATGGAGGTCGAGCGCGGCGGCGGAGCCGACCGTCCGGAGCCGGACCCGGACGCCGAGGGCGTGCTGTTCGTGACCTCTGGACGGGTGCGGCTTGTCGTCGACGGGCACGTCTCGCTGCTCGAAGCCGGCGGCTACGCCTACCTGCCTCCCGGCATCCACTGGACCGCCCACAACCCGCTGGCCCGACCTGCCCGTTTCCACTGGATCCGCAAGGCCTACGAGCGAGTGGAGGGCCTCGACGCGCCACCGGCATTCGTGACGAACGAGAAGGACGTCGAGCCGGTGCCGATGCCCGACACCGACGGCGCGTGGACCACGACCCGGTTCGTCGACCTCGGCGATCTGCGCCACGACCTGCACGTCAACATCGTGAACTTCGAGCCCGGCGGCGCGATCCCGTTCCCCGAGACGCACGTGATGGAACACGGGCTCTACGTGCTCGAGGGCAAGGGCGTCTACCTGCTGAACACCGACTGGGTCGAGGTCGAGGCGGGCGACTACATGTGGCTCCGCGCCTTCTGCCCCCAGGCCTGCTACGCCGGCGGCCCCGGCCGCTTCCGCTACCTGCTCTACAAGGACGTCAACCGCCACCCGAAGCTCCGGTTGTAAGACGCTCACCCGGCTCTTGTCCACGCCCTACGACGCTCACCCGGCGCTTGTCCACGCCCTACGACGCTGACCCGGCTCTTGTCCACGTTCTACGAAGCCGAACCGGCTCTTGTCCGAGGCGTCACCAGCCGGGTCAGCGCGCTGGGACGTTGCCAAGAGCCGGGTCAGCGCGCTGGGACGTTGCCAAGAGCCGGGTCAGCGCTCTGGAACTGCACCCTTCTGCCGGGTCAGCGTCCGGGGACAGCCGGCCGGGGCGTCGGTAGAGTGGGGGGACGGCCTGTTGTTCGCATGGATAACCAGCAGGCACGCGGCAGGACCTCGCAACCATGCCTCTGGTGCCGGACGGGAACGACGGCGTACGACGGGAGGTGCGATGGCCGAGATCACCGGGATCGCCGACATCACCGATCCCACCGACGTCGCCGCCGTCACGGTCAACGGCGCGCCGCTCCCGCTCGACGGTGTCACCCCGCACACCACCGCCCTCGACTTCCTGCGCGACCGCGGCTTGACCGGCGCCAAGGAGGGATGCGCCGAGGGCGAGTGCGGGGCCTGCTGCGTGCTGGTCGCGCGGCCGCCCGCCGACGGCTCGCCGGGTGCGGAGTGGACCTCGATCAACGCCTGCCTCGTCTCGGCGGCTTCGCTGTCCGGTCAGGAGGTCGTCACGTCCGAGGGTCTGGGCACACCTGCCGACCTCCACCCGGTGCAGCGCGAGATGGCCGAGCGCGGCGGCTCGCAGTGCGGCTACTGCACGCCCGGCTTCGTCTGCTCGATGGCCGCGGAGTTCTACCGGGCCGACCGGGTCCCCACGCCGTCGACCAACGGCACGCGACCCGTCGACACGGGCGGCAACGGCTTCGACCTGCACGCCCTCACCGGGAACCTGTGCCGCTGCACCGGCTACCGCCCGATCCGTGACGCCGCGTACGCACTCACCGAGCCCGCCGCCGACGACCCGCTCGCCGTACGCCGCCATGCTCCGGCGCCGACCGCCACCCCGACCCGGATCGACGCCGACGGCGCGACGTTCGTGCGTCCCGAGGGCCTGTCCGACGCCCTCCGCATCCTCGCCGACGGCGAAGCCACGCCCGTCGCAGGCGCCACCGACCTCGGAGTCGAGATCAACCTCCGCGGCTCGCGGCCGAGCCTGCTCCTCGCGATCGACCGCCTCGAGGCCTTGCGTGAGCTCCGGTGGGCCGACGACGAGCTGCGGATCGGCGCCGCGCTGACGCTGACCGAGATCGAACGCCGGCTGGCCGGCCGGGTGCCGGTCCTCGACGAGCTGTTCTGGCAGTTCGCGTCCCGCCCGGTCCGCAACGGCGCCACCCTCGGCGGCAACCTCGGCACCGGCTCCCCGATCGGCGACAGCGCGCCCGTGCTGCTCGCCCTCGACGCCGACGTGGTCCTGGTCTCGACCGGCGGTGAGCGCCGGGTGCCCCTCGCCGACTACTTCACGGGCTACCGCACGAGCGTCCGGAGAGCCGAGGAGCTGATCAAGGAGGTCGTGGTTCCGCTGCCGCTGGCCCCGCTGACCGCCTTCCACAAGGTCGCCAAGCGGCGGTACGACGACATCTCCAGCGTCGCGGTCGGGTTCGCCCTGGACGTCGCCGACGGCGTCGTCCGATCGGCCCGCATCGGCCTCGGCGGAGTCGCGGCCACCCCACTTCGGGCGCGCGCGACCGAGAACACCCTGACCGGCCGGCCCTGGACCGACGAGACCGTCGACGCAGCCGCAGCTGTTCTTGCCTCCGAAGGGACGCCGATCGACGACCAGCGGTCCTCGGCGCGCTACCGGTCGGCGATGCTCGGCCAGGCGCTGCGCCGGCTGTTCGCGGAGGTGTCGGGCGATGAGTGAGCTGTCGCAGCGGCCGGAGAGTCCCGTGGTGGGCGAGACGATCCCCCACGAGAGCGCGGCCCTGCACGTGACCGGCCGGGCCCTCTACACCGACGACCTCACGCCCCGCACCAAGAGCGTCCTCCACGCCTGGCCGGTGCAGTCGCCCCACGCCCACGCGCGCGTCACCGCGCTGCGCCCCGCCGCGGCGTACGACGAGCCGGGCGTGGTCCGGGTGCTGACCGCGGACGACGTGCCCGGCGTGAACGACTCGGGCATCAAGCACGACGAGCCGCTGTTCCCCTCCGAGGTGATGTACCACGGCCAGGCCGTGTGCTGGGTCCTCGCCGAGACGCCCGAGGCGGCTCGCCGCGGCGCGGGCCGGGTCGAGGTCGACTACGAGCCGCTCCCCGCCCTGCTCACGATCCACGACGCGATCGCGGCCGAGAGCTTCCAGGGCGCCCGGCCCACTGCGGGGCGCGGCGACGTGGAGGCGGCGCTCGCGCGAGCCCCGCACGTCTTCGAGGGCGAGACCGAGATGGCCGGCCAGGAGCACTTCTACCTGGAGACCCAGACGTCGCTCGCCGACGTCGACGACGGCGGCCAGGTCTTCGTGCAGTCGTCGACCCAGCACCCGAGCGAGACCCAGGAGGTCGTCGCCCACGTCCTCGGCCTCGCGAGCCACGCCGTCACGGTCCAGTGCCTGCGGATGGGCGGCGGCTTCGGCGGCAAGGAGGTCCAGGCCAACGGATACGCCGCGGTGGCCGCGCTCGGCGCGACCCTGACCGGCCGCCCGGTACGCGTGCGACTCAACCGCACCCAGGACTTCACGATGACCGGCAAGCGGCACGGCTTCCATGCCACCTGGCGGGTCGGGTTCGACGACGACGGCCACCTCCTCGCGCTCGACACCACGCTGACCTCCGACGGCGGGTGGAGCCTCGACCTGTCCGAGGCCGTGCTCGCCCGGGCGGTCTGCCACGTCGACAACGCCTACTGGATCCCTGACGTGCGCATCCACGGCCGGGTCGCGAAGACCCACAAGACCTCCCAGACCGCCTTCCGTGGCTTCGGCGGCCCCCAGGGGATGCTCGTGCTCGAGGACGTCCTCGGCCGGTGTGCGCCGCTGCTCGGGATCGACCCCCTCCAGCTGCGCCGCCGCAACTTCTACGCCGAGGGCCAGGAGACGCCGTACGGCCAGCCGGTGCGGCACGCCGCGCGGGCGGTGACGGCGTGGGACCAGGTGCTCACCACGGGAGACGTCGCCGGCCGCGCTCGCGAGATCGCAGAGTTCAACGCCGGCCACCCCTACACCAAGCGCGCGCTGGCCGTGACGCCGGTGAAGTTCGGCATCTCGTTCAACTTCACCCCGCTGAACCAGGCCGGCGCGCTCGTGCACGTCTACAAGGACGGCTCCGTGCTGGTCAACCACGGCGGCACCGAGATGGGCCAGGGGCTGCACACGAAGGTCCTCCAAGTGGCGGCCACGGCGCTCGGCGTACCCCTCGCGCGCGTGCGCCTGGCCCCGACCCGCACCGACAAGGTGCCCAACACCTCGGCCACGGCGGCGTCGTCCGGCTCCGACCTCAACGGCGCCGCGATCAAGAACGCGTGCGAGCAGATCCGCACCCGCCTCGCCGAGGTCGACGCCGGCCGGGACCTGCCCTGGGAGAAGCTGGTCGGGGAGGCCTACCTCGCACGGGTCCCGCTGTTCGCCGCGGGCTACTACCGCACCGAGGGGCTGAGCTGGGACGCCACCACCTTCCGCGGCTCGCCGTTCAAGTACTTCGCGTACGGCGCGGCCGCGGCCGAGGTCGAGGTCGACGGGTTCACCGGTGCCTATCGCACCCGTCGCGTCGACATCGTGCACGACGTCGGGGACAGCCTCTCCCCTCTGGTCGATCTGGGGCAGATCGAGGGCGGGTTCGTTCAGGGGGTCGGCTGGCTCACGCTCGAGGACCTGCGCTGGGAGACCACCCACGACGGAGCGCACCCGGAGCGGCACGGCCGGCTGAGCACCCAGGCGGCCAGCACCTACAAGCTGCCGAGCTTCGCCGAGATGCCGGAGGTGTTCAACGTCGCGATGCTCGAGCAGGCCCACGAGGACGGCGCCGTGTACGGCGCCAAGGCCGTCGGGGAGCCGCCGCTGATGCTCGCGTTCTCGGTGCGCGAGGCGCTGCGCCAGGCGTGCGCCGCGTTCGGGCCGGCGGGCACCAGCGTCGACCTGCCCAGTCCGGCGACCCCCGAGGCCGTCTACTGGGCGCTGGACGAGGCCCGGCAGGCCGCCGTCGCTCCCGAGCCGGCGGGGGCCTGAGCCGTGCGGTGGCTCCAGGCGGTGGAGAGACTGCGGGCCGAGCGTCGGTCCGGGGTGCTGGTCACGCTCGTCGCCGTCCGCGGCCACGCCCCCCGCGATGCCGGGGCCAAGATGGTGGTCGCGGAAGACGCCACCTGGGACTCGATCGGCGGCGGCAACGTCGAGGCCACGGCGGTCTCGCGAGCGCGTGCGATGCTCACCTCCGGCGACACCGCCCCGACGACCTTCACGCTCGATCTCTCCGACCGGGCGCCGGCCGAGTACGGCGTGCAGTGCTGCGGCGGTGAGGTCACCGTGCTGCTCGAGCCCCTCGCCGTACGCCCGGCCGTGGCGATCTTCGGCATCGGGCACGTCGGGCTCGAGCTGGCCCGGATCCTGGCCCGGCACGACCTCGACCTGCACCTCGTCGACTCGCGTCCCGACCACCTCGGTGAGGAGGCGCTGGCCCCGCTCGCCGACTCCGACGCGCGCGTGCACGTGCACCACGAGGCGGTGCTGCCCGAGCTGGTGCTGGCCGAGCTGGCACCCGGCACGCACGTGCTGGTGATGACCCACGACCACGCCGAGGACGTCGCGCTCCTCGACGCCGCCCTGCGCGCCGGACACCTCGGGCCGGTGGGCGTGATCGGGTCGTCGGCCAAGTGGGCGCGCTTCCGGAAGACGCTGCTCGCGGACGGTCACGACGCCGATGCCGTGGATCGGATCGTGACCCCGATCGGCCTCACGTCGCTGGCGGGCAAGGACCCGGCGACCATCGCGGTCTCGGTGGCCGCGGCGCTGCTGCAGTCGTTCGCCGACGAGAACGCGCGGACAGCCGCCCGGCACGGGACCTCGACGTGAGGCTCGTCCGCGGCACCCTCCTCGACACCCCCGACGACCCGTTCCTCGGGGGTGCGCTCCGCGCCGAGGAGGACGGCGGGCTACTCGTCGACGACGACGGGATCATCACCGCGCGAGGCGCCTACGCCGACCTGGCCTCGACGCACCCGGGCGCCGGGGTGGTCGACCTGAGCGGCGGGCTCGTGCTCCCCGGTTTCGTGGACACCCACGTCCACTTCCCGCAGCTGCGTTGCATCGGCGCGTTGGGCATGCCGCTCCTCGAGTGGCTCGAGAAGTGCGCGCTCCCCGAGGAAGCACGGATGGCGGAGACGGCGTACGCCGCCGAGGTGGCACGTGCGTTCGTGGGCGCACTCGCCAACGCCGGCACGACCACGGCGCTGGTGTTCGGGGCGCACCAGCCCGGGGCGGTGGAGCTGCTGTTCACCGAGGCGGAGCGCGTGGGCGTGCGGATCACCAGCGGTCTCGTGGTCGGTGACCGCGAGCTGCGCGACGACCTGCTGACCACGCCGTCCCGCGCCTACGACGAAGGACTGACCCTGGCCAAGCGCTGGCACGGCGCCGGCCGTCTCCGGTATGCCGTGACGCCGCGGTTCTCGGTGTCGTGCACGCCCGACCTGCTCGACTCCTGCGCTGCCCTGCTGAACGAGGTCCCCGATGCGCTGCTGACCTCTCACCTGAACGAGAACTGCGCCGAGATCGAGCGCGTCCGCGAGCTCTTCCCCGGTTCGTCGTACGTCGACACCTACGCCGACCACGGCCTGCTCGGGCCCACCAGCGTCTTCGCCCACGACGTGCACCCGGACCTCGCCGAGCTCGGCGCCCTGGCCGCCGCCGGCGCCGCCGTGGCGCACTGCCCGACCAGCAACCTGTGCCTGGGCAGCGGACTGTTCCCGATGCGCGCCCATCTCGACGCCGGCGTACGGGTCGCCCTCGGCTCCGACGTCGGAGCCGGTACCGGGTTGTCGCTGTTCAAGGAGGGTCTGCAGGCGTACTTCGTCCAGCAGGCCCTGGCCGACGCCGGCGTGCCGCTGACCGCCGCCCACCTGCTGCACCTCGCCACCACCGCAGGCGCCGAGGCGCTGGGGCTCGCCTCCAGGGTCGGCTCCTTCGGCGAGGGCAAGGCGTACGACGCCCTGTGGCTGCGGCCCGCCGCCGACACCCCTCTCGACATCCTGCTCCGCCACGCCGCCTCCCCCGAGGACGCCCTGGCCAAGGCGTTCGCCCACGCGACCTCTGCGGACGTCGCGCAGGTCTGGGTGGCCGGAGAACCCGTCGCCTGACCACGTCCGGCCCGTCGTGTTGTCGATTCCCGCGCCGCTCGCCCGTCAGGCACAGTGAAGGGACCTATTGGGGAGGACTCATGTCAGACGACACCCGCCGCTACCTGCTGCTGCTGCCCGCGCCCGAGGCGGAGTGGGCCGAGCTGCCCGAGTCCGAGCACGAGCTCGGGATGGAGAACCACAAGCGCTTCCACGAAGCACTCAAGGCTCGCGGCCATCAGCTGGTCATGGGGAGTCCGCTCGAGCCGTCCGCACGGGCGATCTCGATGAGGAACACCGGACGGGGGTCGGCGCTGGTCACCGACGGTCCGTTCACCGAGTCGGCGGAGCAGATGGTCGGGTTCTACCTCGTCGACTCGACCGACGAGGCCGACCTGCTCGACGTCGTACGCGCGTTCGCCGAGGGCGGCGATCACGTCGGGCTCCGGCGGCTCGCCACCGACTGACCCCGGGGAGCACCATCGGACCCCTTCCCTGACGACGTGCGAGCATCGGCTACCGAGACCGCCCGACGAGGAGACCCCATGGCGAGCTTCACCCGCATCGACGACCTGGAGGGCGCGACGTTCGTCGACACGGACCTGCGGGGCGCTCGGTTCGTCGGCGCCGACCTGTCCGGCGTCGTGATGCGCGGAGTCCAGATCGAGGGCGCGGACATCGACGCTCCGTGGCTGTCCGACGGCGACGGCGGCTTGACGGTCAACGGTGTCCACGTGACTCCGTTCGTCGAGGCCGAGCTCGACCGCCGCTTCCCGGGCCGCGGCGACCGGCACGCCGCGGATCCGGAGGGCCTACGCACGGCATGGGACACGCTCCAGAAGACGTGGGCGACCGCGCTCGAGCGCGTCGAGGCGATGTCGCCCGGCACCGTCGACGTCTCCGTGGACGGCGAGTGGTCGTTCGCGCAGACGCTGCGGCACCTGGTCCTGGCCACGGACATGTGGCTGGGCAAGGCGATCCTGGAGATCGAGCACCCGTTCCATCCGCTCGGCCTGGCGGACGCCAGCCTCGAGGAGGAGGACTTCGACATGACGGTCCTGTCGCACCAGACCCCGTCGTACGCCGAGGTCCTCGAAGCCCGGACGGATCGCGTCGCGATGGTGCGGAACTTCCTCGGCACCGCCACGCCGGAGCAGCTGGCGGTGACGTGCAGGAACCCGCATGCTCCCGACCACCAGGAGACGACCCTCTCGTGCCTGCACGTGATCCTCGAGGAGGAGTGGGAGCACTACCGGTACGCCGTCCGCGACCTCGACGCGATCGCCGCAGGGTCGGGCGCGTGAGCGGGGCACGTGATCACCGGACGGTGCCGACGTACTGGATGCGGGTGGCCCGGACGAGGCCGGCGTCGATGGCTGCCTGCTCGTCCGCCTCGGTGACCTCGTGCAGGTCGGGGAAGAAGTAGGGCCCGTTCTCCAGCCGACGGCCGACGAAGCGGGCGTCGAGCTGCCGCAGGATCTCCTGCCCGGTGTGCATGCCCTCCTGGCGGGCCCAGTGGTCGAGGTAGGCGTCCCAGGGTTCGCCGGAGGCGAGCCACTCCGCTTGCCGCTCACGCAGCCATCCGTGCTCGTGGTCCGAACCTGTATCCGACGGCTGAAGCCGGTCGAAGCACCACCGGACGGTCGCCTCGTCGAACCGCTCCCGCGCCCACTCCACGACGACCACGACGCCGCGCGGCGCGAGCATCGCCCTCGCCTTGACCAGCACCCCGTCGAGGTCGGCGACGTGGTGCAGCGACGTGCAGGCCACGACCGCGTCCACCTCGTCGACGCCGTCGTAGCGCTCGAACTCCGTTCGCTCGTAACCGGGCTCCTCGGGTGCCTCGGGGTCGACTCCGACTGCGTCGTACCCATGGGCACGCAGCTCCGGCACGAACCCGCCCAACGGACCGCACCCGATCTCGACCACCCTGGCCGGCGGCCGCGGGATGTTGTCTCGCACGAACGGCCAGACTGCTGTCAGCCATTTCGCCTCTGGGGTCATGGGCTCACCCGCCCGTCCGCAGCACCTCGTCGTACGCCGGCAGGGTGAGGAAGTCGGCGAAGTCGTCGTCGAGGGCGGTCGCCCGGAACAGGTCGCGGGCGGTGGCCAGGTGGGCTGCGTACGGACCGCCGGCGGCGACCAGCGCGTCGTACTCCTCGGTCAGGATGCGTTCGACGAGCGACCTGTCGACCACCGTGCCGTCCTCCAGCGTGGCCGAGCTGTGGGCCCACTGCCAGATCTGGGAGCGGGAGATCTCCGCCGTGGCGGCGTCCTCCATCAGGTTGTGGATCGCGGCCGCGCCGTTGCCACCGAGCCAGGCGGCGAGGTAGGTGATGCCGACCTCGACGTTGGTGCGGAGGCCGTCCAGCGTGCGCGAGCCAGGGGTCGCGGCGACGTCGAGCAGGTCGTCGGCCGTGACATCTACGTCGTCGCGACGCAACGTCACCTGGTTGGCAGTGGGCATCAGCTCGTCGAAGACCTCGGCGCACAGCGGCACCAGGTCGGGGTGCGCCACCCACGACCCGTCGAACCCCTGCTTCGCCTCTCGGGTCTTGTCGTCGCGCACCTTGGTGAACGCCGCCTCGTTGACCGCCGCATCGCGTCGGGACGGGATGAACGCGGCCATCCCGCCCATGGCGAAGGCGCCGCGCCGGTGGCAGGTCGCGACCAGCAGGTCGCAGTAGGCGCGCATCATCGGGGCGTTCATCGTCACCGCGTTCCGATCGGGAAGGGTGTGGTCGCCGGGGGCGTCGCGCAGCGTCTTGATGATCGAGAACAGGTAGTCCCAGCGGCCGGCGTTCAGGCCGGAGATGTGGTCGCGCAGCTCGTAGAGGATCTCCTCCATCTCGAACGCCGCCGGGATCGTCTCGATCAGCACCGTGGCGCGGATCGTGCCGTGCTCGATCCCGAGTGCGGACTCGGCGTGCGTGAAGACGTCGTTCCAGAGCCGCGCCTCGAGGTGTGACTCCATCTTCGGCAGGTAGAAGTACGGCCCGCTGCCGCGTGCCAGCAGCTCCTGGGCGTTGGTGAAGAAGTACAGCCCGAAGTCGACCAGCGCGCCGACGACCGGACGGTCGTCGAGGGTGAGGTGGGCCTCGGGCAGGTGCCAGCCGCGCGGCCGAGGCAGGATCACCGGGAGGGCGTCGGGGTCCCGCAGCCGATACTCCTTGCCGTCGGACGTCGTCAGCTCGATCGTCCGGCGTACCGCGTCGTACAGGTTGACCTGCCCGCCCACGACGTTGGCCCAGTGCGGCGTGTTCGCGTCCTCGAAGTCGGCCAGCCACACCTTCGCACCCGAGTTCAAGGCGTTGATCGCCATCTTCCGCTCGGTCGGGCCGGTGATCTCGACACGGCGGTCGAGCAGGTCGGAGGGTGCCGGTGCGACCTGCCAGTCGGCGGCGCGGACCTCCGCCGTCTCGGGCAGGAAGTCGAGCCGGCCGGTGCGGCCGATCTCGGCACGGCGGGTACGCCGCGCGGCCAGGAGCTCGTCACGTCGGCCGCCGAACCTGGCCTGCAGGTCGGCGACGAACGCCAGCGCCTCCGGCGTCAGGATCTCCTCGCCCCGCTCGACGGCGGGCCCGGTCACGGTCAGCTCCGACATGAGCCGATCGTAGATGTCCGGTCGTCCGCCTGACGGGCACCTCCAGGTGCCTCACGAGCGGACGACCCGACCGGGTGATCAGGTGCGGGCGGCCCACCAGGCCAGGAGGGCGGCCTTCGCGGCGTCGTAGGAGTGCGGACCCTCGTCGAGACGCAGCTCCAGCAGGAAGCGGTACGCCGCGCCGACGTCGCGGCCCTCGGGGATGCCGAGGATCTCCATGATCTGCGTCCCGTCGAGATCGGGCCGGATCGCGGCCAGCTCCTCCTCGGCGGACAGCCGCTCGATGCGTGCCTCGAGGTCGTCGTAGGTACGCCGCAGCCGCTCGGCCTTGCGCCGGTTGCGGGTCGTGCAGTCGGCGCGGGTCAGCACATGCAGCCGCTCGAGCTGGTCGCCGGCGTCGCGGACGTAGCGCCGGACCGCCGAGTCGGTCCACTGCCCACCGCCGAACCCGTGGAAGCGCAGGTGGAGCTCGACCAGCTTCGCGACGGCATCGACGGCGTCGCCGGAGAACTTCAGCTCCTGCATCCGCTTGCGGGTCATCTTCGCGCCGACCACGTCGTGGTGGTGGAACGTCACGGTGCCGTCGTCCACGAAGCGACGCGTCCGCGGCTTGCCCACGTCGTGCATCAGCGCGGCGAACCGGGAGACGAAGTCCGGTCCGCCCAGGCGCTGCTCCAGGTCGATCGACTGCTCGAGGACCGTCAGCGTGTGCTCGTAGACGTCCTTGTGCCGGTGGTGCTCGTCGCGCTCCAGCGCCAACGCCGGGAGCTCCGGCAGTACCAGGGCGGCGAGACCGGTCTCGACCAGGAGCGTCAGCCCGAGCCGCGGGTACGGCGCGAGCACCAGCTTGACCAGCTCGTCGCGCACCCGTTCGGCCGAGATGATCTCGATCCGGCCGGCCATGGAGGTCATCGCCTCGATCACCGCCGGGTCGACCTCGAACCCGAGCTGCGCGGCGAACCGGGCGGCCCGCATCATCCGCAGCGGGTCGTCGGAGAAGGAGTCCTCGGGACGCCCAGGGGTGCGCAACAGGCCGTGGGCGAGGTCGACCACGCCGCCGTACGGGTCCACGAAGTCGCGCGACGGCACGCGCACGGCCATCGCGTTGACCGTGAAGTCGCGCCGGCCGAGGTCGCCCTCCAGGGTGTCGCCGAAGTCCACGTTCGGCTTGCGGGAGGAGACGTCGTACTCGTCGGATCGGTACGTCGTGATCTCGACCTGGAACGGTCCCTTGCGGCTGCCGATGGTGCCGAAGGCGCGACCGATGTCCCAGGTCGCGTCGGCCCACCCGTCGAGCAGCCGCTCGATCTCCTGCGGGCGGGCGGAGGTGGCGAAGTCGAGGTCGTTGTGCCGCCGACCGAGCATCGCGTCGCGCACCGGCCCGCCGACCAGGGCCAGCTCGTGCCCGGCCGCGCCGAAGATGCCCCCCAGCTCGTCGATCACCGGACCGATCCGGTCGAGCTCGGCGGTCACGTCCCGCTGGGCATCGGCCAGCCGGACACTCCCCGGCGGGCGACCGTCTGCTGCGTCGGACACGACCGCACAGCCTATCGGCGGGCGCGCCCTCGGGCCCCCCGGGTTCCACATGGACAGGCCCTAACCTTGGGGCGTGCTCCGCCCGTCCTCACTGCCGCATGCCCGGGCAGTGGCGGCGGCAGTGCTGGCCGCCGTACTCGCCGTGCTCGGCGGGCTGGTCGGCGCAGCACCCAGCGCGGGCGCTGCGAGCGCCGCCCCCCTGGACGCGGAGCAGCCCCTCGTCCCGCGGATCCGGTCGATCACGCCCGACTACGTCCCGGACAAGGGTCCGATCGTCATCCGCGGCACGGTCACCAACGCGTCCGACCAGACCTGGACCGCGATCAACGTGCACGGCTTCATGGGCTCGACCCCGATCACCACGTCCGCCGGCCTCAGCGCGGCGGCCCGGACGCCGGTCGACGCGGACGTCGGTCACCGGATCACGGTGCCGGGCACCTTCGACAGCATCCCCCGGCTGGCGCCGGGCGAAGTCGCGGAGTTCGCGATCAGGCTGCCGCACTCCACGCTCCCGGTCTCCGTGCCGGGCGTCTACTGGTTCGGCGTGCACGTCCTCGGCGACAACGGCGAGGGGGGCGCGCGTGTCGCCGTGGGGCGCGACCGCACCTTTCTGCCCTACGTGCCGCGCGGGTCGGCTCCGAACGGCCAGTTCGAGGACGCCGCCCTGGTCGTCCCGGTCCGCGCCGGGATCGAGCGCGGCCCCACCGGGACCGTCGTCGACCCCGAGCAGTGGTCGCACAGCCTCCGCACCGGTTCCCTGCACGCCGCGGTCGCCATCGGTCGCGCCGCGCACGACCGGCCGCTGACCTGGCTGGTCGACCCCGCCGTCCCCGACGTCGTACGCCGGCTCGCGCACGGCAACCCGGCCCGGACGTTGGCGGCGCCCCAGCCGAAGTCGCCCGGGAAGGGATCCCCGAGCACCTCCCCGAGCCCGTCTCCCTCCGGCTCGGGCTCGGCCAGCGCCTCGGGCGCAGCCGACACGACCACGGCCACCAACAGCCGCTCGGCCCGGACGTGGCTCAAGTCCCTGCGCCGGCTGCTCACCAGCGACACCAGCGAGGTGATGGGGCTGCCGTACGGCGACCTCGACCTGGACGGCGCGGTCCGCTACGACCCGACGCTGCTGCGGACGGCGTTCCAACACACCGGCCACGCCCTACGACCCTGGGAGGTGCCCCTCTCCCGGATCGCGGCTCCACCCGGGGGCCGCACGAGCGGCGACACCATCTCCCAGCTCCCACAGGACTCCTCGGTGCTGCTCGAGGACGCCGGCGTCCGGGGCGACGCGCCCGTGGTCAACCGGGTCCACGGGCACCGGGTCATCCTGGCGTCGTCGTCCGCCGCGCAGGGCGGGCCGGGCCCGGTAGACCCACAGAGCTCGCTCGCGCTGCGGCAGCGGATCCTTGCCGAGGCCGCCGTGCGCCTCCTCGACGACCAGCAGCCGCTGGTGGTCGAGCTGCCGACGGGGCAGCGTCACCCCTTGGGTAGCGGCTTCTTCGCCGGGCTCGAGGTGCCCTGGCTGCGACTGACGACCCTCGGGGGAGCCACGGCGGGCAGCGCGACCCCCCTCGACGACACCCGGCTGCGCGAGATCCCGGCCGACGCCCATCAGCTCGGCCGGGGCGTCTACACCGCGGCACAGTCGGTGCTGGACAACGGCGGCACGCTGCAGTCGGTGCTGATCGGCAACAAGGTCCTGCGCAAGCAGCTGTTCCAGGAGGTCGCCGGCAACGCGTCGTACGCCGCGGCCCGGACGCCGATCGTGGCCCTGTACCGGATGCGCACGATCGCCCGCTGGGTCCGGCAGAACCTCAACGCCATCGACCTCGCCGCTCCGCCCTCGGTCACGCTGGCCAGCTCGTCCGGGCGCTTCTCCGCCCTCGTCAGCAACGACCTCGACGTCCCGGTGACCGTGGAGGTCCGGGCGCTCTCCGACCCGCAGCTCGAGATCACCGGTGGGGAGCCCGTGCAGCTGCCACCGCACGGCCGGACCACGGTGCTCCTCCACGCATCGACCCACCAGCGGGGCGTGCACAGCGTGACCCTCGAGCTGACCACCTCGGACGGCCGCCAGCTGGGTGCCGTCGACAGCTTCCCGATGCGCAGCGAGCAGGTGAGCGGCCTGATCTGGGTGATCATCGGCACCGGCGTCGGCCTGCTGTTCGCCGCGATCGTCGTCCGTCTGGCGCGCCGCGTCTTCCGCGACCGGTCCGCACGGCGTACCGAGGCATGAGCGTGAGCGACGCGGCCGAGAGCCGCGGCATCCTCGCCTCGTCGGCGGTGATGGCGACCGGCACCGTCTTCTCGCGGGCCAGCGGCTACGTCCGCAACCTCCTGCTCGCCGTCGCCATCGGCAACGAGCTGCACGCCGACCTGTTCAACATCGGCAACACCATCCCCAACATGCTCTACATCCTGCTGGCGGGCGGCGTGTTCAACGCCGTGCTCGTCCCGCAGCTGGTGCGCGCGCAGAAGACCGACCCCGACGGCGGGGAGGCCTACACCAACCGCGTGATCACCCTCGCCCTGCTCTTCCTCGGGGCAGTCACCATCCTGCTGGTGATCGCCGCGCCGCTGGTGATGAAGCTCTACCTCAACGGCTCGTACGACGACCCTGCGCTCGCCGCGCAGCGCGACTCGGCGATCGCCTTCGCGCGGTACTGCCTGCCCCAGGTCTTCTTCTACGGGATGTTCGTGCTGCTCGGTCAGGTGCTCAACGCGCGGGGTCGGTTCGGGCCGATGATGTGGGCGCCGATCGCCAACAACGTGATCGCGATCCTGGTGCTGGTGCTCTACCTGTTCTGGTTCGGCGCCCTGCCCGCGACCGACAGCTGCACGGCGTACTCCGGCACCCAGGAGCTGGTGCTCGGCGGTGGCGCGACCCTGGGCATCGCCGCCCAGGTGCTGATCCTGCTGCCGGTCCTCCGCGCGGCGGGGGTCCGCTTCAGCCCGCGCTACGACTTCCGCGGCAGCGGGCTCGGGCACACGCTGCGCCTCGGGATCTGGACCGTGCTCTTCGTCGTCGTCAACCAGATCGCCTACACCGTGGTCGTCCGGCTCGCCTCGGGCGGCACCGCCCGCTCGGCCTGCGAGCAGGTGGCCCGCCACCACCACGCCCACCAGGCGATCCACCACGCGACCGACGCCACCGGGTACACGGTGTACGCCGCGGCCTTCCTGTTCGTGATGGTGCCGCACGCGATCATCACGGTGTCGCTGGCGACCGCCATCCTGCCGCGGCTCTCGGCGAAGGCGGCCGACGGCGACCTGCCCGGGCTCGCCGGCACCCTGTCCGCGACCCTGCGCACGGCACTCGTGGTCGTGGTGCCCTTCGCCCTCGGCCTACCGCTGCTGGCCTACGACGCGGCGAAGGTCCTGTTCGGGTACGGCGCGACCGCGACGACGTTCGACCACTACGTCCCGTCGATGATCCTCTTCGGACCCGGCATCGTGTTCTTCACCGTGCACTACCTGATGCTGCGCGGCTTCTACGCCCTCGAGCTCAACCGCACGGTGTTCTTCATCCAGTGCGCCATCGGCGCCACCAACGTCGTGGTCGCGATCCTCCTCGTCCGGCAGGCGACCGCGGCCCAGACCTCGCCGGCCCTGGTGATCGCGTACGGCGCGTCGTACGTCCTCGGCTCGGCGGTCTCCTACGCGATCCTGCGCGGCCGGCTCGGGGGTCTCGAGACGCCCGCCCTGGTGCGGTTCGTGGTGCGGCTCCTGATCGCGGCCGGTGTCTCGACCGCCGTCGCCTGGGCCGTCGGCCGCATCCTGCCCGGCCACACCGACGACGTCTCCCACGTGCTGGCGGCGGTCCGGGTCCTGGTCCTCGGTGCGATCGACGTCGGCCTGTTCGTCGCGCTGGCACGCGTCATGCGGATCGGCGAGGTCACGACTCTGCTCGACCCTGTGATCCGCCGGATCAGCGGGGCACGTGGCTCCTAACATGGGTGAGCGAGCGACGCGAGGGGTTGAGGCCGTGCCAGAGCACAACCGGCCCGGCGACGTGCTCGCCGACCGGTACCGGCTGACCGACCTGCTCACCGAGAGCAGGGGCGGGCGGTTCTGGCGTGCCTTCGACTCCGTGCTCCAACGCGACGTCGCGGTGCACATCATCTCCTGCGACGACGAGCGCGCGCCGTTGCTGCGAGCGGCCGCCCGCACCTCCGCGACCGTCCTCGACCGGCGGATGCTCCGGGTGCTCGACATCGACGAGGCCGCCGACCGTTGCTTCGTGGTCAACGAGTGGGGCTCCGGCACCAGCCTCGACATCATGCTCGCGGACGGCGGCCCGCTCTCCCCCACGGTCGCCGCCTGGATCGTCGCCGAGGTCGCGGACACTCTGGCGCTCGCCCACGACGCCCAGGTCGCACACGGGCGCCTGGTCCCCGAGAACGTCCTGATCGACACCGACGGCTCGGTGCGGCTGATCGGGTTCGCCGTCGACGCCGCGCTGCACGGCCTGCCCTCCGGTCGCATCGCGACCGACATCGCCGACCTCGTCGGGCTGCTGTACGCCGCGATGACCGGCAAGTGGGCCGGGGCCAGCCGTTCGACGGTGCCACCCGCCCCGTCGTCGCACGGCCACGTGCTGCGTCCCCGGCAGGTGCGCGCGGGCATCCCGCGCACGCTCGACTCGCTGTGCGACCACGTGCTCAACCACGGCGGCGACACCGAGGTCTCCGCGGCGATGCTGGCGGACTCGTTGCGCGACTTCCTCGGCCCGTCGGCGATGGCGGCCGAGGCCTGGCTGGCCCGGATCGAGCACCCGAAGCGCGGCGGGGAGACCGTCGTACTCCCACCCCTGAACGACCCGCCGGTCCGAGAGATGGAGGAGGAGGCGGACGAGCGGAGCGACGAGCCCGCCAAGGACGACGGGCTGGCCACCCAGGCCGGGATGCCGATCTTCCACGAGGACACCGACGAGGTGACCTGGCTGCGTCACCACACGGACAAGCCCGCTCCGCCGCCGGCCTTCGAGCCTCCGCCGGAGCGGCCGCTCTTCGCCCCGGACCCCGAGGAGGGCCAGCCGGTTCGCCGGCCCCGCGCCGCCCCGGTCTCGCCGGGCGCAGGAGGGGGCGGGTTCTGGCCGTGGGACACCGGCACCGGCGCGGGCACCGGCAGCGGCACCCTGCCGGCGTACGTCGACGACGACGAGGACGGCGGCCGGCACGCGCCCGGGACCAACATGCTCCGTCTGGCCGGCATCCTCGCCGCCTGCCTGCTGGTGCTGGTGGCGGTCGTGATCGCCTTCAACCTCGGCCGGGGCAAGACCCCGCTCGGCACCACCAAGGACGAGTCGAGCCAGGGTCCGGGGCGGACCTCGAGCTCGTCCGGTGCGCCCACGGCCTCCGCGCTGACCGGCGTGACCGCACGCGACTTCGACCCCCAGGGCACCGGCGGTGAGAACCCGCAGGAGGCTCCGCTCGCGGTCGACGGACACGCCAACACCGCATGGAGCACGCTCGACTACAAGCAGCAGTTCGGTGACGCCGGCCTCAAGACCGGCGTCGGCCTGGTGCTCGACCTGCAAGGCACGCACCAGGTGAGCGAGGTCGACCTGACCACGGTGGGCAGCCCGACCGCGGTGAGCATCTACGTCTCGCCCACGGATCCGGACAACCTCGACGGGCTGACCCCCGTGGGCAGCACCCAGATCACCGGCACGGCGGGAACGGTCACGCTCGACAAGCCGGCCACCGGTCGCTACGTGGTGGTGTGGCTGACCAAGCTTCCGGCCGTGCCGGGTGGGTTCCGCGGCCAGATCGCCGAAGCGGTGGTGAAGGGTGACTGACCACCATGTGGCCCGGCCGGACGACCAGCCCACCGACGCCGAGCTGCTCGCCGCGCACGTCGCCGGCGACGTCGATGCGTTCGGCCGGCTCTTCGCTCGTCATCGGGACCGGCTCTGGGCCGTCGCACTCCGCACCATGGGCAACCCGCACGACGCCGCCGACGGCCTGCAGGACGGCCTGATGGCGGCGTACCGACGGGCCGAGAGCTTCCGCGGCGAGGCGGCCGTCACGACCTGGCTGCACCGGGTGGTGGTCAACGCGTGCCTGGACCGCATCCGCGCTGCGAAGGTACGCCGTACCGAGACGCTGCCGGACGACCTCGACGAAGGAGGAGGCCGGGGGTCCCCGGTCACGGCGGGCGACGGCCGCGACGACCCGGAGCAGGCGGCGATCGGCGACGAGCGACGACGCGCCCTGCTGGCGGCCCTCGGCACGCTGCCGGCCGAGCAACGGGCCGCGCTCGTCCTGGTCGACATGGAGGGCTACGCCGTGGCCGAGGTCGCGGTGATGCTGGACTGTGCCGAGGGCACCGTGAAGTCGCGGTGCGCGCGCGGACGCGAACGGCTCGCGACCCTGCTCCGCGACCGCCTGGGCGAGAGCCCGGGCGACCGCACGGGCGCTCGACGTGACCGATCTCACCCGGAACCGGACGTGGGTGCCGCCCGTCCCATCGCCGTTCCCCCCGACCCCACGCACGCCGGCGAAGGAGGTGTTCCATGACCGACCGGCCCGACGCCCCCGAAGGCTCGGAGCCGCCCGAGATCGCGGAGGTGCGCCGGCTCCTCGCAGAGTCCCGGCACGCCGATCCGATGCCGGACGAGGTTGCCGCCCGGATGGACGACGTCCTGGCCCGTCTCGGTGCCGAGACACCGCTCCCGCGCGATCGACAGTTCGGAGTGCCCGTCGGGTCGGCCGATGTCGTGCCGATCGCGGCGCACCGCCGGCGTCGGGTCGCCGGGCTGCTCGTCGCCGCGGCCGCGGTCGTCGTGGGCGGGGTGGTGGTGGCTCCGCACCTGTCGAGCGGCAGCGGCCCCACCAGCACCGCCTCCTCGGCGCAGGACAACGCCGGTGGCCGGGCGAGCGAGAACCTCGGCAACTCCGGGAACGCCCAGCAGGGCGACCAGCGCACCACCCCCGAGGCCGCGAACTCGCAGGTCCGCGACGGCCGCCTGGTGGTCAGGCCCCGGCACTTCTCCGCGGATGCGCTCCAGGGCCGCACGCTGCTGCACCGCAAGCAGACGTTCTCGCTCGACCAGCTGAGCTGCGCCGACGTGCCCCGTGACCTCGACACCGTCGCCGCGGAGTACCAACACGCCCCGGCCGCCCTGGTCTACCGACGTGCCGAGGGCAGCACGCAGGTGGTCGACCTCTACGTGTGCGGTAGCGCCCGGCCGATCAGGTCCACCACGCTTCCGGCGCCCTGAGTCCCGACCCTCCGGGGAGGCCGGTGACCCGGGAATCCGGCTCGCCTACGATGCGTTCTAACCCCTGGTCGGACACGCCCCGCCGGTGGCCCGACCGCGACCCCCGACCGGCAGCTGGGAGCAGTACATGACGCAGTCGCAGGACGTCCGCAACGTGATCATCGTGGGATCAGGACCCGCCGGTTACACCGCCGCGGTGTACGCCGCGCGAGCGTCGTTGCACCCGCTGGTGTTCGAGGGCTCGGTGACCGCGGGCGGTGCGCTGATGAACACCACCGAGGTCGAGAACTTCCCCGGGTTCCGCGACGGGATCATGGGTCCCGCGCTGATGGACGAGATGCGGGCCCAGGCCGAGCGCTTCGGCGCGGAGCTGGTCTCCGACGACATCGTCTCGATGGAGCTCACCGGCGAGATCAAGACGGTCAGCACGGCCACCGACACCTACTCCGCCCGGGCCGTGATCCTGGCCATGGGGTCGGCGTACCGCAAGCTCGGCCTGCCGCGCGAGGAGGAGCTCTCCGGGCACGGCGTCTCGTGGTGCGCGACGTGTGACGGGTTCTTCTTCCGCGACCAGCACATCGCGGTGGTCGGTGGCGGCGACTCGGCGGTCGAGGAGGCGACGTTCCTCACCCGCTTCGGCAGCAAGGTGACGATGATCCACCGGCGCGACGAGCTGCGGGCCTCCAAGATCATGCAGGAGCGGGCGTTCGCCGACCCGAAGCTGGAGTTCCTGTGGAACTCCGAGGTCGCCGCGATGAACGGCGACGACCGGCTCGAGTCGATCACGGTCCGTGACACGGTGGACGGCAGCGAGACCGAGCTACCGGTCACCGGGCTGTTCATCGCGATCGGCCACGACCCGCGCTCGGAGCTGATCAAGGGACAGGTGGAGCTCGACGACGACGGGTACGTCGTGGTCCGGCACCCCGCGACCGAGACCAACCTGACCGGCGTCTTCGCCGCCGGCGACCTGGTCGACCACCACTACCGCCAGGCGATCACCGCGGCCGGCACCGGCTGTGCGGCTGCCCTGGACGCCGAGCGCTACCTGGCCGACCTCGACCATGCCGCGTCCGCACAGGCGGAGCCGGCGACGGCGTCGGTCTGACCCCTTCTGCACGCGTCTGTCTGCACGCGCCTCCGAGCCGGGAACAACCGTCGGCGGCATGATGTTCTCTCAGGTGACACCACGCCGACCGATCGGTGGGAGCGTGTCGACCCGATCAACTGGAAGGAACTCCCCGTGGCGAACTTCGCTGCCGTCACCGACGCCGACTTCGAGACGACGGTGCTCAAGTCCGACAAGCCGGTCCTGGTGGACTTCTGGGCCGAGTGGTGCGGCCCGTGTCGCCAGGTGGACCCGATCCTCAGCGAGATCGCTGCGGAGCACGGAGACAAGATCACGTTCGTGAAGATGAACGTCGACGAGAACCCCGTGGTCCCCTCGTCCTACCGCGTCAACGGCATCCCGACCATCAACGTCTACCAGGACGGCGAGGTCGTGAAGTCGATCGTGGGTGCCCGCCCCAAGGCGGCCCTGCTGCGCGAGCTCGAGGAGTTCATCGCCTGAGCGAGGGCTGACGAGGAATTTCCGGGAGGCGGTCGAGCCAACAGGCTCGGCCGCCTTTCGCGGTCTCCGGCCCTACCGCAGGGATCCCCGGCTTCAGGAGCGCGTCGTCGTGCGCGGGTGGTCGGCCGTGGTCTTCGGCACCGGCCGGACGGCCCCGAGCAGCTTCTCGAGCGCACCCTCGAGCTCCTCGCGCCACGACAGCGTGGTCCGGAGGTCCATCCGCATCCGCGGGTGGCGGGCATGGGCCCGCTGGGTCTTGAACCCCACGCTGGTCAGGAAGTCGACGGGCGTCACGCAGCTGCGCGCGCCCGGCCGCCCCGGACCCCGGGTGTCGCCGAACGCCTCCACCGCAGCGATGCCGCCCCGCTCGATCAGGTCACGCGCCATCCCCTGCACGAGCATCCGGCCCAGCCCCCCACCGCGGGCGCCGGGCTCGACGTACAACGCCGACAGGAGCACGGCGTCCGACGAGACGGGCGCGGTCGGGAAGGCTCCGGCACCCGGAAGGTACGCCGGCGGGGCGTAGAGCGCGTAGCCCACCGGACGGTCGTCCATCAGCACGACCCGGCCGCACGAGCCCCAGTCGCGCAGGACCTCCGACATCCAGGCCTCTTTCTCGGCCGCGGGCTCCTCGACGCGACCCCGGCGCACCGGGTCGAGCTCCCAGAAGACGCACGTCCGGCAGGGTGCGTCGAGCTGGGCGACGTGGTCGAGCGTCATCCGGACGACCTTGCGCGACATGGCACCCCCTCACGCAGCGACGGCGTGGTCGAGGAACGGCATCGGACACCATCGTAGGCGCGACTCGCAGGCTGGGAAGATGGGATGGTGCGCCGGATCCGTCAGAGCCAGAAGCTGCAGCACGTGCGGTACGACGTCCGCGGGCCCATCCTGGTCGAGGCACAGCGGCTCGAGGCCGAGGGCCACCGGATCCTGAAGCTCAACATCGGCAACCCGGCGCCGTTCGGCTTCGAGGCCCCCGACGCCATCGTCGCCGACGTGGTCCACCATCTGCCGGAGGCGCAGGGATACAGCGACAGCCAGGGCATCTACCCGGCGCGCACCGCCGTCGCGCACTACTACCAGGAGCGCGGGCTGCGCGGCGTGACCGTCGACGACGTCTTCATCGGCAACGGCGTCTCGGAGCTGATCTCCATGGTGCTCCAGGCCTTCGTCGACGACGGCAACGAGGTCCTGGTGCCGGCGCCCGACTACCCCCTGTGGACGGGCGCGGTGACCCTGTCCGGCGGCACGCCCGTGCACTACCGCTGCGACGAGGCCGACGGCTGGGATCCCGACCTCGCGGACGTCGAGTCGAAGGTCACCGAGCACACGCACGCCATCGTCATCATCAACCCCAACAACCCCACCGGAGCGGTGTACAGCGCGGAGACGGTGAAGGGCCTGGTCGACATCGCCCGGCGCCACGAGCTGGTCGTGATGGCGGACGAGATCTACGAGAAGATCCTGTACGACGACGCGGTGCACCATCACGCGGCGACGTACGCCGGCGACGACGTCCTCTGCCTGACGTTCAGCGGACTGTCCAAGGCCTACCGCGTCTGCGGATATCGGGCCGGCTGGGTGATGATCTCCGGCCCCACGGAGCTGGCCACCGACTTCCTCGAGGGCCTCACCCTGATCGCGAACATGCGGATGTGCGCGAACGTACCGGCCCAGCACGCGATCCAGACCGCCCTCGGGGGCTACCAGTCGGTCCATGACCTGGTCGCTCCCGGGGGTCGCTTCCACGAGCAGACGATGCTCGCCGACCGGCTGCTCAACCAGATACCCGGAGTCAGCTCGGTCCGCCCGGGCGGTGCCCTCTACTGCTTCCCTCGGCTCGACCCCTCGGTGTACCCGATCGAGGATGACGAGTCCTTCGTGATCGACCTGCTCCGGGCCAAACGGATCCTGGTCACCCACGGTACCGGCTTCAACTGGTTCGAGCCGGACCACTTCCGTCTCGTCACCCTGCCCGACGTCGACGTGCTCACGGAGGCCATCGGGCGGATCTCGGACTTCCTGGCCACCCGGCGCTGACCTGGCAGAACACCCTCGTGTCGATCAGATGACGAAT
>NZ_DASXWU010000094.1:0-32650 GCF_036503465.1 Nocardioides sp.
CAAGATGACCTGCCAGGGCTTCGAGTTCTTCGAGGACGCCTTCGGCTACCCCTACCCGTTCCACAAGTACGACCAGCTCTACGTGCCGGAGTACAACATGGGCGCGATGGAGAACGCCGGCTGCATCACGCTGCGCGACGAGTACCTCCCCCGCAGCCGCCAGGACGCCGCGTTCTACGAGTTCCGCTGCTCGTGCATCCTGCACGAGATGGCGCACATGTGGTTCGGCGACCTGGTGACCATGAAGTGGTGGGACGACCTCTGGCTGAACGAGTCGTTCGCCGAGTGGGCCTGCTACCACGCGGCGGTCGAGAACACGTCGTACAGCGAGTCCTGGACCGGCTTCACCAACGCCCGCAAGAACTGGGCGCTCCGCCAGGACCAGCTGCCCTCGACCCACCCGATCGCCGCCGACAACTACGACCTGCGCGCGGTCGAGGTGAACTTCGACGGGATCACCTACGCCAAGGGCGCCTCGGTCCTCAAGCAGCTGGTCGCGTGGGTCGGCATCGACGAGTTCATGAAGGGCCTGGGGCAGTACTTCAAGGACCACGCCTATGCGAACGCCGAGTTCGTCGACCTGCTGACCGCCCTCGAGCAGGCCTCCGGGCGTGAGCTCGACGGCTGGGCCAAGGAGTGGCTGCAGACGAGTGGCGTGAACACGCTCTCCCCGGAGTTCGAGCTCGCCGCCGACGGCCGCTACGCGTCGATCGGCGTCCGGCAGACGGCGGCCGGCGACAACCCGACGCTGCGCCGGCACCGGATCGGGATCGGCCTGTACGACGAGCGCGACGGCCACCTGGTCCGCCGCCGCGACGTCGAGATCGACGTCGAGGGAGAGCTGACCCCCGTCGAGGAGCTGGTCGGCGAGCGGCAGCCGGACCTCCTGCTGCTCAACGACGGCGACTTCACCTACGCCAAGATCCGGCTCGACGAACGCTCCCTGGCGACCGTGGTGGGTGGGCTGCGCACCCTCGACGACTCGCTGGCCCGGGCACTGTGCTGGGGCGCGGCGTGGGACATGACCCGCGACGCCGAGATGAAGGCCTCCGACTACGTCGCGCTGGTGCTGCAGAACATCGGCAGCGAGACCGATGCGTTCGGCATCCGGGCGATCCCCAACTACGCCTCGCTGGCCGTCAACCTGTACTCCGACCCGGCCCGGCGGCCCGAGCTGCGCACCACCTGGGAGGCCGGGCTGCGCGACCTGCTCCACGCGGCCGAGCCGGGCAGCAACGCCCAGCTGATCTTCGCCCGGCTGTACGCCCGTTCCCTGGTCTCCGAGGAGGGCAAGGCCGAGGTCGCCGGGCTGCTCGACGGCTCCGTGACCATCGAGGGGCTCGACATCGACACCGACCTGCGGTGGGTGCTGCTGGTGGGGCTGGCCGCGAGCGGCGCCGCCGGCGACACCGAGATCGACGCCGAGCTCGCCCGCGACCGGACGATCTCCGGACAGGAGAACGCCGCCGCCGCCCGCGCGTCGCGCCCCGACGCCGCGGCGAAGGCGGCCGCGTGGAACGAGCTGGTGGCGAACCCCGACGTACCGAACGAGACGCACCGCTCCATCGCCACGTCGTTCATGAAGTACGGCCAGGAGGAGCTGCTGGCGCCGTACCTCGAGAAGTACCTCGACGCCGCCGACACGGCCTGGGAGGAGCTGGGTACCCACATGGCGTCCAACCTCCTCGAGGACGCGTTCCCGCTGCCGCTGGGCAGTCCCGAGCTGGTGGAGCGGGTCGACCGCTGGCTCGAGGAGTCCCCGGCCACGCCGGCCGCCAAGCGCTACGTGCGCGAGGGCCGGGCCGACGTGGTGCGCGCCCTCGCGGCCCAGGCCCGCGACGCGGAGCGCTGAGCCTGACCCCGGTCAGGCCTCCGCGTGCAGGGTCCGCGGCGCGCGGGAGGCCATCGCCAGCATGCTGGTGCCGCGGCGCAGGCCGCGGAGCAGGTCGCCGCTGGCGAACTCCGACTGCATCTCCAGCACGGCCAGCGCGACCTCGTGGTCGGTGAGCACGCGGCGTACCTCGGCGCCGGTGACCACCTCGACCAGGCGTGCCATCGGGTCGACCATGATCAGGACGCTGCGGCTCGGCGTCGAGAGGGACGAGTGCAGCCGCTCCGCGAACGCTCGGGGCTCCCCCTCGGCCGTGCCGACGAAGACGGAGAACTCGAAGCGCGAGACCTGCTCGGCGGCCCGGATGGCCTGGTCGAGGGAGACGCGCTGCGCAGCCGTGAACTCACGAGCCATGCCGACCACCCCCACCGTCACCAGGTGCCGCCGGCACCGCCGGTGTCCCGCTCGCCCTGCTCGCCGGGTGCGGGCTCGTCGCGGTGCTTCGCGGACGCGGACTCGAGCTGCGCGGTGTCGCGCCGGCCACCGAACCACTGGTCCTCGGGGCGTACGCCGGCCGGGGCGACCGACTCGCCGCGCACGACGCCCGGCAGGTACACCGCCGCCAGGATCCCGATCGTGATCAGGAGCGGGATGCCGACGAACACCAGCAGGAAGCCGAGGACCGGCACCGGCTTCGGGTTGCTCCACCCGTCGGGGATGTCGGCAGCCGCCGGTCCGGCGTAGCCCACCAGCAGGATCGTGGCGGAGCCCACAACGAGCGAAACACGGCGCAGGGCCTGGGTCGTCGGTGTCACGCCATGAGGATACTGGTCCCCATGCCCGAGCCACTCACCCTCATCAGCCAGGAGCAGTGGCAGCACGTCGGCAAGGTCATCGCTGCCAAGTCAGGCACGCTGGCCGCACTGATCGTGATCGGACTACTGATCCAGTTCGTGCTGCACCGGCTCATCGACAAGCTCGTCAGCAAGGCCGAGCAAGGAGTCCTCCCCGACCGGATCACGCATGCGGCGTTCGGACGGGGTGCGGCGGCCGAGCCGTCGCCCGGATCCACCCGCCGCGTGCAACGCGCCAAGACCCTCGGGACGCTCCTCAAGAGCATCTCCTCGGGCGTCATCGTGGCAGTCATCGTGACGATGATGCTGAGCGCGGTCGGCCTCAACATCGGCCCGATCATCGCCAGCGCCGGCATCGCCGGCGTGGCCCTCGGTTTCGGCTCGCAGACCCTGGTCAAGGACTTCCTGTCGGGAATCTTCCTGATCTTCGAGGACCAGTACGGCGTCGGGGACGTCGTCGACATGGGCGAAGGGCTCAGCGGCACGGTCGAGGCGGTCAGCCTCCGGGTGACCCGGATGCGCGACACCAACGGCACCGTCTGGTACGTCCGCAACGGCGAGCTGTACCGCGTCGGCAACATGAGCCAGAACTGGGCGCGCACCGTGCTCGACGTCCAGGTCAGCGCGCGCGAGGACCTCCCCCGGGTCCGCGGAGTTCTCACCGACGTGATCCACGACCTCTGGCAGGACGACGACTACGACGGCATCATCATCGAGGAACCGGAGATCTGGGGGATCGAGGCGATGACGCCCGACGCGATCACCCTGCGGGTCGCCCTGAAGACCGCCCCGATGGAGCAGTGGCGGGTCGCCCGGGTCCTCCGGGCCCGGATCAAGTCGCGGTTCGACCACGAGGGCATCCAGGCGCCGTTCCCCACGTCGTACGTCATGAACCGCACGCCGGGTGCCCAGGAGCCGGCCGCCACCCCCGTGGGCGCGGACGCAGACGACACGTGACCGAGGATGAACGCGTGACCGAGGGTGCGACAGACGGAGCGACCGGTGGGACGGCGACCACGTTCTACGACGAGATCGGCGGCGCGGGGACCATCACCAAGATCGTGGCCGCGTTCTACCGGGGCGTGGCAGACGACCCCTACCTGCGGGCGATCTATCCCGAGGACGACCTGGGTCCGGCCGAGGAGCGGTTCCGGCTGTTCCTGATGCAGTACTGGGGCGGCCCGACGACGTACTCCGAGCGCCGGGGCCACCCCCGCCTGCGGATGCGCCACGCGCCGTTCGCGGTGACGCCCAAGGCCAAGGAACACTGGCTGCGCCACTTCCGGGACGCACTGGATGAGGTGGCGCTGCCACCCGAGCAGGACGCGCAGTTCTGGGACTACATCGTCCACGCCGCGCAGTTCATGGTGAATTCTTTCGACGAGACGTAACGCCGGCGGTCAGTCGCGACAAGTCCTCTCCAGGAGAGACCTGCCCCAGGAGAGCCTCATGACCAAGACCCAGCTACGCCGCATCGTCGCCGTCGGCGGCTCCCTCGCCGTGATGGCCGTCGGCGGCGGTTACGCCACCGGTGCCTTCGCGCGCACGGGCACCCCCGCCCAGGCGGCCCATCCCGATCCGGTCGCGAGCCAGCACCTCGCCAGAACGTCCCTTCGGGCCGAGCTCAGCAGGGCGCTGGAGCTCGCGCACACGTCGGCCACCGACGAGGCGGCCGGCGACTCTGCTGATCCCAGCGACGGGCCCAGCGACGGGCCCAGCGATGAGCCCACAGACGAGCCCACAGACGAGCCCAGCCAGGAGCCTACGCAGGATCCGGGTGACGACGACCAGGGCACGTCCGAGCAGAGCGACTCCGGCGACGACCAGGGCGACCAGGGCGAGAACGCCGACGATCAAGGCGACTCGGACGACCAGGGCGACCAGGGCGAGAACGCCGACGATCAGGGCGACGCCACCGACCAGGGCGACGACAACCAGGGCGACGACAACTCAGGAAACGACTCCGGCGGCGACACGAGCGGCGACAATGGTGGCGATGAGGGTGGCGACGACGGCAACTAGGCGCTGACGCGACGTTGCCTCCTCGCCGTCGATCCCCCGGGACGGTGCAGAGCAGGCGCTACCGCCAGGAAGGACAGGTCCGTGGCCCACGGCAGGCTCCGGTGCGAGGTACCGACGCTGGAGCCGGACGACGACCTCGTCGACCGGCTCGCGGCGCTCGCCGCCGCCTCGAGACCTACTCGGGGCGGCGTCGTCGTGCCGATCGCGTTCGGGAGCTCCGCCTCCCGGGCTGTCGTGATCGCTGCCGCCATCGCGGCTGTCACCGCGGGGGCCGCCGCCGCAGCAACCCAGCTCTCGCACACCCGACAGGACGAGCCCGCGCCGCCCGGGTCCTCGGTCGGCATCCAGCGGCCCGGCGAGCCCACGTCCGGCCGCGAGGCGCACCAGACACCCAGCACACATCGCTCCGATCGCCTGTCCGGCGCCCAGGTACGAGACCAGGCTCGCGACCAGGAAGATCCGGGTACGGAGGCGCCCCCCGCGGCGAACATCCCGGCGGCGCCCGTCCAGCACACGACAGACGACGCGTCGGGGGACACGACCTCCGACAGCACCCGAGACAGCCAGGGCGGCGACCACGACGGCAGCGCGAGCCAGGGCCGGACCGACGACGGTGACGACACCGATTCCGGGGGGAACAACGTCGACACCGGTGGTGGTGAGGACGGGTCGGACAGCGGCACGTCGAGCGGGGATGACCAAGACAGTGGGGGGACGCAGCAGGGATCGTCCGATTAGCACCGTGGTCGCGGCCGACGACCAGACGATCGCGCAGGCCAAGGACGGCGATCACGCGGCGTGGCGCGCCCTCTACACCGCCCATGCGGGGCGCCTGCTTGTGTGGCTGCGCATGTTCCCCTCCGGAGATGCAGGCATCTCCGCGGAGGACCTCGCGTCCGAAACCTGGTTGACAGCGGCGGCCAAGATCGCAGACTTCCGCGGCTCGACCGGCGAGTTCGGCGGCTGGCTGTTCGGGATCGCCCGTCGCCAGGCACGCAACGCCGAGCGACGCTCCTCGCGCCGGCGTACCAGCCCGGCCACCACCGAGACCCTCGACGACCTCCTGCATCCCCTTCGTGCGCATGGGGCGGACACAGCTCCGGACTCCGACAACTGGATCGCCTGGTTGCTGTCACACCTGCCGGCGCGCGAGCGAGAGGTCGTGTCGTGCCTAGACGTGGTCGGGCTCGACGTGGCGTCGACCGCGACCGCGCTGGGCATCAACGCCTCGGCGGTCCGGGTGGCTCACCATCGGGCGCTGAAGAAGCTGCGCGCCCTCGGCGTCGAGGTCAGCTGACTGCCGCGTCTCGCATCCGCTGCTCGAACAGCTCGCGGTGCTTCGGGTGCCACTCCAGCGGGCGGTCGTCGTCGTCCACGTTGACCTCCACGATCCGGCTGCGTGCCATCACCCGATACCCGTCGCGGATCTCCTGCTCGAGCGACGCAGAGTGCCGACCGACCCCCACCACCCGGCTGCGTACGGCGTAGGGCTCGGGTCGGAGGTTCATCTGCCCGACGTAGTCGGTCTCGCTGCGCACGATCACCGTCCGCACCGACCCGTTGACCCGCGCCTCCCGGAAGACGCCCGTCATCAGGTCGACCTGCGCCATCTCCGCATAGTCGAGGTACCGCAGGTTGTTGACGTGACCGAGCAGGTCGACGTCGGAGAAGCGCACCGAGATCGGCCGCTCCAGGAAGCCCGGCGCCCACTCCTCCGGGCCGCGAGGCGCGGTCCGCTCCGACACTGGTGACGGGTCCAGGTGCCCGGACAGCCGCTCCCGCTCCTCCGTGGTCATCCGCCGCGGATGTCCCGCCGCGAAGACGTACGGCGAGAGCACGGTCGTCGCCCGGGCGTGCACGACCCTGGCGTCGTTCGAGCCCGTGGACAGCTCGTAGCCCAGCGTGAACGACGCGGCCCGGACCTGCGTCGCCCAGACCGCGACGTGCAGCGGCGCCTGCGCCAGCCCGAGCGGGGCCACGTAGTCGACGACGGTGTTGACGACGACCAGCCCCTCACCGTGGCGGGGGATCGGCGACGTGCCGTGATGCCGCAGGAGGTCGAGCCGCGCCTCCTGGAGGTAATCGATGACGGCGACGTTGCTGATGTGCTCGCCGTGCAGGTCGGCGCGGCGCATCTGGCACTCGTACACGTGGCGCACGGGCCGATCCTGCCAGCCGCACGCGCCGGACTAGGCTGAGGTGGTGCCCGAAGCCGTTCTCGTCGCCACCGCCCGCTCCCCGATCGGCCGCGCCGTCAAGGGCTCGCTCAAGGACGTCCGGCCCGACGACCTCGTCGCGCAGATGATCCGAACCGCGCTCGACAAGGTCCCGCAGCTCGACCGGCACGACGTCGACGACGTCTACCTCGGCTGCGGGCTCCCCGGCGGTGAGAGCGGCTTCAACATGGCCCGCATCGTCAACGTGATGAACGGCATGGACGACGTCCCGGGCGCCACCATCACCCGGTACTGCGCCTCATCGGTGCAGACCACGCGGATGGCGTTCCACGCGATCAAGGCCGGCGAGGGCGACGTGTTCGTCTCGGCCGGGGTCGAGACGGTGTCGCGCTACGAGCACGGCAACTCCGACTCGTGGCCGAACACGCGCAACGAGGTGTACGCCGAGGCGGTGGCGCGCACCGCGAAGCGTGCCGAGCACGGGTCCGGTGGCGAGGCGTGGCACGACCCGCGCCAGGACGGCGTGCTCCCCGACGCCTACATCGCGATGGGCCAGACGGCCGAGAACGTCGCCACGCTGCGTGGCCTGACCCGGCTCGAGCTCGACGAGTTCGGGGTGCGCTCGCAGAACCTCGCCGAGAAGGCCATCGCCGACGGCTTCTGGCAGCGCGAGATCACGCCCGTCACGACGCCCGACGGCACGGTGGTCTCCGCCGACGACGGCCCGCGCGCCGGAGTGACGCTGGAGGGCGTCTCCGGCCTCAAGCCGGTGTTCCGTCCCGACGGCGTCGTCACCGCCGGCAACTGCTGCCCCCTGAACGACGGCGCGGCCGCAGTGGTCGTCATGTCCGACACCAGGGCCGCGGAACTCGGCATCACCCCGTTGGCTCGCGTCGTGGCCACCGGCGTCAGCGCCCTCTCCCCCGAGATCATGGGACTCGGCCCGGTCGAGGCGACCCGTCGCGCCCTCGCGCACGCCGGGATGACGATCGGCGACATGGACCTGGTCGAGATCAACGAAGCGTTCGCTGCCCAGGTGGTGCCGTCGTACCAGGACCTCGGCATCGACCTGGACCGGCTCAACGTCAACGGCGGGGCGATCGCGGTCGGTCACCCGTTCGGGATGACCGGGGCGCGGCTGCAGACCACAATGCTCAACTCGCTCGAGTGGCACGACAAGTCGCTGGGACTCGTGACGATGTGCGTCGGCGGCGGGCAGGGCATGGCGCTGATCCTCGAGCGGCTGAGCTGACCGTTACCCTGGGGGCCATGTCCGAGGCACGGGGGCCGCGTTGGCTGGACGCCGACCAGCAGGGGTCGTGGCGCGCTTTCGCCGTCGGTGTCACCCTCCTGCTCGACCGTCTCGACGCGGACCTGCAGCGGGAGTTCGACCTCTCCCTGACCGAGTACGAGATCCTGGTGCGGCTCTCCGAGCGGCCGCAGTGCTCGATGCGGATGGCGCAGCTGGCCGACGCCCTCGCGCACAGCCGGAGCCGGGTGACGCACACGGTGGCGCGGATGCAGAAGGCAGGCCTGGTGAAGCGCTCGACGTCACCCGAGGACGGCCGCGGCATCGTGTGCACGCTGACCGACCGCGGGCACGACCTGCTCGTCGAGGCCGCCCCGGTGCACGTGCAGGGCGTGCGCGACTATCTCGTCGACCTGGCCAGCTGCGACGACTTCGCCGCCCTCGGTCGGGTCATGAACGCCGTCACCGACCGCCTGATCGAGTGCCACCCCGAGGCGGACATCCGTCCCTGAGGACGGTCCGACTCGTCAGTCGCGCGTCAGGCGGCGGTGGGTGACCCGGTGCGGGCGCGCGGCCTCGGCGCCGAGGCGCTCCACCTTGTTCTGCTCGTACGCCGCGAAGTTGCCCTCGAACCAGAACCACTTCGCCTCGTCCTCGTCGTCTCCCTCCCACGCCAGGATGTGGGTGGCGATCCGGTCGAGGAACCACCGGTCGTGGGACGTGACCACCGCACAGCCGGGGAACTCCAGCAGCGCGTCCTCCAGGGACTGCAGTGTCTCGACGTCGAGGTCGTTGGTCGGCTCGTCGAGCAGCAAGAGGTTGCCGCCCATCTTCAGCGTCAGCGCGAGATTGAGGCGGTTGCGCTCTCCTCCGGAGAGGATGCCGGCCCGCTTCTGCTGGTCGGGACCCTTGAACCCGAACGAGGCGACGTAGGCCCGTGAGGGCATCTCGAAGTTCGCGACCTTGATGTGGTCGAGCCCGTCGGAGACGACCTCCCAGACGTTCTTGTTCGGGTCGATGCCACCCCGGCTCTGGTCGACGTAGGAGATCTTCACCGTCTGCCCGACCTTGAGCTCGCCCTCGTCGGGCTTCTCCTCGCCGACGATCATCCGGAACAGCGTCGTCTTGCCGACGCCGTTGGGACCGATCACGCCGACGATGCCGGCGCGCGGCAGAGTGAACGACAGGTCGTGCATGAGCACACGTCCGTCGAACCCCTTGACCAGGTCGTGTGCCTCGAGCACCACGTCGCCTAGCCGCGGGCCGGACGGGATGTTGATCTCGGCGGTGTCGATCTTGCGCATCCGGTCGGCCTCGGCCGCCAGCTCCTCGTAGCGCGCCAGACGCGACTTGCTCTTCGCCTGCCGGGCCTTCGGGTTGGACCGCACCCACTCCAGCTCGCGCTCGAGCATCTTGGCCCGCTTGGCGTCCTTCTGTCCCTCGATCTTGAGCCGCTCCTGCTTGGTCTCGAGGTAGGTCGAGTAGTTGCCCTCGTAGGGATGGGTCTTGCCCCGGTCGAGCTCGAGGATCCACTGGGCGACGTTGTCGAGGAAGTATCGGTCGTGGGTGACCGCCAGTACGCAGCCGGGGTAGGACGCGAGGTGGCCCTCCAGCCACTGGACCGACTCGGCGTCGAGGTGGTTGGTCGGCTCGTCGAGCAGCAGCAGGTCGGGCTGCTGCAGGAGCAGCTTGCACAACGCGACCCGGCGCCGTTCACCACCGGACAGCCGGTCGACCAGGGCGTCCGACGGCGGGCACCGCAGGGCGTCCATCGCCTGCTCCAGCCGGCTGTCGATGTCCCACGCGTCCGCGTGGTCGAGCTCGGTCTGGAGGTCGCCGGTCTCCTTCATCAGGGCGTCCTGGTCGGCGTCGGGCTCCGCCATCTCCATGTAGGCGTCCTCGAGGCGCTTCATCTTCGCCTTGATGTCGTGGACGGCCTCCTCGACGTTCTCCAGGACGGTCTTGCCCTCGGTCAGCGGCGGCTCCTGCTGGAGCATGCCGACGGTCGCCTCGGGGTCGAGGATCGCGTCACCGTTGTTCGGGTGCTCGAGCCCGGCCATGATCTTGAGCAGGGTCGACTTGCCCGTGCCGTTCGGGCCGACGACGCCGATCTTGGCGCCGTGCAGGAACGACAGGGTGACGTTGTCGAGGACCACCTTGTCCCCGTGCGCCTTGCGCACGTTGCGCAGGGTGAAGACGTACTCGGCCATGATCCGCAACCCTACGGGTCACTCCTCACGCGGCGTCCACGGCACCCTCCTCGACGGGCTGCTCGGCGGCCTCCGGAGCGGAGGCGAGCTTGCGCCGCTGGAAGCTGCTGGTGCCGCGGTTGAGGTCGTGGCCGACGAACGCCGCGTCGATCTCGAAGGTGGTCACCTCGAGACCGGACTTGTTCGTCCACACGCTGGCGCTGAGCCTGCCGTGGACGACCACGGGGTCACCACGTCGCAGGGACTGCTCGCAGTTCTCCGCGAGGGCGCGCCAGGCGCTGACGGAGTACCACTGGGTGTCGCCGTCCTCCCAGGTGTCGGTCTTGCGGACGTAGCGCCGTGGCGTGCTGGCCACCCGGAAGTGGGCGACCGGCACCCCGCCGGCCTGGCGCATGGTGACATCGCCGCCCAACCAGCCGGACAGGGTCACGAAGGTCTCGTTCATCGCATCTCCTCGCTCGGATCGGTTCCGGTGACCGAGCCTCGGCAGCGGCACCGACAACGGCCGGGAACGCGAGTTGCGGCAGTGGAAAGGACGTGGCGCGAAGGGACCTGTGGACGGACAGCGGGCCGTTGCTGCTAGCGGAGCGCGCGGGCGAGCCCCTCGCGCACCGTGTCGTACGCCGTGAGCTCGGCACGCACGGGCGCGACCACCAGCTCCTCTGCGACGGTCGCGATCGCCGACCGGAGCCGCCGATCGGCGGTACGCGCCCGCGAGCGGGCGGTCGCGGACACCAGGAACCGGCACAGCAGGGCCAGCAGCAGCCCGAGCACGACCCCGCCCACCAGCAGGATCACCGGCACCGGGAAGCCTACGACGTCGGGCGTCTCCGGCCGGCCCACGCCGAACCACGGATCGGCCAGGATCACGCCCGACCAGACCAGTCCGGCGAGCGCCACGAGCAGCAGCAGCCACTGGAGTACCCGCACGAGCCCGGCCCAGACCGGCACCCGGTCGGCCCCCAGGTCGGTCGAGGTCAAGGCCGCGTCGAGGCGGTCGTTGAGGTCGGGCAGGCGGGTCACCGACGCGCGGCGTACGGACTCCGCCCACGGACGGGCGAGCGGCGCGGACACCTCCTCGGCCACCGCCCTGACCTCGGCGTCGACCCGGGCCCGTTGCACCTGGGTCGGCGCCGGGACCGACGTGCGTCCGCGGCCGGTGAAGGCCGCCTTGTCCCTGCCCAGGTCGAGGTGGAGCCGGCGGAGGGGATCGGGCCGGAGCCGGGACACCCATGACGTGACCGGCCAGCCGGTCGCCCGCCGGCCACGGATCCGGGTCGCCGACTCGACGGCCTCGACCACGGTCGGCACGCCCGCGGCGTCGGCGAACGCGTCCTCGATCGCCGCGATGCGCTCCTTCGACAGCGACGGGTGGCCGCTGGTGCCGGTCGCCTCCTCGAGCCGCCCCGCGGCACTGCGGAGATCGGCCTCGAGCCGTGAGCGGGTGACCTGCTTGGCCCGCACCCGCTCACCGATCGCGTAGCGCAGCGCGTCGATCCCCTCGCCGGTGCGCGCGCTGGTCGCCATCAGCGGCACCCGCTCGAGACCGTCGGCGTCCAGGAGCCGGCGGATGTCGTCGAGCATCGACTGCCGCCGGTCGTCGGGCACCTCGTCGATGTGGTTGAGCACGACGAGCATCACGCCCTGGTGGGTCGACAGCGGGGCGAGATAGCGGTCGTGGATCGCGTTGTCGGCGTACTTCTGCGGGTCGAGCACCCACACCATCAGGTCGGTGAGCTCGATCAGCCGGTCGACCTCGAGGTGGTGCGACACCTCGGTGGAGTCGTGGTCGGGGAGGTCGAGCAGGACGACGCCCTGCAGGGCCTGGTCCTCCTTGCCGATGTCGAGCAGCGAGTCGCGCATGATCTGGTGGCGGGGCGCGATGCCGAGGTAGTCGAGGAGCTCGCTCGCGCCCTCCTTGCCCCAGATGCAGGCGGTCGCCCACGACGTGGTGGGACGGCGTACGCCGACCGAGGAGAGCTCCACCCCGGCGAGGGCGTTGAACGTCGACGACTTGCCCGAGCCGGTCGCCCCGGCGATGGCGACGACCGTGTGGTCGGCGGTCAGGCCCAGACGGTGGGCGATCCGGTCGACGGTCGCGGCGACGTCATCGACCACCCGGTCGTCGAGGCGACCCCGAGCTGCCTCGCTGGCACGCCCGAGAGCCTCGATCCGGTCACCCAGGTCCGAGCCGCGAGACACGAGTCTCCTGGCCCCGTCCAACAAGGAGGTCACTCTTCTCCTTCGTCCGATGCACGGAAACGTCGCTCATGAGACTAGTGGGACTCGACGTCCGCTCGTCGGACGCACCTAGTGCGAGTGCGTGCGCTCGACGCCGGCGTACCGCAGGTCGTCGACGGCCCGGGCGGCGTTGCGGACGCGCTCGGCCGCCTCGGCCTCGATGCCGAGGCTGGCGAGGAGGTCGAGGTAGCGGTGTCGCTCCTCGTCGAGCAGCGCCCGGATGCGCGACTCGAGCTTGCGGCGGGCGCGCTCGCACAGGTGGCGGAGCGCCTGGTCACCGAAGACCGCCTCGAGGAGCTTCTGCCCGAGCACGGCGCTGCCGCCGGCGATCCCGACCTCGGCACCGGTGAGGCCGGCGGTGTTGGCGAAGACGACGATCATCAGCGCCACCGAGAGCCCGTTCACGCCGTACGCCAGGACACGTGCGGTGGTGCGTTTGTCGGCGCCCTCGGAGCGGATCATCTCCAGCACGTCCTGCTGCCAGTCGCGTACGGCGCGCTCGGCCTGGCGGCGCAGCCCGCGGGACGCCCGGCCGAGCTCCTCGCCCACGTCGGACAGCAGCTCCTGCCCCGGCGCCAGGCTCTGCCAGGAGGCCTCGGCCCGCTCGGCGGCCGCCTCGGCGTGCTCGACGATCAGCGTCTCGAGGCTGGACTCGACGGCGACGCTGACCCGCTCGGCCTGCTGCGGCTTGCCCTTGATCGCGTTGACCATCCGGTCGCGGAGCCGGCCGACCTTCGCCTCGAGCGTCCGCAGCAGCTCGCCCGTGCCTACGAACTCCTGCCACCGCACCAGTACCTCACCGCGGAGCAGGGTGCCGTCGGCGGTGGCGGCGAGGACCTTCCGGATCTCCTCGTCGTACGCCGCATCGGCACCCGCACGCAGGCGCTGGGCGGCCTCGAGCTGCTCGACGCACGCGTCGGCGACCGTGTGGGCCCGTCGGGTCAGCGACCTCACGGCACCCTCCAGGGTCTGCCTCACCATCGCGGAACGAGCGCCGGCGTCGCCCCCGAGCTCCGAGAGCCAGCCGCGGATCTCCGCGACGTGCCGCGGCGCGAGCAGTCCGCCGTCGGTGAGCGTGACCTCGGTGACCACGAACAGCGGTGAGTCCTTGAGGCCCCGCGCCGCGAGCATCCGGGCCAGGTGGCTCGCGACCGTCTCGACGGCGTCGGGCGGCGTGCGGTCCAGCACGATCGCGACCGCGGCCGACCGCTCCGCCGCCTGACGCAGGAAGTCCCACGGCACCTGGTCGGCGTACCGGGCGGCGGAGGTGACGAACAGCCAGAGGTCGGCGGCCGCCAGCAGCTGCGCGGCGAGGCGACGGTTGCTCTCCTCGACCGAGTCGATGTCGGGCGCGTCGAGGATCGCCAGCCCCTGCGGGACGACGTCGAGCGGGACCAGCTGGAGCGCATGGGGGTCGTGCGTGGAGTGATGCACCCGCTCGAGGTCGGGGAGCAGGCGGTCGGCGCCGAACCAGTCGGCGTCCGCCGGGTTGTGCACGAGCACAGGCGACCGGGTGGTGGGGCGGAGCACGCCCGACTCGGTGACCACGGATCCGACGAGGGAGTTGACCAGGGTGGACTTGCCCGCGCCGGTCGAGCCGCCGACGACGGCGAGCAGCGGGGCCTCGAGGGTCACGATCCGCGGGATGACGTAGTCCTCGAGCTGGTCGACCATCTCGGCGCGCGCGGCCCGGTGCTGGGCTACGTCCGGTAGCTCGAGCGGGAGCGCGGCGCCCTGGAGCGCCGCCCGCAGCCGGACGAGCGCCGTGACCATCTGCGTTGCCGCGGGAGTGACGGTCATCGGATGGGTACCACCTGTCCGGGGAACGCGATCGACGGTCGGAGCGCACTGATGCGGGCAACGTAGCCGCGTCCACGCGCCGCGAAGTCCGGCGGGGGTACGCCGCGCAGGTAGCGGCTGTGCAGGAACCCGAGCTCGATCACCGCCTGCTGGTAGTCGCGCATCGCCCGCTCGCCGGTCGGTCCCGCGGTGTCACGGGCGTACGCGCGGCTGCGGCGCCGGGCGGACAGGTCGACCACCCAGGCGATGTCTGTGGCGGGCAGCAGACCACGCCGGGCGGCGTCGGCGAGCGCCCCCGCGAGCATCCGGCCCTCGGAACGACGTACCCAGACCGCGAGGGCGACGGCGGCCAGGAAGGCCGGCGCCATCAGGATCAGGTAGACGGTCACGAAGTTCCCCGGCCCGTAGACGGTCGAGGTGTTCCAGACGGCGTGGGCGAGCACCGCGCAGACGTACCCGGCGGCCGGGGCGACGATGCGGGTGGCGCGCCGCCGCGAGCTCACGGCGATGCCGACGCCGATCCCGGTGCACGCAGTGAAGAGCGGATGGGCGAAGGGGCTGACCAGGCAACGCACCACGAACGTGCCGGTGAGGGCGTCGGCGCCACCCGGGCCGGGCCCGCCGGAGCCGTCGTACGCGCTGGCCAGGTAGAGGATGTTCTCGGTGAAGGCGAAGCCGACGCCCACCATGCCGGCGTACACGATCCCGTCGAGGACGCCGTCGAGCTCGGCGCGCCGCCACCACACCAGGAGCAGCAGGAACAGGCCCTTGCTGGCCTCCTCCGCGATCGGCGCCCCGATCTCGAGCATCCGGGCGTCGGAGACGCCGCCGACGAAGCCGCCGACGCCCTCGAGCAGAAGCGCGATCGCGGTCGCGACGAACACGCCCCACAGCAGACCACCGACCAGGAGGCGGCGCGGCTCGGGCTCGTAGCGGTCGAGCCAGAGCAGGCAGGCGATCAGCGGACCCACCGGCACTGCGGCCAGGAGGGCGGCGAGAACAGTCACTTGGGGAGCGCTCGAGGCACCCACGACCAGGCTCATCGGCACCGCGCACAGGAGGACCGACGCCGTCACCACGACCGTGAAGACGGCGTTGCCGCGGGGGGCTCCGGCCATGCCGGAAGCCTAGGGCACGTTGGTAACCGCCATGGCCTGCTGCGCGCGGCCCGGAACGCACGCTGGCTTCGTTGTCGGAGGCTCGACGATGCACCACATCGCCTCGCTCCTACGCCTTGCCATCGCACGTCCCGGACGTCGCTCGCGACGGCCGAGCGTTACCAACGCACCCTAGGGCACATCAGGAATTCCGCTTCGCGCCCGCGATCGGCGCGGGCGTAGTCTGGCCGGCGTGAGCGACGAGACCGAGATCAATCCGGAGACCTCTCCCGAGCACGAGCTCCACACCGAGTCACACGACCCCTCGGTGTCCGAGGCCTACTCCCGGTTCATGCGTGACGGCTGGGGCGATCGCGAGCTCGACCTGCCGCCGCACCCGATCGCGCCGTACGCCGCCGCGCGTCGGCAGCGGCTTGCCGAGGCGTTCCCGGGAGAGCGGCTCGTGCTGCCGGCCGGCACGTTCAAGGTGCGGTCCTACGACACCGACTACCGGTTCCGCAGCGACACCGCCCACACCTACTTCTGCGGCAACCAGACCAGCGACGCCGTGCTCGTGATCGAGGACGGCGAGTCCGTCCTCTACGCACGTCCCCGCTCGGGGCGCGACACCGACGAGTTCTTCCGCGACCGGCAGTACGGCGAGCTCTGGGTCGGCCGCCGCCCGTCGCTGAAGGAGATCTCCGACTCCCTCGGGCTCGAGGTCCGGCACATCGACGAGCTGGCCGGCGAGCTGGAGAAGGCCGGGAAGACCCGCGTTCACCGCGGGGTCTCGTCGTACGTCGACGACCTGGTGGCGCCCGACGAGAGCCGCGACCAGGACTTCGCCCGCGTCGCGTCGGAGATGCGCCTCGTCAAGGACGAGTGGGAGATCGCCGAGCTCCAGACCGCGTGCGACATCACGACGCTCGGCTTCACCGACGTGGCCGGCGAGCTCGACCGCGCCGTCGAGTACGGCGAGCGCTGGATCGAGGGCACGTTCTTCCGCCGCGCCCGGGCCATGGGCAACGACATCGGCTACGACTCGATCGTCGGGGGCGGCTCGCACGCCACGACGTTGCACTGGATCGAGAACACCGGCCGGATCGTCCCCGGCGAGATGGTGCTGCTCGACATGGGCGTGGAGGGCCACAACCTCTACACCGCCGACGTCACCCGCACCCTGCCGATCGACGGCACGTACTCCTCCTTGCAGCGCGAGCTCTACGACCTCGTGTACGCCGCCCAGGAGGCGGGCATCGGGGCGGTCAAGCCGGGTGAGCCGTTCGTGGCCGCCCACCACGCCGCGATGGACGTGCTCGCCCACGGCCTCGAGTCCCTGAAGCTGCTGCCCTGCTCGGCGGAGGAGGCGCTCGACCCCGGCTCCGGCGTGTACGCGCGGTGGACCCTGCACGGCGTCAGCCACATGCTCGGGCTGGACGTGCACGACTGCGGGAAGGCAGCGCCGGAGTCCTACAAGAAGGGCACCCTCGCCGAGGGCATGGTGCTCACCGTCGAGCCGGGGCTCTACTTCCAGGCCGACGACCTGCTCGTGCCCGAGGAGATGCGCGGCATCGGCATCCGGATCGAGGACGACATCCTGGTCACCGCCGAGGGCGCGAAGAACCTGTCCGGGTCGCTGCCCCGCTCGGCTGCCGAGGTCGAGGAGTGGATGGCCACGGCTCGGCGCTGATCAACCACGCAGCGCGGGCAGCAGCTCCTTCTCGGCGATCGCCAGGAAGTCGAGCTGCGACTCGTCCCCGACCTGCACGACGGCGACGTCGGTGAAGCCGGCGTCCTCGAACTTCCGCGCGGCACGGACGATGCCGTCGAGGTCGGGGCCGCAGGGGATCGACCCCGCGACGTCGTCCTGCGTGACGAACTGCGACGCACCCGCGAACCCCGCGGTGCCCGGGAGCTCGGCGTTCACCTTCCACCCGCCGCCGAACCAGCGGAACAGCTCGTGCGCCCGGGCTACGCAGGCATCGCGGTCCGGGCCCCAGCACACCGGTAGCTGCCCGATCTTGCGCGATCCGGGCTTGTCGGTCGCGGCGTCCCACCAGGTGACGAGCTGCGGGTCGGGCTCGACGGCGATCAGGTGGTCGGCGATCGGCGCGAACGCCCGGACCGACTGCTCCCCCGAGACCGCGACGCCGATCGGGACCGGGTTGATCGGCAGGTCCCAGACCTTGGCGGAGTCGATCCGGTAGTGCTCACCCTTGTAGTCGACGTAGTCCCCGGCGAACAGCGACGTGATGATCTCCAGCGCCTCGAGCAGCATCTCGTGGCGGATGTTGACCGGCGGCCACCCCTGTCCGATCACGTGCTCGTTGAGGTTCTCCCCCGCGCCCAGGCCGAGGGTGAACCGCCCCTCGCTCAGCAGGTCGACCGTCGCCGCCTTCTGCGCGACGACGGCGGGGTGGTAGCGCATCGTCGGGCAGGTCACGTAGGTCATCAGCTCGACCCGGTGAGTCGCCTGGCTGACGGCTCCGAGGACGCTCCAGGCGTACGACGAGTGGCCCATCTCGTCGAGCCACGGGAAGTAGTGGTCGCTCATCACCTCGAAGTCGAACCCGGCCTCCTCGGCCGCGGCCGCATGCCCGACGAGCTCGCGCGGCCCGGACTGCTCGGTCATCAGGGTGTAGCCGTAGTTCGTCACGATCCGCCCGTACCCATCGCACGACGCGGCATGACGGTGGTTCAGGTCGGGGGGCTCGGATCCCTCACAATGGTCCCCGGCCCCTGTAGCTCAGCTGGATAGAGCAAGAGCCTTCTAATCTCTAGGTCGCAGGTTCGAGTCCTGCCGGGGGCGCCAACGGACCCGTCGTCGGGCTCCGCTTTGGCGCACTTCGCCCGGCGTACCCCTGGCCCGTCCGGGGTGGCCGAAAGGGCCTACTCCTGGTCCCTCGGGACGTCGGGCCGCGCCGATTCGTCCGCCTACCAGGATCTATCGGACTACGACGGATTGGCCCAGGCGACCAGCAACTCGTCACCGTGCGTAGGTGCCCGGAGTCGACGCCGGTTTCCTAATCTGGATGGCACAGGGGGTGTTACATCCGCGGCGCATGGGGATTCGTCGCGGGTTCCCGCCCTCCCGGGCACCCTGTCCTCCCACGAAGCTCCCCGCGGCCGTCCCCCGATGCCGCGGGGAGCTTCCCCGTCTCGGACCGGGTGCTGCAGGTGGTCAGTGGCCGCGGCGGTGCCGGCCGTAGGACATCACCTTGAGGCTGGTGTTGATCGGCCGCCACACCGCGTCGTAGTCGTGATGGTCCGCGTGCGGCAGGGCCAGGATGCGCAGGGTCATGCACGGCCACCCGTCCTCGCGACAGCCGTGCACCGGGTCCTGGTGCAGGTGGACGACCTGGCGCTGTGCCCAGCACTCGGCGAGTGCCCGGTCACGGTGCCGTCCGGCGTAGAGCGCGCTCGCCTCGTTCTCGGTGATGCGAGCCAGGAGGAAGTCCGTGAGGCTGACGCGACCTTGCTTGCCGAGCGGGCGTCGCTCGAACGCTGAGACGGCCATGAGCTACTCCGTGAGTCCGGCCCCCCGCGGCGTTCGCCGCACCAGCCCGAGGGTAAGGCCTGGCCGACCCACGCGGGAGGCGTCGCAAGGCAAAGTCTCAGGCGGCTTCGACTCGGGGGAGTTGTCGGGTGCCCCCTCGCACGAGATCGGCTTCCTGTACGCCGACGCGCTGAGCCGTCCTCGCCCCGGCGGCCGCCACCGGTGCCCACGTGATCGCCAGCGACCTGACGCCCGAGCTGCTAGACCGCGGGCGCGCGGACTCCGAGGCCGCCGGCGTGAGCCTCGAGTGGCAGGTGGCGGACGCCGAGCACCTGCCCTTCGAGGACGACTCCTTCGACGCCGTCACGTCGTGTGTCGGCGTGATGTTCGCGCCGCACCACCAGGAGGCTGCCGACGAGCTGGTCCGGGTCTGCCGTCCGGGTGGCCGGATCGCCCTGATCGCCTGGACACCGGGCGGCTTCATCGGCCAGATGTTCGCCGTCATGAAGCCGTACGTCGCGCCGCCACCGCCCGGAGCCCAGCCGCCGCCGCTATGGGGCGACATCGAGCACGTGCGGTCGCTCTTCGGCGACCGGGTGACCGACGTCCGGGCCAGCCAGCAGCTGCTCCGAGCCGAGACCCTGTCCGACCCGGTCACCTTCCGGGAGTACTTCAAGACCAACTACGGGCCCACGATCGCGGCATACCGCGGCCTGGCCGACGACCCGGCCCGCACGGCAGAGCTCGACCAGGCCCTGGCCGACCTCGCCGACCAGTTCCGCACGCCCGAGGGGCACATCGAGTGGGAGTACCTGCTCGTCGTCGCCACCGTCGTCTGAGAGCGCCCACCCGCCCACGGACGACACGCCGCATCAGGTCCGACGATCTCGTCGCGCCGCACGATCCAATGGTTGTGGCCCGGCGACGTATGAGATCGCCGGGCCTGATGCGTCCTCAGGCGCCGGCGTAGGCGTCGATCTCGTCGAGGAGAGCCGCCTTCTGCTCGTCGGTCGCGAACGACGCGCGCACGGCCGTCCGCGCCAGGTCCGCAACGCCGTCGGCGTCGAGGCCGAGCAGCCGGGCCGCGATCTCGTACTCCTGTTTGAGCGAGGTGTTGAACATCGACGGGTCGTCGGAGTTCACCGTGATCGGAACGCCGGCGTCACGGAAGGCCACGATCGGGTGCTCGTCCAGGCTGGCCACCGCGCGCGTCGCGACGTTCGAGGACGGGCAGACCTCGAGGGTGACGCCGTGCCGGGCGAGGTAGCCGAGCAGCTTCGGGTCCTGCGCCGCGGAGGTCCCGTGCCCGATGCGCTCGGCGCCCAGCAGGCTCAGCGCGTCCCAGACCGTCGCGGGGCCGGTGGTCTCGCCGGCGTGCGGCACGCTGTGCAGGCCGACCCGCCGCGCAGCGTCGAAGTGCGGCTTGAACTGCCGCCGCGCGACACCGATCTCCGGGCCGCCGAGTCCGAAGCCGACCAGCGCGTCGACCCGGTGGTTCGTCGCGAACGACAGGGTCGCGTCGGCGGCCGGCATCCCGCTCTCACCCGGGATGTCGTAGATCCACCGCAGCACGATCCCGAAGTCGCGCTCGGCGGCGATCCGGGCATCCTCGAGCGCCTGCGTGTAGGCCTCGATCGGCATCCCGTTGTCGGGGTCGTCGGGCAGGACCGAGGTGTACGGCGTACACGTCAGCTCGGCGTACCGCACCTGCTGGGTAGTGGCGAGCTCGCGCGCCACCTCGTAGGTCAGGTAGCGCACGTCGTCATCGGTGCGGATCAGAGCCACGACGGCGAGGTAGACCTCGACGAAGTGCGCGAAGTCGCGGAACTCGAAGAAGCTCCGCAGCTGCTCGGGGTCGACGGGCACGACGCCGGGGTGACGCATCGCGAGCTCCGAGACGATCGCGGGTGAGGCCGACCCCACGTGGTGCACGTGCAGCTCGGCCTTGGGCAGTCCCGCGATGAACGACGACAGGTCCTGGCGCTGGTCCACGGGCCGAGTCTGTCAGCCGGTGAGCCGGTAGTACGAACCAACGACGACCGCCGGCAGGAGCCCGAGCAGCAGCCAGGCAGTCACCAGCCGCTTCTGGTTGATCAGGCGTACGCCGGTCATCGCCATCAGCCCGGTCGCGCAGGAGACACCCATCAGCCCGGGTCCGGAACCCGGCCGGTCGACGGTGCCGGACAGGATCGCCATCCCGGTGGCGAACAGGGTGCAGACCGTCAGGACGAGAGCAGACGCGACCCAACGCTGGACCTGCTCGACCTCCACGTGAGAAGGCTACTTGGTGATCTGGAGGACGGCGTTCACGCCGGTCTGCAGGTTCGTCTCTTCCGTGCCGTCGATGAAGATGGTCGGCGTACCGGTGACCTTGTCCTTCGACATCTGGTCGGTCGCGTTGACCACCCATTGGTGGTAGACGTTGCCGTCGATCAGGGGCGTGACCTTCGCCTTGTCCGCGCCGGCCTGCACCGCCCAGTCGACCAGGGTCGAGTCCGGCACCCCGGCCGAGCCCTCGGCCGGCTGGTTGTCGTAGGCGATCTCGTGGAACTTCAGGAACCCCTGGGGCCCGGCGGTGCTGAGCACCGCCATCGCCGCGTTCAGCGCGCGCGAGGAGTAGTTCGTCGAGGACTCCCGGTCCAGGAACGCCACCATGTGGTAGTCGACCTTGACCTTGCCGTCCGCGATCGCGGACCGGACCTGGTCGCCCGCTGCCTTCTCGAACTCCTGGCAGATCGGGCACTGGAGGTCCTCGTAGAGCTTGATGGTGTGAGGTGCCGAGGACTTGCCGATCACCACGTCGTACTGCCCGGAGAGGTTCTTCGGCGTGCCGCTCGCGGTCACGGACTTGCCAGTCGTGTCGCTCTTGCTCTGCACGAAGAACAGAACAGCGGCGATGATCAGAACGGCGAGGACCACCGAGCCGACGACCAGCAGGTTCCGCCGGCGCTCCCGGCGCTGCTGCTGCCGCATCAGCGCCTGCGCGCGCTCAGACTTCGACAGTTTCTTCTGATTCGTCGCCATCGGCGAGCCTTTCGTGGTGCGGGAACAGCAGGGTGTCCAGGGCGAGGCGAGTGCGCGGCCACACCATCAGCCACAGCGAGCACGCCAACAGCCCGACGTCCCTGGCGATGTCGATGGCGTACTGACGCTGCGGGTTCGCCGGGACGCCGTGGCTACCGAAGCAGCCGCAGTTGATCTCCAGCCCCCGCGCCCAGGCGGCGGAGATGCCGATGATGAACGCAATGAAGAAGAGCGCGGACAGGACGCCGAACAGGCGGGTGAGCAGCCCGAGGATCAGGGCCACGCCGATGATGATCTCCGCGGTCGGGAGCGCGTGCCCCACGGTGGGGACGACCGACTCGGGCAGGATCTGGAAGGCACGCACCTGGCGGACGTTGCCGGCCGGATCCGGGAACTTCGCCAACCCCGCGACGAGGTCGACGATGCCGACCAGCAGCCGCGCGAGAACGCCGACCCATTGCCTCACGATGCACCAGCGTACGAAACCGTCCTGAGTGAAGGCTGAACGACTCCACCCCGGCGCGGCAGCTTCCTGGGTAGGGTCTCGTCCTGTGAACGAGCGCCTCGTCTGGATCGACTGCGAGATGACGGGGCTGGACTATGTCGCCGACGCGCTGATCGAGATCGCCTGCGTGGTCACCGACTTCGACCTCAACCCGCTCGGTGACGGCGTGGACCTGGTGATCAAGCCCCCCGCCGAGGCCGTCGAGCAGATGGTCGACTTCGTCCGGTCGATGCACGAGAAGTCCGGCCTGCTGAGCCAATTGGACAGCGGGATCACGCTCCAGGAGGCGGAGCAGCAGGTGCTCGCCTACGTCCGCGAGCACTGCGACGAGGGTTCGCGGCCGCCGTTGGCCGGTAACACGGTCGCCACCGACCGCGCCTTCATCGCCCGCGACATGTCCGAGCTCGACGCGTTCCTCCACTACCGGATCGTGGACGTCTCCTCGATCAAGGAGCTCTCGCGGCGCTGGTATCCCCGCGTGTACTTCAACTCTCCCGCCAAGCGGGGCAACCACCGGGCGCTGGCCGACATCCTCGAGAGCATCGAGGAGCTGCGCTACTACCGCGCCGCGATCTTCGTGCCGCCGCCGGGTCCGGAGAGCGCCGATGCGAAGGCCCTCGCGGACGAGCACGGAGGGTCGCTGACGGGTCTCTCGGACGATCGCCCCGAATCGGGTTCGCAGCAGTAGGTGCCCTACACTTCCTCTCTGGCCCCGGCTCCGTCCGGGGCCGCATGGTGGGTGTAGCTCAGCTGGTAGAGCACCTGGTTGTGGTCCAGGTGGTCGCGGGTTCGAATCCCGTCACTCACCCCGACTCCGACGAGAATCCTTTACGTAAAGTCCCGCGAGTTCTGCGGACCCGGCCCGCACGGTCTGCCTAATCTCCTGAGTGCCGGTCACGGGGGTGACCAGCAACGGCCGAGTGGGGACGCGTCGCATCAGGCGAGGCGGCTGGCCGACACGACATGGGGGAACTTCAGTGACTTCTCACGCCCAAAACGACGAGCCGCGCACGCTCAGCCGGCGCCGGATCGTCCGGAGCGCGGCCATGGTGGCGTGGACCGTGCCGGCGATCCAGGTGGCCACCGCGGTCCCGGCGTTCGCCGGCAGCGGCTGCTGCAGCCTGAGCGCGAGCGGCAACGCGAGCTGGCGCGCCGGCGAGCTCAACTACATCGACATCCCGCTGGACATCACCAACGAGTGCAGCACGGCCGTCACCGGCCTGACCGTGATCCTGACGATCTGTGGCCTGCAGGACATCACCTACACCGGCGAGCAGTACCTGCCGGCGGGCTGGGTGCAGGGCGGCAAGGGGAACAAGAAGCTCGACCCCGACGAGAACGGCTGCTACACGCTGACGTTCACGAGCGCCCAGAGCCTGCCCGGCGACACGACCACCCACCCGGTCTTCACGGCGAAGACCATGGCCTACACCGGGAGCGGCGACAACCGCCCGGCGGGCTCCATCACGGTCACGGTCAGCACGCCCGGCTGCTCCGCCGACACTTTCTCCATCGTCCTCCCCCAGGTCGGCTGACCTACCCGACCGCTGGACGATCCGGTGGGCCGGCGTCCCTGGCCCTGGCCACGAGCGTGACCTCCCTGTGCACGCGCCTGGTCGGAGTCGGGGATCGCCGGCCCACAAGCCGGACGCAGGACGACGTCAGCCGGGGATGTGGCCGAAGTTGCCCTTCTGGAAGTCCTCGTAGGCCTGGAGCACCTCGGACTTGGTGTTCATCACGAACGGTCCGGCCCAGGCGATCGCCTGACCGATCGGCTTCCCACCGACGACGATCACGTCGAGCTTCGGCGAGCGGCTCTCCTGGGAGCCGTCGGCCGCGATCGTGAGGTAGTCGCCCGCGCCGAGCACGGCCGCCTGGCCGGTCGAGACCGGACGGGCGTCGGTGCCGACCGTGCCGTGCCCGTTGAGCACGTAGACCAGGGCGTTGAACTCCTGCTCCCACGGCAGGTCGAGACGCGCTCCGGGCTCGATCGTCGCGTGGACGAGGGCCATCGGCGTGTGCGTCGAGCCCGGACCGGCCTGCGGACCGACGGTCCCGGCGATGACCCGCACCAGCGCGCCCGCGTCGTACGACGTGAGCAGGGCGACCTGGTCGGAGCTGATGTCCTGGTACTTGGGCGCGACCATCTTCTCGTTGCGCGGCAGGTTGACCCAGAGCTGGATGCCGTGGAAGAGACCGCCCGCCTGCACGAGCCACTCGGGCGGGGTCTCGATGTGCAGGATGCCCGAGCCGGCGGTCATCCATTGGGTGTCCCCGTTGGTGATCGAGCCGCCACCGCCGTGTGAGTCCTGGTGGTCGAAGACGCCGTCGATCATGTAGGTGACGGTCTCGAAGCCGCGGTGCGGGTGCCAGGGGGTGCCCTTGGGCTCGCCGGGTGCGTACTCCACCTCCCCCATCTGGTCCATCATGATGAACGGGTCGAGCAGGCCGAGGTCGATGCCGGCGAAGGCGCGGCGTACCGGGAAGCCCTCCCCCTCGTAGCCCTGGGGCGCGGTGGTCACCTGCCACACCGGGCGCGGCTGGTCGCCGAGGTCGGGCTCCGGAAGTCGGCTGAGCGTGGTCAGGTCGTCGACGGTCACTGCGGGCATCGGGCCCACCTCCAAGCTTCTGGCGCCTCCCTGGCGCGGTGCCGGAACAACGGTAGTTGAATCTTGAATATTCCGTCGAGGGCTCCCCAGCGGATTGGGAGGACGCCGCCTCTCGCTGGTAACCTTGACACCGCTTCACGGCATGCGCCATTAGCTCAATTGGCAGAGCAGCTGACTCTTAATCAGCGGGTTCGGGGTTCGAGTCCCTGATGGCGTACGACCAAGGGCCCTGACCTGCAGCGGAGCAGATCGAGGGCCCTTCAGTGTGTTCGGCGGTGCCCGTTTAGTGCCCGGAAAGTATCTGGGCGGCCGCAGAGCTCGCAACGTCGCGGCCCATGTAGACGTCTTGAGTCATGCTCGGCCGAGCGTGCCCGACGTGGTCGGCGATCTGACGAGCCGAAAGGCCGGCGTCGTCGAGCCTAGTGATCGCCGTCTTCCGTAGCGTGTGGCTCGACACCCAGTCGAAGCCGATGCGGTTGAAGGCTCTTCGTAGATCCCCTGTGGTGTTCGAACGATTCCGAAGCCGGCCCAAGGGCGAGGCAAACACCACGACATCGGTGCGGAGCCCGGGGTCCCGCAGCCGGCGCGCGATCATCGCGACCACCTCGTCAGGCACGGCGATGCGTCGCCACCCCGCCGCCGTCTTGGGGCGCTCCTCGATGCCGAAGTCGGTGACGGTCGCCGCGATCTCGACAGTGTGCGCCTCGAGATCGACATCCCGGTCCCGAAGGGCACACGCCTCGCCGATCCGGACGCCGGTCCGCAGCATGAACTCGACCAGGTCGACCAGGTCGTAGGCCGCCGCCAGCTCGTCGGCACGCAGCTTCTCGAGCAAGTGGGACTGCTCGTCGGGCGTCAGGGCACGGGCTCGAGCCTTCCGCCCGGACTTGATGCGGATCTCCCGGGTCGGGTTCGCCGTCATCGCCCCGTGCCGCATCGCCAACCCGATCATCGAGGACAGCACGGTTCGCGCCGTCTTCGCGGTGGCGACTCCGTGGCGGGTACGGACCGAGCCGATGAACCGGTCGACGGCAGGCACTTGGACCTCATAGAGCCGCAGCCTGCCCAGCCCCGCGACCACCACGGTCTCGGCGACGGTCTTGTAGCGAGCCTTGGTCGTCAGCGAGAGTCCCTCATCGGCCGCGACCTCCGTGAGCCACAGGTCAGCGAGTTGCCCGACGGTCGACCCGGACTCCACGGCTCCCCCACCGGTCACCGCGGCGCGGTCCTTCAGAGCGACTTTCAGAGCCGTGGACGCCGCAGTCCTCGACGCTCCGAATCTGACGACGTACCTGATCGATCCGTCGAAATCACGGAATCGACACCTGGCGCGGAATCGTCCCGGCGAGACCTCGCGCACAGAGATGTTGCCCCACGTGCCGACCGGCAGCGGTGGTCTCCCAGTTGTCATTGATTGCCTCCGAGCGGCGCGGGATTCAGTCGAGGATGGGGCGTTGGCCGCGACGCTGTTCGCGGATGTAGCGGCGGAGGTCGCCGACGGTGGTGACGAGGTGGCGGCCGATCTTGAAGAACTCGGGTCCTTTGCCGGTCTGGCGCCACCAGCGCAGGGTGTTGATCGGCACCCGGAGGACCTCGGCGGCCTCGGACAAGGTCAGCAGCTCCTCGGCGTCGCGCTCGGGGAACGGGATCTGGTGGGTGATAGTGCTCATGGGGTTTCGCCTCGTTTCTGCGTGGTTCCTGTGTGGTTGTGGTCGGTCCACCCTCATCAAGCGCGGTCCGGGGGTGGAATGGACACTCGTCCCCAGCAATCTGTGGACAAGGGCGTCCATGAGGTAGGTGTGCACGGCTCCCCAACGAGGGCACCAAATACGCTCGATCGGGTATCTGATGCAGGTATCGTGGCCGGATCCTCACCATCGACGACGGCGACTTCTACCTCCTCGAGGTGGCCCGGCGGGTCGCCGGGATGACCCAGGCCGAGCTGGCCCAGAGGGCCGGCACCTCGCAGGCCACGGTGTCGGCCTACGAGCGTGGTCTGAAGACGCCGTCGGTGAAGGTGGCGGCCCGCCTGTTCGCGGTGTTGGGCTGGGAGCTCACCCTGCGCTCGAGGGTCGAGTTCACCGAGTACCACCCGACCGGGATCGTGGCGTTCTGGGCGCCGGACCGGCTGTGGCGGGTCCCGACGCCGGACTGCTTCGCCACCATCGGGGTTCCCGACCTGCTGGGCCACACCGACCAGGACGAATGGCACCTGAAGGATCCGGACGACCGGCGACGGGCCTATGAGATCCTGATCCGCCGCGGCCTGCCCCAGATGATGATCCGCTGGCTCGACGGCGGCTTCCTGGTCGACCTGTGGGACGACCTCGACCTGCCCGACCCCGTCCGCCACGCGTGGCAGCCGGCCATCGACGGCGCGACCCGATCCCACTCCAGCAACATCTTCTCCTGGCACTACGACGACGAGGACCCCGAGACCGCCGCCCTGGCCCGGATCACCTGGATGGAGTTCCTGCCCAAGCCACCTCCCCCACCACCGCGTCGGCAACGCCGCACCCGCTTCGACCCACGCCCACCACCCGCACCGTGATGGTGACCGGGACCGGCTCATCAGAACCCGATGCCGCGACCGCCGGCAGGTGACCGCGACGACGGCAGGGATGGCGACGGCGGGGCCGGCGTCAGCTGTTGCTGGTTGCGGCGTCGCCGCGCCTGGTCGCGGCTCTCCAGCTCGGCCGGCGACACCGGTCGCCCTCGACGCGCGGGCACATACGGCGCCGGCCGAGCCGGTCGAGCCGGCGAGGCGGGACGGGCGCCCGGGGCGGCGGGCCCGTACCGTTCGACGGCCTCGGCGGCGAGCCGCGCCGCGTGGGCGGGTCCCAGGTCCGCGCGGTCGCGACCGAAGACCTCGACCCACTGCCGCCGCGCGTCTTCCAGGGTGGGGGCGACCAGATGGGCGGTGTTGCGGTGGTGGCCGCGGGTCATCCCGACGTAGGCCGAGGAGGCGCCGGTGTGGTCGCCGACCGACACATGCGCGCTCGGGACGGTCTGACCTTGGGCGCCGTAGGCGGTGGTGGCGTAAGCCAGTTCGACATGCTCGCGCACATAGGCCGCCGGCAGGGTGCGTCGACCCGCCTCCCCCACCACGGTCAGGCAACCTCGATCGGTGTCGGCGACGGTCCAGGTCTCCCGGTTGGCCACGTCGACCTCCGGGTCGTTGCGACGGGTCGCGACCCGGTCGCCGACCCCGATCCGCTCCCCCGCCGAGGTCACCACACCGTCACCGGCATCCCTGGCGCCTCGCGGGTTCACCTCTCCGGTGAGGACGCGGACCTGGTGGGCCAGGCCGTTGATCCGGCTCACCTGTTCGCGATTGTCGGCGACCACCAGCTCGCCCCGGCTCGCCCGGACGGCGAGGGCCTGCTGACGTTCGACCTCGCTGGCATGGACCACGATCTGCCCGCGCCGAAGAAGCTCGTCGAACACCTCCCCGGGTTGGGTGGCGTGCCGCATCCGCGCCGACAGGTCGGCGTAGGCCGGGTCGGCGAACCGGCGCACCCCCTCCAGGGTCAGGGTCCGGTCGGATGCGTAGCGGACAGCCAGGTCGAGCACTCCCCCACGGCCCACGGCGGGCAGCTGGTGCCGGTCGCCGACCAGCCCGACCCGCACCCCTGCTTCCGCAGCGAAGATCAGGAGGGCGCGGGCGGTGTCCTGGTCCAGCATCCCGGCCTCATCGACCACGACCAGGTCGCCGGCCCGCAGCCGTGCCGCCACATCGGGCCGGCTGGGAACCCGTGCCCAGTGGCCGTCGTCGTCCCAGCGGAAACCGTGCTGGTACAGCAGCCACGCCACCGGGTACGACGCGGCCCCGATCTGGCCTTCGGCGACCATCGCCGCCCTCCGTGTGGGCGTGACCACGACCATCCGGTGACCTTGGTCCAATGAGACGGTGCGGGCGGCGGCCAGCATCGCCGTCTTCCCCGCCCCGGCCGCACCCTCCACCACAATGATCCGGCCGGTGCCGGTCAGGTGCGCCACCGCAGCGCGTTGGTCGGCGTCAAGACCGTCGACCCGGCCGCGCAACTCCCGCAGGTAGGCCGGGAACGCCTCACCCTCGGCGCGGGCCGTGATCTGCGCGATGAGCTCGTGCTCGACCGCGAGCACCCGGGTCGAGGTCAACGCCCGGACATGCTCCGGCACATCGCCACGCGCCAGCAAGGGACGGGAGGCCGCGACCACCCGCGCGGTCAGGTCCTCGGCCAGCTCACCCCGGACACCACTGTCGGTCACGACCCCGGCCGCGGCGATCAGCTTCTCCACCTCGCCGCGGGCGTCGGCCGGGTTCCACGCCGACCGCCGGGCACCCAGCCGCGTGAGCGCGGTCTCGACCATGGAGTCGCGGTCCACCGAGCCCGGCCGCATACCCACCACCCGCGCGGCGCTCTCGGGTCGGTCTGGTTGCTGGAATCCGAGCTCGCTCAGCTCCTCGACCCACCTTGCCGTCAGCTCGGCGCCATCGGTGGGCAGGACCTTGTCGGGACGTGCGGTGGCCCAGGCCCGCCGGTCCCACGCCCGCCGCAGCGTCGAGCCCGGCTCCTGGCCGTGATGCCCGGCGCGCCAGGCGGCCTCGTAGGAGTCGATGTGGGTCTCGATCTGCTTGGCTCGGGCACTGAACGCACCGACAAGTCCGGCCAGCTGGGTGATCTCGCCGGTCTCGGGGTCGAGGGTGTAGCCGTGGGCGGCCAACACCGTCCGGAACCCGGGATCGCACATCACCGCCGCGTGCCCGATCCCGTTGATCGCCTCCAGACTGTCCCGCACCCCCACGGTGTGCAGACCCCGCCACCGACCCTGTGCCCAGACCCGGGCGTTGACCTGCAAGTGCAGGTGTCGGTGCGGGTCCCCCGCCCGCGACGTGTAATGCCGCACCACGGCCGCCTCGAGCTCCTCCAACGGCACCTGCACCTGCCGGCCCCGCGGACCCACCCGGGTGGTCGCATGCTCTGCCAGCCACCCGATGATCTGGTGGGCGGCGCGGTCCTGGGCGGCGTCATAGGCCGTCCCGATCTCGGGATCCACGGCCGCGGCCAGCGACCAGGTCTTCGGCCCGTTCACCGTCACCTCCACGAACCGCACCGCCTGGTCATCGGACCGCAGCCGCCCCTTCGACCGGCCGGCATGCCCTCTAGCTTCACGATCAGGATCGACGATGTGCCCGGCCACCCACCGTTCATACGTCGGGCCGTCCATCGCCGGCATCTCGACGATCCCGTCAGGCGTGACGACCAGCCGGGCCGCTAGGCCGGTGCCCTCGGCCAGGTAGTAGTCGTCGACCCGAGCCCGGTCGGCTTCCACGTACGCCCGCGCGGCCGCCGGGTTCCCGCGGTAGATCTTCAAGCCGCCGTGCATCCAAAAGCCCCGTCCCTCGACAACCGTCAACAACCGCAAAACCGCAGGTCAGCAGCCCACTTCCTTACCGAACTTCGTAGCATGCGTGCCGCCGATTAGGGGTGGGAAGAGGGCTGATGGGGGCAGGAGTTGAGGAGCCGTTGACGGTTGGCAATGGGTGGGACGGCAAGCGAAGGTCAGGGGCTCGCGCGAAGGGTGCGAGAACGAAGGGGCGAAGATGGGGATGGTGGGATGAAAATCGTGGACCGGTAGCTGCCGAGCCACCGCCGACTCGAGGCGCTCATCGCCGAGGACGGGCTGGACGGCGACGCCGCGAGCCCCTCAGGGGCTCGGTTCAGTCACCGATCCGAAGCAGACATCCTCGGCCTCGATGGCGGCGCGGACCGCACACAGCTCGTCCTCCATCGGACCCGAGACCACAAACAGGATGAGCTCGCCCGTGACGGCCACCGGGGCGCCGACCTCACCATGTCCGAGCACCTCACCGATCAGCCGCTCGTCTCGACACCGCACCTCACACCCGTGAGCCGCACCCTCGCGCATCGACTCGGGCGCCGGCTCCGGATAGGGGTCGAACACGAACACCGCGAGCATGCCGTGGTCGGTTGACACCGCGCTCGGCGCATCCGCGACTCGTCCCGTCGCCTCCACGTGAATCGACATCCGCACCTCCTGAGAACTTGCGATAAGTAACTTATCACAAGTGTTGGGCGGCACACGCGACGACCACAATGACGCCGTGCCGACCCCCGCCCGCACCGACCTCCCCCCAGCCGTCGAACGAGCCATCGACATCCTCGGCAACCGGGTCCGCGTCGCCATCCTCAGGTCCCTGGTCGTCGAGGGCCCGGCCAGCCGCAGTGAGCTCTCCGCGCGCCTCAACCTCAGCGCCTCCCTCCTCCAAGCCCACCTGCGCCGTCTCACCGAGTTCGGCGCGATTACGCAAGACCCCGCCGGCACCCGGTCCGACCACCGCAAACGCGTCTACCACGCCCGACGGAAGGACGTCGATCAGCTCCTCAATGCTCTTGTCTCCGCTTTCCAGCAGTAACCCAGCGCCGGGGAGGTTGCATCGCCGAGCGACCGGTTGTGCGTCCAGCGCGCCTGCGGGACCAGGCCCAATCAAGGCCGCGCGAATACAACTCTCATGCCGATGTGCGTGTCGTTAGGAGGGATCCGACAGGACCCGTTCGGCGTCATACTCATGTCCAGGCGAAACGGAGTTGCCCATGCGTCCCCAGCTTCGAGCGGTCGGCACCATCCTCCTGGTGGCGCTACTACTGGCGTCGGTCGGGGTCTGGGTCTTTGCACGGCACCCTGTGAAATCTCCCGCCACGAGCGGCGCCGAAGTGACCGGGTTGGTCCAGCGACCATCAAATCCAAGGTTTGTGTCTGCATGGCAGTTCGTGAACTTCGTCAGCGGACGAGAGCCTGCGCCCGCGTTCTCGCCGCGCGTCACTCTCGTGATCGACGGTAAGACCCATGTCCTGACAGGCACCCAGGCGAAACAGCGGTCTACGTGGCGAGGGACACCCCTTGACCTCTACACCGTGGCCAAGGGATACACCCTGCGCGAAGGCGGACACGTCACGCCTGCATCTCTGAGGATGTTCGTTGACTCCGGACGCGACTTCGTGTGCGGTGGCCAAGAGTTGCCACCCCGGCTGCGGAGCACGCCATCGTTATGGCTGGGACTCGTGCCCTCCGGGCCGGGAGTGCCTGGCTCGTGCACATTCCTGAATGTCTTCGTGACGGATGGGCGTATAGACACGCTGGTCGCCCGCACCTCTCGGACCATGTGAGCACACACCGGCGCACTCGCCGCCCGTCGTACCGGGCCTGACGGCGTGGCGTTCCGCTCATGCCGCTGTTCGGCGTTCTGGCGCGGCTGTCAGCCCTCCCTAAGGCTGCCGCCAAGGAGGAACCTGCATTCATGAGGGAACGTCCCACGCACATGTGGATGCGTGCCGCAGTCTTGCTTGTCGTTGCGTGTGCCCTTGCTGGATGCACCGGGGGGTCCCCGGAGTGGCGTCCAGCAGAGTGGTGTACGGATCCCGGTGAGCGTGTCGCTGCGTAATGGAGCGACGGCCATCGGGTGATCCTTCGAGTGATCTCTCACAACCGACTCGAAGAAGGACACCACGATGACCGTCACCCCCAGTATC